>JAEWWW010000077.1 GCA_023396215.1 Bacillota bacterium | reverse complement strand
GTGGTGCGCACCACCATGATTGCGGGCTTCCCCGGCGAAACCGAGGAGCAGTTCGAGGCCCTTTGCGACTTTGTGGGGCAGGCCCGCTTCGAGCGGCTGGGCTGCTTTGCCTATTCGCAGGAGGAAGATACCCCCGCGGGCGAAATGCCCGGCCTGCTGGATGAAGAAACCCGCCGCCGCCGGGCCGAGCTGGTGATGGAGCGTCAGATGCAGGTGGCTTTCGACTTTAGCCAAAGCCAGCTGGGCCGCCGCCTGCAGCTGCTGGTGGAGGGCTTTGACCCCGACCGGGGCCTTTACGGCGGGCGCAGCTATATGGACGCCCCCGATATCGATACCCGCATTTATTTTGCGAGCAAAACCGGCCACAAGCCGGGGGATTTTGTAGAGGTAGAAATTACCGATGCTGAAGGCTATGATCTTGTGGGCAGACTAATAACGGAGGATGCGCCATGAACACACCGAACAAACTGACCGTCGCCCGCATGATTATGGTTCCTTTCTTTGTAGCAGCCATGCTGCTGCCGCAGCTGCCCGGAAACTACTGGTGGGCGCTGGGGCTGTTTGCCGCCGCCTCGTTTACCGACTTCCTCGACGGCTATCTGGCCCGCAAGCACAATCTGGTTACCAACTTCGGCAAGTTTATGGACCCGCTGGCAGATAAGCTGCTGGTGGTTTCGGCCCTGCTCTGCTTCATCGACCGGTTCGCCATGCCGGTGGTGGTGGTTATCATCATCGTGGGGCGCGAGTTTCTGGTCACCTCGGTGCGGCTGGTGGCGTCGCTTTCCGGCAGGGTGATTGCCGCCGGGGCGGGCGGCAAGATTAAGACCGCCATCCAGATGGTGTGGATTTGCGGCGTGCTGTTTTTTGCGGCATTGGGAGTGCTGCCCGCCGCCTACGGCAGCGTGGGGCTGGCCCTCTATTGGGCGGGCATGGCGGCCATGACCTGGTTCTCCCTCTCCTCCTGCTATGAGTACCTCGCCGCCAGTAAGGATCTGCTTTCCGACACAAAGTAATATTTGCGGGGGCAGATACATCGAGAGGCATAGGGTGAACGGCAGGTATTTTGGTTGCCCCTATTTACAGTAAAAAAGGAAGGATTCGTCATCGACGAATCCTTCCTTTTATCTGCCGTACAATTTTATCAGTGGATGGGCAATTGACCGTTAGTGGTTAATCGCCGCACACAACCCCCACTTTTTGGCCTTAGTATAGCTGCTTTTTCCTTGGGTGTCAAAAAAGAAAGGGTGGCAGGCATAATTTGCAGAGGAAACAATCCTTTTCCTTTTAAAATCCACAGGTTTCGTGTATAATAGCTTTGCCGGGGGCGCCTGCGGGGCCTGCCGGCATAAGGCAAATGCCAGACAGTGAGGTATAAAGATGCGGGTATTGATGCTGGGGGATGTGGTTGGACAGGGCGGCTGCGACTTTGTGCGCAGCAGGCTGCCTGCGGTAAAAACGCAGTACGCCGTCGACCTTGTGATAGCCAACGGCGAAAACTCAGCCGAGGGCAACGGCATCCTGCCCCACAGCGCAAACCACCTGATGGATAGCGGGGTGGGCATCATCACCACCGGCAACCACGGCCTGCGCAGGCGCGAAATCTACCCCATCATGGAGGAGGCCGACTGGCTGCTGCGCCCGGCGAACCTGCACCCAAGCGCGCCCGGCAAGGGCTATACCGTCTATGACGCGGGTAGCTACCGCCTGTGTGTCGTCAACCTGCAGGGGGTGGTGTATATGGATTATCTGGAGAACCCCTTCGACTGCATCGACAGGCTGTTGCGGGAGATTGACACCCCCAACATTCTGGTGGATTTTCACGCCGAGGCCACCTCCGAAAAGCTGGCCATGGCCTTCTATCTGGATGGCAGGGTTTCCGCCGTGGTGGGTACCCACACCCATGTGCAAACCGCCGACGAACGGGTGCTGCCGGGGGGCACCGGCTATATCACCGACCTTGGCATGTGCGGCAGCTTCGACTCGGTACTGGGCGTCAAACCCGAGCTGGCCATACAACGTTTGCGTACTCATCTGCCTGTTCGGTTTGAAAATGCATTCACCGCCCACAGGATGTCCGGCGTTTTGCTGGAAATTGACAAAAATACCGGCAAAACATATAAAATTGAAAGGCTAAATATTGAATAATTTACAAATCTTCCAAAACTCTCTTGCGCTAACCTAAAAATTGGTATATATTAGTAATGCTGTACCAAGTAGTCGCAACAATTGGACCACAGGAGGAAGCGCAATCATGGAAGTACTAAAGGTTTCGGCAAAATCGGTACCAAATTCCGTAGCAGGCGCAATTGCAGGTGTCATCCGCGAACGCGGCGAGGTCGAGGTTCAGGCGGTAGGCGCAGGCGCTATTAATCAGGCGGTGAAGGCTGTAATTATTGCCCGGGGCTATCTTGCCCCCGCCGGAATGGACCTTATCAGCGTGCCCGCTTTTACTACCGTCGTCATCGACGAAGAGGAGCGCACCGGCGTTAAGCTGATTGTGGCCCCCAGATAAACGGTTTTTGGCTTATGCAGATGATGACAGGAGGAGCCTTTATGCGCTCATCCTGTCATTTTTACTTAAACGGAAAGGCAGCCCCGGCCCTGCCCGCCCGCGGGCGGAGGAGCCGATGGAGCCGCGCCAAAAAGAAAGCGATGCGAGGGGCACAGTTGGCCCAAAACCGAGGAATGATATGATACAAAAGCGTGCAAAACAGATAACATCCCTGCTGCTCGCCTGCCTGCTG
This sequence comes from Bacillota bacterium, assembly GCA_023396215.1. Taxonomy (GTDB): domain Bacteria; phylum Bacillota; class Clostridia; order Oscillospirales; family Ruminococcaceae; genus Heteroruminococcus. The sequence goes on along the minus strand of JAEWWW010000077.1, from coordinate 7,422 downwards.
GCCCTCACCGGCTGCGGAGCGGGGGAGAACTCTCTGCCCGAAATGCCTCCCGCCGACCAGGGTGATTCCGGTGGCCCGGAGACTTCGGCGGTAGAAAGAGAATATATCCTGCTGCCCTACGACGCCGATGGAGGTATGAACCCCTACACCACCCAGTCGCAGCAGAACTTTCATCTTTGCGGCCTGCTGTACGACCCGCTGGCAGCCATCAGCCCCACCTACGGGGCCGAAAACCGCCTTGCGGCCGAGATAACGCTGGAAGGCGCCACCTGCACCGTGCGGCTGCGGGAGGACGCCCGGTTCTGGGATAACACCCCGGTTACCGCCGCCGACGCGGCCTACTCCCTCTCGCTGGCCATGCAGTCGGGCTACTACGGCGCGGGGCTTGGGGCGGTGGCCTCCTTTGCCGCCGACCCTGCCGACAGCCGCAGTCTGGTCATTCAGCTCAGTCGCCCCGACCGCTTTTTTGCCTCCAGTCTGGTTTTCCCAATCGTCAAATCTGAAACCGGGGGCGACGCGCTACCCATAGGCAGCGGCCGTTATGTCGCCGATTTCACGGCGCTGCGGCTCACCCCCAACCCCGGTCATTTTGACGGCGGCGAGGGCAAGCCCTTCCATCTGGTGGAGGTCACCGACAACGAGGCCCTTAACTACGGGGTCAAGGCAGGTACCATCGACTATCTCTTTACCGATATGCGCGCAAGCTGGAACAAATCCTACGGCAGCAGCTACCGCATTGTGCAGCTTAACAACATGGTCTATCTGGGGCTCAACGGCACAGGCGGCCCCACCGCCTTGCCGGCCCTGCGCAGTGTGCTCTACGAGGCGCTCCAGCGGCATGATGTGGCCGAAAAGGTTTATATGGGCTTCGCGGTACCGGCCTACCTGCCGGTGAACCCCGCCTTTGTGCAGGCGCCCTACAGCGCCCCGGCCCCGCTTTCCAGCACCGAGCTTTTGGGGGACAAGCTGGACGAGATGGGCTATGAAGGCCGCGACAGCTTCGGCTACCGCACCGACCGCTTTGGCCGCCGCCTCAGCCTGCGGCTGCTGCTCAACAGCGAAAGCTCCTACAAAGAGGAGCTGGCCCGCCTGCTGGTGCAAAGCTGCGACCAACTGGGCGTCGAGGTGGCGGTGCAGCGCTCCTCCTACCGCGATTATCTGCAAAAACTTGCCGAAGGCAGCTACGACCTTTACATAGGGGAAGTAAAACTACCATACAATATGGATAGCACCGAGATGCTGGCGGGAGTGGGACAAACGGGATACGGCATTGTATCCAGCCCCGAGCTGCAGCAGGCCTACGCCGATTTTCGGCAGCAGGGAGAAGCCTTTGAAACGTTTGCGCAACTGTTTTTGCAGGAGGCACCCTTTGTACCGCTGGTTTTCAGGCGGGGGGTTGTGCTCTTTTCTGCAAATTTTTCTTCAAACATAGTTGCAACCGAGCAGGATATTTTCTATAATATAAAGGATTGGTAATAGTTGTTACATTTTTTCGCCCGCAAAGTTGCCGGGCGGCTTGCCAATAGATTGCTAAATACAGCAAGGAATGTCTGACTGCATGGTGGCAGCAATACCGCAACGGAGTTCCGCGTGAAAAATCACGCGAAACCGTCATGTGCCAATCGCTCCCCGCCTGCGGCGGGAACCGCGGATTGATACACAAAAAGACCATTCCTTTTCATGGTCTGCTTGTGCCGAAACAAAAGTGAAAGGAATGGTCTTTAGTATGGTTAAGATTGAAACAGGTTTGGGAACCATCGAGATATCCCAGGATTATTTTGCAAATCTGGTGGGTCATGCCGCGTCGGAATGCTTCGGCGTTTCGGGCATGGTGACCTCCACCGCCTCTCAGGGGCTGCGCCAACTGATTACCCGGCAGGAGATTCCCGACAAGGGGGTGCGGGTGCGCACGGTGGGCGGCAGGCTGGTGGTGGACCTGCACATCGTGGTAACCTACGGCATCAACATCTCGGCAATTGTAAAAAGTATTGTGCACAAGGTCAGATATTGTGTAGAGGATGCAACCGGCTTCGAGGTTTCTAAGGTCAACGTCTATGTAGACGCCATGAAGCCCCAATAAGCCCCGCCGTCTAAATATCTGACTAGGAGAATGAACAGCATGATTAAAGGAAATATACTCAGAGATGCCATTATCTCTGGCGCGAATCATATCGCCAACCATAAGCAGCAGGTGGATTCCCTCAACGTTTTCCCGGTGCCCGACGGCGACACCGGCACCAATATGAGCATGACCATCGGCAACGCCAAGCGGGAGCTGGAGCGGCTGCCCGACGACGTGGGGGTGCAGGAGGTGGCGAAAACAGCCGCTTCGGCGCTGCTGCGGGGCGCCAGAGGCAACTCGGGGGTTATCCTTTCGTTGCTGTTCCGTGGCTTTGCCCGGGGGCTGACCGGCCGCCAGGCCGGGGCTTCCGATATGGCGGGGGCGCTGGCGCTGGGGGTGGAGTCTGCCTACAAGGCGGTGATGAAGCCCACCGAGGGTACCATCCTGACGGTGGCCCGCGTGGCCGCCGAGCGGGTGAGGGAGTATGACGGCGACCAGTTGGACGTTGCCGGCCTCTGGTCAGAGGTGATGCAGGCAGGGGCCGAGGCGCTGGCAAGCACCCCGGAGCTGCTGCCGGTGCTGAAAAAAGCCGGGGTGGTAGACGCCGGCGGGCAGGGCCTGCTCTATATCTTTGAAGGGATGCAGCAGGTCTTTGAGGGCAAGGGCATCATTGAGCCTCAGGACCAGCCCGCCCGGGAGGTCGCCTTTGACAACGAGCGCAACGCCGCGGGCGAATACGAGGGCGAAATCACCTTCACCTACTGCACCGAGTTCATCGTGCTCAAGGAGGGCGAGCAGAACGCCCTGACCCTGCGCGCCTATCTGGAATCCATCGGCGACAGCGTTGTGGTGGTGGATGACGAAGAGATTATCAAATGCCATGTGCATACCGACGACCCCGGCAAGGCGATGCAGAAGGCGCTCACCATGGGTCAGCTCACCAAGATTAAGATTGAAAACATGCGGGAGCAGCACGCCACCCAGAAGCAGATTGCCAAGGAAAAGCAGCAGAATTTGGAGTATGTGCCGGTTGACCCCGACATCGAATACGGCTTTGTGGCGGTTGCGGCAGGCGAGGGGGTTCGCCAGCTGTTCATCGATTTGGGCGCCACCAATGTGGTCAGCGGCGGCCAGACTATGAACCCCTCCACCGACGATATTCTCAAGGCGATTAACGCCACCCCCGCCAAAACGGTGTTTGTGCTGCCCAACAACAAAAACATCATCATGGCTGCCGAGCAGACGGTCAAGCTGACCGACCGGCAGGTCAAGGTGCTGCCCACCAGAACCATCCCGCAGGGGCTTTCGGCTATGCTGGCCTTTGACCCCGGCATGAGCGCCGAAGAAAACCTTGTCGCCATGGGCAAGGCGGCCGATAAGGTGGGCACCGGTATGGTGACCTTTGCCGCCCGCGACAGCGATTTTGACGGCCATAAGATTAAGGAAGGCGAGCTGCTGGGCCTTGAAAACGGCAAGCTGGCCTTTACCGAGCAGGACCTGCCCAAGGCGGCCGCCCGCCTTGCCAAGTCGCTGACCAAGAAGGATTCCGCCTTTATCACCATCATCTATGGCGAGGACGTCACCGAGGAGCAGGCGGCGCAGGTGGAAGCCGCGGTGCGCCAGCGCACCCACCCCGATGTGGAAATCACCCTGATTCCCGGCGGGCAGCCTGTTTACTATATCATCCTTTCGGTGGAATAAAGCTGCTGGCGGCCTGCCGCCCAAGCCTTCGCATTTTGGAACCAAACTGAAAAAGCCTCCCAAAACGCAGCGGCTGTCCGCGCTTTGGGAGGCTTTTTGCAGTCAAAATAAAAAAAATACAGGGGGCATACCGGCAGGTTCGGCGGGGCATCTTACCGTCAAGCGACCGGCCTGCGCTGCCCTTTTACCATTCCCTTTTCCCGAATGCCACCCATTTTTGCCCTGGTCATGCTATCTTTTGGCCGCCTGAGGTGTTTTTATCTGACCCTGCCTGCATATATCACACACCTCCATATCGGTATGCAGGCTGCCGCCGGCGGCACACCATCCCGCTTTAAACGCCATTCTCATCATGTTAAAAAGCGCGTTTTCCGCCTGGTCATAGTCCTCGTGGTCCAGATAGCGGCTAAAAGCTGCTTCAAAATCATGTTCCACAATGGTTCAACCCCTTTCCAACAAAATATTACTGACACAGGGCAATAAAGTCAACTAAAAGTGTACATTGTTTCTCCCTATCAAGCCTTTACTCCGATACACTAAAAGAGAAGTGAGGGATAGGTATGGTTGATTTTGGTCAACGGTTAAAAGCCTTGCGTAAGGAAAAAGGCTTGACTCAGATCCAACTGGCGCGCCGCGTCGGTGTTACCAAATCGGTAGTTTCGGCTTATGAAACTTCTTCACGCTACCCTTCTTACGACATACTCATCAACTTTGCAAGCATCTTTGGCGTTTCTACCGACTACCTGCTGGGTGTAACGAAAAAAAGAACCATCGACATTTCGGGCCTTACCCCGGAGCAGCAGCAGGTGCTGGCGCAGCTGGCCGAGCTGCTCAAGCCATCCCCCCGCTAGGGGGCGCTGTTCCATACAGGCCGCGGGGGCTTGTACTATATGTGTATAAGGCAGGCGTACAAAATATGCGGGCTTTAGCCGCCCCTGTAAGATAAAAGCCTGCGCCGAAGGACGAACCCACAGCGGTTGCCGCCCTTTAAAAAACATATATTGTATTATTGTATGATGCAGACGCAAATAATCTGAATATAAGATAGAAAAATCAATTTTCTTGAAAAAGGCTGTCTGTTTTCAACCGCTGCGGCGGGCTTCAGAGCGCCGAAAGCTGCCGTCCGCCCATGGCGGTGCAGGTGCTTTCCCTCTCAAAATTTTACAGATAATAAGACCAGAAAGAGAGCTACCCAAACCGGGCGGCTCCCTTTCCCCTCACTTTATTTGCTTATATGGTTTTATAGCTTGAGCTGCTCCCCAAAATCCTCGCTGCGGGGCATACTGCCGGCGGCGGGCAGCGTTTTGGTGCGGTAGCGGTGGGGGCTTGCGGGGCTGTTGGCCTCGGTCAGCGGCGCCACCGAAGCAACCCGGATATTCTTTTTCAGTGTCATCACAGCTACACCCTGGGTATCCCGGGTGGTTTTGGGGGCGATGGCTCCGCTGCCCGCAATCAGCATCCGCCCGGCGGTGCTGGTCAGCAGGTAATCCTTATCCTCGGCGATATATTCGGCCATCACCAGCGGCGACTTGGTGCTGTAAGCGCCCAGCAGCTTGCGCCGCTTGGTTTTGGTTTCATAGGCCTCCATGTTCACCTTGGAGGCTTTGCCGTTTTCAAACACAAAGAACATAAAGCCCTTGTAATCGCCGGTCACCGCCATATAAATGGCGTTTTCGCCCTCGTCCATCCCCAGCTTGGCGGGGATATAATCCCCCATGACGCTGGCCTTGGTGTCCTCAAAGTCGGCGGCGCGGGCCTTGTAGACCTGCCCCCTGTCTGAGAAGAAGAGCAGGTGCGCCGCGTTGGTGGCTTCACACTCCTGCACCACAGCGTCGCCCTCCTTAAGCTTCTGCTCGCCGCTCATGCGCAGCGACTGCGGGGTAATTTTCTTGAAATACCCCTCTCTGGTAAAGAAGAGATGCACCGGATAGTCGGCAACCTCCTCCTCGGCGTCGGCCGTGGTGGCGGGGGCCTCGTATACAATCTGGCTGCGGCGGGGCCTGCCGTACTTTTTGGCCACCTCCAGCAGTTGGTCGATGATGATGCGGTCAATCTTGCGCCGGTCGGATAAAATCTCCTCCATCCGGGCGATATCCTCCAGCAGACCGGCAATCTCCTTGGTGCGGTTTAAGATGTACTCCCGGTTCAGGTGCCGCAGGCGGATTTCGGCCACATACTCGGCCTGAATCTGGTCGATGCCGAAGCCAATCATCAGGTTGGGCACAACCTCCCGCTCCGATTCGGTTTCGCGCACGATTTTAACCGCCCGGTCAATGTCCAGCAGGATTTTCTCCAGCCCCTTGAGCAGATGCAGCTTCTCCTTGCGCTTGCCAAGGTCAAAGCCCACCCTGCGCGCCACACACCCGCGGCGGAAGCTGCACCAGTGCTCCAGCATGGGGCGGATGCCCAGCACCTGGGGGCCGCCGTCAATCAGCAGGTTAAAGTTGCAGGAGAAGGTGTCCTCCAGCGGGGTCATGCGGCAGAGCTTCTGCATCAGCTTTTCGGGGTCTACCCCCCGCTTGAGGTCGATGGTCAGCTTAAGGCCGCCAAGGTCGGTTTCATCCCGCATGTCGGCAATCTCGCGGATGCTGCCCTTTTTAATCAGGTCAACAGCCTTATCCATAATCGCCTCCACCGTGGTGGTGGGGGGAATTTCGGTAATCTCAATGCAGTTGCCGGCCTTGTCGTAGCTGTAGTTGCACCGCACCCGCACCGAGCCGCGGCCGGTGTCATAAATCTTTTCCAGCTCGCCGCGGTCGTACAAAATCTGCCCGCCGCCGGGGAAGTCGGGGGCCTGCAAAGTGTCAAAGATATCGTGGGCGGGGTTTTTCAGCAGGGCTGCGGTGGTCTGGCAGACCTCTGCCAGATTAAAGGAGCAGATTGAGCTTGCCATACCCACCGCGATGCCCACATTGGCGTTGACCAAAAGGGAAGGGAAGGTCACCGGCAACAGGGTGGGCTCCTTGGTGGTGCTGTCGTAGTTATCCACAAAAGGGACGGTGTCCTTCTCAATATCCTCAAACAGCTCGGCGCAAACCGGCTCCAGCTTCACCTCGGTGTAGCGCGAAGCGGCATAGGCCATATCCCGCGAATAGCTCTTGCCAAAGTTGCCCTTGGAGTCGACATAAGGGCAGATGAGCGACTCGTTGCCCCGGGTCAGCCGCACCATCGTTTCGTAGATGGAAGCGTCGCTGTGGGGGTTAAGGCGCATGGTCTGCCCCACCACATTGGCCGATTTGGTGCGCGAGCCGGTCAGCAGCCCCATCTTGTACATGGTGTAAAGGATTTTGCGGTGCGAGGGCTTGAAGCCGTCTATCTCGGGTATCGCCCTCGACACAATCACGCTCATGGCGTAGGGCATGTAGTTTTCTTCCAGCGTGCTGGTAATCGGTTGCTCTATCACTTCGCCCGCGTTTTCAATATAGCCGCCGGTGACGGCGCCTTTCGGAACAGGGGCGTCTTTTTTCTTTTTGGGGGGCATGGGTTTGTCACCTCTTCATATTTTCCGTAATTGCCCGCAGGCGAATGGGCTTTTAAAACAGCCTGTCAAAAAAGCAGATATATAAAATATATCGCGCAGGCGGACATGCGCCGACGGGGCGATACCTCTAAACCTGTTCGCGGTGAGCGGATAGGTTTGCTTGTGAAGGGTGTCAATT
>JAEWWW010000061.1 GCA_023396215.1 Bacillota bacterium | reverse complement strand
GGGTTCCCCCCCCCGCGCCCCCATACCGTCAACGCAGCCAACTGTATCCTTCCACTCTAAAAGGCCCCGCTTCTCGCAGGGCCTTTTGGGTGTGGGCAAACAGCCAAATTTTAGGGGCTAAATTTTTTCTGAAGCAGGGGCCTCCCCTACTGCATGCGCGCCAGACGCTCGCCCTGAGCAAAGGCGTCCTTCAGCTCGATGATGAGCGGCAGAATGTCGTGCAGGGGGGCCGCGTCCTTTTTGATATTGGCCCTGATAATCTGTTCAAGGAAAAAGTCATATAACTGGCGCAGCGAGTTTGAAATCTCGTATTTGCCGTCAAGAGTCATACGCAGGTGGTTGAAGATTCTCTGGCTTTTTTGCAGGGAGTCATTGGCAACGCTGACATTGTTTTCGTCAATGCCGACAATGGCGCGGTTGATTTGATTGATAATCTCCTCAAAAAGCCGGACGACCATCTCGCCGGGGGTCATGGTCATAACCGCCTGCTCTTTGTACTTATCATACGGGTTTATCATGGTATTCCTCCCCTGTGCCCAAGCGCTCTTCCCCTTTATATTTATAATCAGGAGAACTGCGACAGCAGCCAGTTGCTCTGTTGGTTCATGTTGGCAATCATCTGCTCCATGGCGTTGAACTGCTTCCAGTATCTTGTTTTTTCGCTCTCGTAGGTGCGCTTGAGGTTTTCAAGCACGGCGTCGATATCCTGCATCTGCTTCGAGAGGGTGTTCTGGGTATCGGAGCTCATGCTCTTGGCGCCGGCCAGCGTCACAAGGCTGCCGGGGGAGCCGGTGCTGACTTTGGCGGCCCCGTCGATCAGCTTGTTCATCTGAACGGCCAGCCCGGAATCCTTATCGTTAAACAGATTGTAAATTTCCTGCGAGTTGCTTTCAATCAGCGCGCGCAGGCGTTCCGGGTCTTCGATGACCAGCTTGCCCTTTTGCCGCCATTCGCCGGTGCTGATGCCGATGTCATAGAGGGCGAAGTCGGCTCCCTCGGGCTTTTGGTAGAGGGCGGTGCGCATATCGCCCAACAGCTCGGAGATGATTTTGTCGTTGCGCAGCAGACCGGTCTTGGATTTTTCTTCCCAGAGCTTGATTTCGCTTTCGGTCATTTCGGCCTTTTGCTCGGCGGTGAGGGGTGGGTAATTCTTGTATTCGGTATCTTCATCCACCAGGCCGTTGAGCTTATCCAGCAGGCTGTTGTAGGCCTCGACAAAGGATTCTATGCCTTTGTAAATCTGGTCGGTATCGCGGGTGGTGGTGATGGTCACCTCGTCGTCGGTCTTTTGCAGAAGCTGGATGCTGAGGCCGTCCAGCTCGAAGGTGTTGGTGTTCTTCTCCATCACGATGTCGCTGCCGCCGTTCTTGATGGTGAACTGGGCGTTTTTGCCCTCTTCCACTGTGCTGCGCCCGACTTCGGCGGTGTTAAAGGTGAGGCCGCCCGCGCCAAAGAGCTTTTTCAGCAGGGCGCTGCCGCCCTCGTCGTCCGCTGTGATGCTAAAGTCGCCCGCCGAAACGCCGGTAATCGAAAACACGCCGGTTTCCTCGTTATAGCTGACCTCCGCGCCGGTTTCGCCGGCGTCAGAGAGCGCGTTCTTTATGCTGTCGGTGAGCTGCTGAAGGGTTGTATCGTTGGTGAAGCTGACCGTCCGGCCGCCCACCTGCAGCGAACCGCTGCCCAGCCCCAACTGCTCTATGGTGGTGTCCGCGGTTGCGGTCACCGTCTTGGGCTTGTCGTCCTCCTCGGTTTCGGTCACGGTGAGGCGGCCGCTGCTGGCGCTGCCCGACCCGCCCGCGCCAAAGAGGGCGGAAAGCAGGTTCCCCTTCTGCTGCGACATCTCAAAGGTGATACCGGCGCCGGAGGTTTTGGATTCTATTGAGAAGGAGTCGTCCACCGAGGAGTAGCTGACGGTGACCCCCGCATCGCTGGCGTTTATTTTGCTGATGAGCGAGCGCAGGGTGTCGTTGGCGTCGGCCTTGATGGTGGCGCCGTTGATGGTGAACTCAAACTCGCTGCCCTGAAGCGGGGTGGCAAAGTTGAGGTTGCCCAGCGTCGTGTTCAGGTTCAGCTTGTTGGATTGCCCGCTTTTGAGGCTAAGGCCGGCAAGCGCCTCTTTGTCGCCCGATACGGTCACCTGACGGTGATGGTCGGTGTCGATGGTGAAGCCGTCGGCGGTAGCATTGATGCTGATGCCGTTGCCGAAGGCTTTTTTTACATCCGCATCCAGCTTTGAAATCAGGTCGGCCGCAGTGCCGTCGGTCTTAAGCGAGAAGCTCTTTTTGACCCCGTCCAGCGTCAGCTCAAGGGTGGTTTTGCCCTCCCCCGCCGCCGCTTGCAGCGCCGCAATATCAACCGAGCCGCCCAGCTTTGCGGTGGCCTCCACAGCGCTCTTTTCTTTGCGGCTGCTGGCCAGCTGGGTAATCTTGCTGATGATGATGGAGCCTGCCCCCGCATCCTGCGTAGCCCCCACCCTGACCGCCGCGCTGTTGCTGGTCTTCGAGGTCATGGTATTGTAAAAGGTGCTGGAAAGCAGGTTGTTTTTCTCATTGGTAAAGCTGAAATAGCTTAACTGGAAATTGCGCAGGCTTGCCACCACGTCGCGGTAGGCCTCCTGCTTCCATGAAATCTGCTGTTTTTTCGCGGTTTGCGCGTCTATCTTGGCCTGTGTGCCCGAAAGCAGCTTTTTGACCATATCCTCGGTATCAAGCCCGGAAACCAGCCCGGAAATACCCCTGCTGGAAGCACTCACGCTATATCCTGTCGAGGAACTGATTGTCGCCATAAAGCATCCTCCATTCTGTCTGGGTGGAATATCGTCATAAATGGGCGAAATATGTCGTAAAACCGGGCATATGCGCCCTCTAATAAACTTTATCGGCAAAGGGAAGGAAAAATTTAGCCCAGACTGCTTAACAAGCCGGATGCGCCGGCAAATACGCCGAGCCGGTGGCAGCGGCCCGCCGCCCGGCTACACCTTGCTGCTTTGGGCGCGCATCAGGCTGCCGCTTTCCAGCGTGGGGTCGAGGGTGTCGAGGTACCGCGCAATCTTCGGCTTGGTGTTGGAGGCCTTAATCAGGCCCTCAAGCTCCTGCCGGGCGTCCTGCATACGCAGAACAATCTGCGGCTCGAGGTTTGCCACCTGATTGATGACCGCAAAAACCGACTGGGCGGCGTCGAAAACCGGCAGCAGCTCCCCGGGCAGGTCGCCCCTGTCGCATTTGTTTTTGACCGCCAGCCCCATCTGGGGCGCGCCTTCACAAAGGCCGGCCAGTTCTGTATCCAGCAGGTCGATTTTACCCGCCAGACCGGTCCGCTCCTGCAGATGGGCCTCCAGATCATCCAGCTCACAGTCCATCATCGCCTGTGTGGCCTGCAGATAGCTTTGAAAAAGCTCCTGCTTCTGCGCAAGCAAACGGGTTGCTGTGGATATGGTTTGCATCTGCTCAGTCCTTTCTTTTTGCACGCCTCTGCCTTTTGGGGTTTGCGCCCCGGCCCGGCTGTTGCTATAATAGGATATCGTAATCTAAAAAGCCTTTGAATAGCCTTGCGTTTTCATCTTTGATTTAGTATAAGGAGAACCCATCGATGCAGCCCATCTTTTTTTCTGCCCTGCTGAAATCCGGGGACGGACAACTGCTGGAAACAGGCACTGCCAGCATGTCGGCCGACGGCAGCATCATCTTTAAAAACGAGTTTGTGCCTCTGATGCGGATGGGAACCCCCATTCAGGTTGTGCGTCTGCTGGGTGAGGAGGAGGTGCAGACCTTTGAGGGGCAGGTGTACCTTTCCTCAAAAAGCCTGCTGAAGATGACCACCGCCGACCCACAGGCTGTGAGGGCGGCGCTGCGCCTCTTTGAGGTGAACGCTTCGGCCACCGCCAAGCTGACCCTGAAGGACAGCCACGAGCCCGCCTACCGTGCGGGGGATATCATCGACGGCAGCGTCTACTACCTTTCTCCCCAATGCATCAAGCTGCTTTCGATGGAGCAGATTGAGGTGGGGCACCAGTTGATGCTGGAGCTTGAGTCCCCTCTGCGCATCAAAAGGCTGCCGCTGGAGGTGGAGCAGCGGGTGCCGCTGGGGCGGATGGCCACCGGCTACCTCTGCCGGATTGTGGGGCGCATCTCCGGCAAAACGCTGCGGATGCTCGCCGATTATGAAGCCAGCCACCTTGAACCGGACGACCAGATGCAGGAGGAGGCTCAGACCGAGGGGTCGTTCTCCTGAGGGGCGGGAGGCTTGCCCAGCAACCCGGCCGCATAACGGGCCAGCGCCTGTTTGGAAACCACGCTGCTGGCGGCCTGACGGTTGCTTTCCATCGTTTGAAGAAGCTCGCCCCGCAGCACCTTGACGCTTTTGGGGGCTTCGATGCCAAGCTTAATCTTATCCCCCGCTATCTCGAGCACCACCAGCTGGATATCTTCGCCCAGCAGGATGGATTCGCCGCATTTTCTGGATAGAATCAGCATGTTACCCCACCTCCTCTTGCTGCGCCAGCAGGCGGGCGCGGATGGGGTAGTCCTCTTCCAGTATAATCTGGGCCGCTTTGCCGCTTTGGGGGTTGAGCAGCACCGGGCTTTTGAGGTTCACAGTGGTGTTTTGAAACTCGGCGGGGATAACCGCGATGCCCCAGCAGGAGATTTCCTCCTGCGGCCCGGCCCCCAACTGGCGGCATATCTCGGCCGGGATGTTGGGCCGGTAGTCGGGCCATACGGCGGCAAGCTGCACCAGTATGAAGCAGATTTCAGGCTCCTGAACCGACTGCAGCCATGCAAACTGGCCGCCGATTTCCTCTTCGGAAAGCAGCACATAGTCGGAAAGATGCTCAAACCCGTAGATGGGCTGAACAAAGGTGAAAATCTCCTCCCGTGCAATCTCTACGGGGCCAAAATCTCTGGTTTGAATAAGCATAGGTGGTACCTCCCTTTGGCAAGGTGCGCCATGGTAAATTGGGGCTTTCTGAAAACCGGGCAACCGGTTTTTTTGCGGGCTGCGCCGCAAAGAAAGAAGGCTTCTCATGCGTTTTAACAAAAGGATTAAAGACGACAATCAGCCATGCTTAGTGCATGGCTGTCGTTTTATCGTTACGCGGCAGTTGGCCGGGCCGCTTTGCCATGGTCAGGATTCCTCTTCATAGCCCGGCTCGGCGCTGGGTGGCACATACATGAAGCCGCCCAGATACTCGATATCCACCCGCGGATACTGCACTACCTCCAGCGAAAACTTGCCGGGATGGTACTGCATGGTATTTTGCAGAATATTCCACTCCATATGCAGACGGGCAGGGTCATACCGCAAATCCAGACTTGCCGGCTGCCAGTCTATCTCCGGCCCTGCAGACGGGAGAAAGGCCATCTGGGTGGTATAGCCCCGGTAGAAGCTGGAGTACAGGATGTCGGCAACGCTTACGCCCTGGTATGCCTTCGCCATCTGGTTGCCGATTTCGGTATATTGAGCGGTGGCCTCCAGCGCGGCGGCGGCACCCTCCTGCGCCTGATCGGCGGTCAGTTGGAACACATCGCGCTGGCCCATGCTGTGGCGCATGTTTTTGGTGCTCAGCTCTACCGTTGTATTCCGTGACCTTATCCGCAGGTTGGCGGGGGTACGATTGATTTCAACCGAAGGCTCTTTTCGCTTCATCTCAAGCCGCGGCTTTTCAATCTTCATTTCAAGCTTGATGGGTACCGTCGTAATTTTAAGTAATTGCATAGTATCACCTCATGCTTCGCAATTTCTTAAGGATTATTGAGGAGCATCTCAGAAGATGCCTTATATAAAAAGGGCCCGGGTTGGTTTAGCGCATAAAGTCGAAGATGGAAACCGGCAGCACCTTGGAGCCAAGCTGCAGGGTAATCATCCACGCGGTTTCATAGCTCTTGTTGTAGATGGCCTCTTCTTCCAGATTGACCGCCTCGAGGCGTTTCTGCGCCGATTTCAGGTTCAGAATATCGTTTTCGATGCGTTCGGTGGTCTGGGTCAAAAAGTTGCTGCGGGTGCCCAGATCGGTCATCGCCACCAGAAACTCCTTGTTGCGGGTTTGCAGCTGGGTCAGGTCGGCGCCCACTGCGTCGATATCGCCGTTGCGCAGGTCGGTCACCACTTTATCCAGCAGGCTGACGATGTTGTTGGGCACTGTTACGCCGTCCACCGTGGAGGTGCCAAAGCCCAGCATCTCGAGGGCGGTGGTGGAAATTTTCACCGCCGATTTGGTATCAAGGCTGCTCCCGCTGAGCATTAGGCCGAGGCCCATATCCAGATAAATGTCTGTGTTTTGGGGAATCGGCTGCCCTCCTGCTGTCAGCGCCTTGCCGGTATTGGTGTCGACAATCATATCGTCCACCTCTACCCCGTTGAAAAGCAGCTTTCCCGAAGCGTCAAAGGTCATGCTGGGCGTTTGGTTGTTGCCGCCGCCGAAGAGGAACTTGTTGCCGTACTTGGCGTTGGCGTATTGCAGAAGCTGCTCCTTAATACTTTCAATCTCGCGGGCAAAAATCTCGCGGTCTTTGCCTTCTTTAGTGCCGTTCATCGCCTCAAGCAGGCGTTCTTCCACCGTCTGAAGCAGCTTGCCCACCGATTTCAGGTTGCTTTCAGCCGAGGCAAGCTCGCCTTCGGCGTCCCGAATGTTAATCAGGTACTGCTCGTTTTTATAAAGCTGCTCGCGAACGGCAAAGGCCCGGGCGGCGTCAGCCGTGTTTTCTGAAACCCGGGAAAAACGGCGTTCCGAGGTCATTCTCTCGTTGGATTTGGCGAGGTTATTGATATTGCGGTTGAGGTTTCTCATATAACTGCGTGTCAATGAACTTTGCGTAACTCTCATGGCTCGGTACCTCCCGGTGTGTTAGGGGCATTCTGAAAACCCCTGGCAATCAGTTTCATCAGCGGCCCACAAGGCCGGTGCGGTTAATCAGCACGTCCAGCGCTTCATCCAGCGCGGTCATCAGGCGCGAGGCTGCTTGATAGGCCTTTTGGTAAAGCATCAGGTTGGTGCCCTCTTCATCCAGCGAAACGCCGGAGATGGCGTCTCTGCGGTCGAGCAGGGCATCGGCGATGGCCGCGGTGTTTTCTGCCCGGTTGGTGTGGAAGGTCTTTTGCTGGCCGATGTTGGTGTTGTAGTAGTTGATGTATTCCTCGAAGGTGCCGGTAAATTCGCCGTAATTCTGATCCTCGCTGAACTTAGCAATCAGCTCCAGCAGATGGGTGTTATCCAGCTCGCCGTCTTTGTAGACGTTGCTGATGAAGTAGGCCGGTTTTGCGTTCCAAGCCTGCGATACCGAGATGTTGCCGGCGGTAATCGCCCCGCCGCCGGTGGCTTCAAACAGGACCTTTTTGTTGCCGGTAGGGTTGCCCGCCGCGTCCACCTCGGGAATGGCGTTGTTAAAGACGTCGGCAAAGACTCTGGCGAAGGTATTGATTGCATCAATGTAGTAGGGGATGCCCTGCTCAAAGTTTTGGTTGGCGCCTGTAGCTGCCGAGCCACGGCCGTTTATCATATCCACAAATGCCTTGAGCGAGCCGGTATTAAACTCTATCCGCTGGCCGGTGCTCTGCCAGTTGATGGTGATGGTTTGGTCGCTGTTGCGCACCATGCTGATGGTTTCATATTTATCCTTCTCAACCACCACATGGCCGTTGATTTCTACCGTAACGGTGCCGTCGGCGTTATCCACCGCCTTCACATCGGCGTATCTCGAAAGCTCGTCCAGCAGCAGGTTGCGCTGGTCCATCAGCTCGTTGGGCTTGTAGTACTCGTTGGTCGCGGCGCCACCCAAAAATAAATCTCTGCTGATGCTCTCGTTCAGGCCGGCGATGCGCTCGAGAATCGAGTTGACCTCGGTCACCGCGATTTCCATATCAAACTTCTGCTGCTCGCGGATGGCGTTGAGCTTGGTGTCGAACTGCTGCAGTATCTGGGTCATGTTTTTGGAGGCGGTCAGCACGATGTTTGCGTGGGTGACCTGATCGGGGTTGCCGGCCAGGTTCTGGAGGGAGGTAAATATCCCGGCAAGGGCGTCCTTCATGCCCTTGGAGGTAATCTCGTCCAGCGCCGCCTCGATGTCGTCCAGTATCATGGCGCTTTGGTCGTAGTAGCCCACATCGCCATACTCTTCGCGAAAGCGTTTGTCAAGGAAGGAGTCGCGCACCTGCGAGACGCCGTTGACCTTAACCCCCTGCCCCGCCAGATCGTTGTTGCCCATGGCGTAACGGGAGGTCTGCCCCGAAAGGGTCATCGACACCTGGTCCACCCGCTGGCGGGTGTAGCCGGGGGTGTTGATGTTGGTTATATTCTGGCCGGTGATGTCCAGTGACTTTTGGCTGACCATCATGCCCTTGCGTGCGGTTTCAAAGCCGAGAAATGTTGGTCTCATAAGTGGTTCCTCCCTAATGTATGCCCCTGCGGCAAAGGCCGGACAGGTGTTGTCGGCGCGCCTTAGACCTTGGTCTTCAGCAGGGCGCCGCCCTGCGGGTTATCCGACGGGTTCTGCCCGCCCGATTGGCTGTAGCCCTTTGCCCCTGCTTTGGCGGGGGCGGCCGGTTGGGGAGAAAGCGCCTGCATATTGGTGCGGGCAACCCCCATCGATTTTCCGTTGAGGTATTTTATCTGGCTGATGGCCTGCTCCACCCGGTTAAACAGCAGCTGCAGCTCCTGTTTTTTCTCCTTGGGCGCAAGGCCGATAATCTCATGAAAGGTGTTGCCCTCGAAGCCCGCCGCCGATTGCAGCTCTACCCGGCGGCGCTCAAGGTTTTCAAGGCGCTTTTCGGTGGCCTGCTGAACGGCGATGGAACGCTCGATGGCCGGGAGGCTGTTGGAGAGCAGCGCCCCCAGCTTGTCGTTTTCGGCAGCCGCCATCTCTTCAAAAAAGTCGGCGTACTCACGCAAAAACAGGTACAGGGCTTCTCTGTGTTCCTGAATATCCATGGCTTACCCCCTGATCCGCTCAGGCGTACACACCGAGGATGGCGCTGGCCAGCTGCTCGGTGGGTACATGGTATTCTCCCTTGCTGATAGCGGTGCGCAGCTGCTCCAGCCGCTGGGCAGAGGGCTCTTTATCCAGTTCTCTGGCAATGGTTTGGGTCAGGCGCGAAACCTCGCTCAAGCCGGCGCCCTGACGGCTGATGAACACCATATCGGTTTTAGCCCCGGCAGCGGTGCTGGGGGCTACTTTTTCGCCCCGGCTTTCGGCGGGGGTATTTGCCTTGTAGATGCTGCTTATCAGGGAAGGATTGATTTTCATATGCTTCCTCTCCATCCTTACGGGCGGTGCGCCCGGGTTTCATCATTTATTCTCTGTTATATTTAATCGTACTCTTTTTTCAAAACTTAAGCCCCCCCGGCCAACTTAATCACATTCCATATTGTATAATACCTGCTTTTCTGGTAATCTATTGGTGTGGAGCGCGAAAACCATCTGCTTCTGTCGAAAAAAGCAGCCGCCCGGCGGGGGGCTGTGTAAGATTATATATTTGAGGAGAATGCCCAACCGATGTGTAAGGTTATTTCAGTGTCAAACCAAAAAGGTGGGGTGGGTAAAACCACCACTACTTTGGCGTTGTCTGAGGGCTTCAGGCAGCGGGGGCATCGGGTGCTTGCCATCGACCTGGACCCGCAGGGCAACCTGAGCTTCAGCATGGGGGCCGAAAGCGAAATGAGTGCAACCATCTATGACGTGCTCAAGGGGGATGCAAAGAGCAAGTTTGCCATCCAGCGTACCCCCCGGGGTGATGTAATTGCCTCCAACATTCTGCTCAGCGGCATGGAGCTTGAGTTTACCAATGCCGGGCGGGAGTTTTTGCTGCGCAACGCCATCGCTCCCCTTGCCGAGTATTACGACTATATCTTTATCGATACCCCCCCTGCTCTGAGCATCTTAACGGTTAACGCCTTTGCCGCTTCCGACTGCATCATTGTGCCGGTGCTTTCGGATATTTTTAGCCTGCAGGGGCTGGCCCAACTGCATGAAACGGTGGAAAAGGTGCGTCAGCACTGCAACTCCGACCTGCGTATCGGCGGCATTTTGCTGACCCGCTTTAACCCCCGCTTTTTGCTGAGCAACGAGATTCGGGGTACCGCCGAGATGATTTCCCGCGATTTAAATATTCCTTTGCTGGATACCTTTATTCGCACCAGCGTTGTTTTCAGCGAGGCCCAGTCGATGCAGCGGGGCGCAATTGAGTATGCCCCCGCCAACAATGCCGTACAGGATTATATAAATCTGGTTGATGAGTTGATAGAGAGGGGAATATAGCGGTGGCTCGCACAAAAAAGGAAATCGTCAAAGAAAGCATGTACAATAAGATTATGCCAACCACCGGCAAATCGGACAAAGCTGCCGCAGAGCCGGAAGCAGCCGCAGAAGAGACGGAGCAGGCCGCGGCCAGTACGCCTGTGCAGCCGGGTTCCGCGCAGGACAATTGGTCGGCGCAGAACCACAGCGGGCTTTGGCCCGGGCAAAAGCCTTTGGTAATGGTGAACGTTATGGAACGTTTGGTGGCCGAGCGGCTGGATTCGGCCTTTGCGCGTTTTAACTGCTGTAAATGTGAGCGCTGCAAGCTGGATGTGACCGCCATCGCCCTGAACAAGCTGCCCTCCAAGTATGTGGTGGCCGACCGCAACATACTGGTGGAGCTGATGGCGCTGCAGGGCAATCTGGATGTGACCACCGCCATCATACAGGCGATATTGAAGGTGCGGGATAACCCCCGGCACTGATGTTGGAGTATGATGCGGCTGTTCATTCCCTCCTTGGAGGGGAATTACCCGCCGGTTAGGGCTACAGGTTGCCAACAACATTACAGACATGATGCAAAGATAAGGGCTTCAGAACAAAACCCGTTCTGAAGCCCTTATCTGCTTTTTGTTCAGTTGGCCCCTAGTAGCGCAGCTTGGAAAGGTTGGTGTCCTGCACAAAGCTGGCGAAGTTGTAGAGCACCAGAATGTCGTCAAAGCTGTTCTGGGTCATCAGGTCGCCGATGCTTTGCACAAAACGCAGATCAAGCACCCAAACCTCGTCATAATTATAGGTGAGGAACGGGGCAAAGCTGTTGCCGTAGGAGTCTTTCACCAGCAGCACCCTGCTGGGCTTTTGGCCGGGGGCGGCATTGTTTTGGCTTTTGATGACGGTGACCCCGTTGTTGCCCCAGATAAAAGCGGCATATTTATCCCGCAGGGGCAGCTTTTCAAGGTCGTAGAGGCCCGGCTTTTCTTTGCCGTCTATTGTCACCGAGGTGATGGGGATGTCGTAGTAATCGAGGCTGTCGGCCTTTGCGCCAAACAGCTTGGCCTTGCTGTAATGGGTGCCGTAAAAGCCCTCCGTCCGATGCCTGAGTGGGGCCAGCCGGGCGATATCCACCGGCTCAAGGCCCTTGCTGCGGGCATAATCGGCATAGGCATAGTAGGCCCCCAGAGTAGTCCAGTGATGGTCGGTGCGGTAGAAGATATATTCGCTGCTGTGGGCCGTCAGGGCGGCCTGCAAATCGAGATGGGCGGCCCCAGCGGTCTGCTCATAGACCTGCCGGATATACGCCGCCTGAGGCAGGTTGCCCAGCCCCGCCGGGACAAGGTCGCCGAGCACCTCGTGGGCGTTGGGGGCGATGGCCACCGTTACAGGGGTGCCGGCGGTTTTCTCGGTAAAGGCTTGCAGGTAGCCGATGTTTTTTTGCAGCCTGCTTTCATCAAGGGCGTTTGCCTTTTCAAAGAGATAACCCTTTTTACCGTAGGCAATGCCGTTGTTTTCAATCTTGCCAAGGGCGCTTTCGGCAAGGGATTTCAGCGTAATCCAGCCGTCGCGGGCCACAAACTGGTCGTTGACAAACTCCTCATATTTCAGGGTGTAGGCGTTCTCAAACAGGGAGGTCAGCGAAAAGGCGGGGCGCTGGCGCAGATAGCGGTTTTCCAGCTCGGAGTATTCACGGTGGGGGGCGGTCATATCCCAGACGAAGGTCCCCAGCAAAAAGAGGGTGGCCAGCACAAGCAGCGGATAGCGGCCCAGTTGCCTGAGTTGTTTCATTTTATCATCCTCCTACAATAGAATTACGGTTTAGGGCACGGCAGCCAGCCGTGTCCTTTTCCGTCTTGTTGCTAAAGCTGTAGAATGGGAGAGCAATCGGCCTGACAGCATCACCAAGGACTAATCACGTCCGTG
>JAEWWW010000024.1 GCA_023396215.1 Bacillota bacterium | reverse complement strand
GGACTGGCCCTCCTCCAAAAAAGGGGCCAGACAGCGGTCGGCGGCGTGCTCCATCAGGGCAATCATGCTGGGGGTAGAAAAAACCGCAAGGTCGCCGCTGGCAAGGGCGCTGGCAATGTTGCTCTGGTCCACGGTGGTCTGGCGGGTTTCGGTTTTGCCTATCTTAATCTCCATCTTGTCCTCCGTTATCGCGGGCGGATTGCCGCTGTTCTTATAGCTTTATTATACACCACCGCGCAGATAAGGGAAAGCCCCCACCTATAGCAGATGGAGGCTTTCCGGTTTGTGTATGAACACCCGCTCAGATGGTGATGCGGTTGATTTTAACCCCGTCGCTCCAGTCGCAGAAGATTTTATCCCCCGACTTCAGCCTGCTCTGCAGCAGCTCTCCGGCGATGGTGTCCTCCACCATGCTTTGGATTGCCCTGCGCAGCGGGCGGGCGCCGTACACCGAGTCGTACCCCTGCCGGGCCACCCCCTCGGCCACCGCTTCGCTGAACTCGGCGGTGATGCCCATGTTTTCCAGCCGCTTGATGACCATATCCAGCAGCAGCTTGGCGATGGCGCGCACCTCGTCATGGCTCAGGCGGGTAAAGATGATAATTTCATCGATGCGGTTGAGAAACTCGGGCTTAAAGGCCTGCTTAAGCTCGTTCATGATGTTGCTTTTGACCGCCCGCTCGTCTGCGTCGCCGGCCTGCGAAACAAACCCGAAGCTTTTTTTATCGGTGATAAACCGCGCCCCCAAATTGGAGGTCATGATAATCACCGCATTTTTGAAGCTGACCCGTCTGCCCTGCGCGTCGGTGAGGGCGCCATCCTCCACAATCTGAAGCAGCATATTGAAGATATCGGGGTGGGCTTTTTCAATCTCGTCAAATAGCACCACCGAATAGGGCTTGCGGCGTATCCGCTCGGTAAGCTGCCCGCCGTCCTCATAGCCCACATAGCCGGGCGGCGAACCGGTGAGCCGCGAAACACTGTGCTTCTCCATATACTCCGACATATCCAGCCGGATAATAGAATGCTCACTGCCAAAGAGGCTTTTTGCCAGCGCCTTGCAGAGCTGGGTTTTGCCCACCCCCGTCGGCCCCAGAAAGATGAAGGAGCCGATGGGCCGTCCGGGGTCCTTGAGCCCCAGCCTGCCCCGGCGGATGGCCCGGGCCACCGCCCCCACCGCTTCGTGCTGGCCGATGACCTGCTGATGCAGCATCTCCTCCAGCCGCAGCAGCCGCGCCCCCTGCTCCTCGGTGATGGCAGTCACGTCGATGCCGGTGATGGCCGCCACAAGGTTGCTGATGGTTTCTCCGGTG
This sequence comes from Bacillota bacterium, assembly GCA_023396215.1. Classification (GTDB taxonomy): domain Bacteria; phylum Bacillota; class Clostridia; order Oscillospirales; family Ruminococcaceae; genus Heteroruminococcus. The sequence goes on along the minus strand of JAEWWW010000024.1, from coordinate 5,569 downwards.
ACACGGGTTTCGCTGCTGGGGTTGGATTTTTCCCAACTGGCCCGCATCTGCATCAGCTTGACCCGCACCTCGTGCTCGTTATCCCGCACCTTGGCCGCCAGCTCAAAGTCCTGCGCGTTGATGGCGGTTTCCTTATCCTCCCGCAGCAGGGCGAGCCGTTCCTCCAGCTCCCGCAGGTTGGCGGGCACCGTCACCGCCTGTATCCGTACCCGGGAGGCGGCCTCGTCGATAAGGTCGATGGCCTTATCGGGCAGAAAGCGGTCGGGGATATACCGCGCCGAGAGGGCGACGGCGCTTTGCAGCGCGTCGTCGGTGATGGTTACCTTGTGGTGGGCCTCGTAGCGCTCCCGCAGGCCCTTGAGGATTTCAACCGCGTCCTCTTCGCTGGGCTCTTCCACCATGATGCTCTGAAAGCGGCGCTCGAGGGCCGCGTCTTTTTCGATGTGGCGGCGGTATTCCTCCACCGTGGTGGCCCCCACCACCTGTATCTCGCCCCGGGCAAGCTGCGGCTTGAGGATGTTGGCGGCGTCAATCGCCCCTTCTGCCGCGCCGGTGCCGATGAGGGTGTGCAGCTCGTCGATAAACAGAATAATATTGCCTGAAGCCACCACCTCGTCGATGGTGCTCTTGATGCGTTCTTCAAAATCGCCCCTGTACTTGGTGCCGGCCACCATGCCGCTCAGGTCAAGGGAGAGCAGCCGCCGGTTTTTCAGCAGCTCGGGCACGTCCCCATCCACGATGCGCTGGGCCAGCCCCTCCACAATGGCGGTTTTGCCCACGCCCGCCTCGCCGATAATGCAGGGGTTGTTTTTGCTGCGCCGCGACAGGATTTGTATCACCCGGTCTATCTCGGCGCTGCGGCCAATGACCGGGTCCAGCTTGCCAAGGCGGGCGTATTCGGTAAGGTCGCGGCTGAAGCGGTCGAGGTTGGCGGTCTTGGTGGCGGTGCGGGTGGCTTTAGAGCCGGGCCGCTTGCTCTTATCCCCAAGGTCGCTGCTCTCGGCCCCGATGACCACCGCCAGCGTGCTGTAAATCTGGTCACAGTCGGCCCCCAGCTCCTTTAAGAAGCGAACAGCGTAGCTGTCGGTTTCTTTCAGTATGCCGATGAGGATATGCTCGGTGCCCACATAGCTGTTGCCCAGAGCACGGGCCTCCGAGATGGCGGCTTCAAGAATCCGTTTGCACCGGGGGGTGAAATCCTCCGGCGTCAGTGTAGACTGCGCCCCCTTGCCGATGGTTTTGGTCAGCAGCTCCCGGTAAGGGGTGTATGTGACATTACGCTGGGCCAGCGCATTGTAGGCCACGCCGCTGCCTTCCTTCAAGAGGCCGGCCAGCAGGTGCTCGCTGCCGATGTAGGTATGTCCCAAAGACGCCGCCTGTGAGATGCTCAGATTAATGGCATTGTTGGCCTTTTGGGTAAATCCGTTAAAACGAAACATTGTAACCTCCTGCTCCTGACCATCCGTTAAATGTTAAGGCAATGCCGCACAATTCTAAGTGCTTTGGCGCACCGGCGGATTTTTCGTCAGCTAAAACAAAAACCGCAGGGAATACTGGGTGTATTCACGAGGATTTTTGTAAAAGATTACGGAAAATCCGCAAGCGACAGGGTACTTAAGGCGGTAGCCGTGAATTGTGCGGTGTTGCCTTACGTAGCGGTGTGACTGCCCTGCCCAAAAGCATGGGGCAAACGGCCGGGGTTTGGGCAGTGTCACATTGCTTCCTTTTTCCATACAATAATATTGACCACCTACCCTCCGTTATGCCAAAAACAGGCGAATTGGCCTGTAACAATATTTTGGAGCGGCACATAGTATGTGATGAAATCTAATTTTAGGAGGCATTAACAATGTGTGGAAATAACAATTGGTTCGGCGGCAACTGGTGCTGGATTATTATCCTTATTATTATCATCTTCTTCTGCTGCGGTAGCGGCTTCGGCGGCAACAACTGCGGAAACGGTTGCGGAAACGACAACTTCTGCTAAATGCAGGCACCCCCACACCCAATACATTTGAGCAGACAAAATGAAGGAACCGGCGGACGGCTTACGTCCGCCGGTCGATTTGTGCGCGGAGGCATCAAAAAAGCTGCCCGATAAAGGCAGCCGCTTGCGGCGTCACGCACCAGCGCCCGGGACTTGCAGTCCCGGGCGCTGGTGCGTTGCTATCAGTACGGGTCTGTGTGAGGAAGGAACAAGCCCTCCTGCGGCACCAAATCAGATAGAGATGGCGTTGGCAATGTTGTAAAGATCCCAGTCAAACTGCTTTTCCATCTGCAGGGCTTCCACGATGTCGATATCGGTGATGCGGCCGCAGTTGAGGCCGATGACCCTGTTGCTGATGCCGGAGAGCAGCAGCTCTACCGCGCGGTAGCCAAGGCGGCTGGCGTTGACGCGCTCGGTGGCTGTGGGGGTGCCGCCACGCTGCACATGCCCCAGCACCGTCAGGCGCGAAACAATGCCGGTTTCGTTCTCGATGCGCCGGGTCAGCTCCTCGCTGTTGCCCACCCCTTCGGCCACGATGATGATGAAGTGGTGCTTGCCCGACTTGAGGGTGTGATGCATCTTCTCCACAACATCCTTCTGGAAATCAAAGGGGGCTTCGGGCACGAGGATAGACAGCGCACCGCAGGCCACCCCCGCGTGCAGGGCGATATCGCCCGCGCCGCGGCCCATGACCTCCACCACCGAGCAGCGGTCGTGAGACTGCGAGGTATCTCTGATTCTGTCCACCATCTCCACCACCGTGTTGATGGCGGTATCAAAGCCAATGGTGTATTCGGTGGCCGCTATGTCGTTGTCGATGGTGCCGGGAATGGCTACGCAGGGCAGCCCCCGCACCGAAAGATCGCGGGCGCCACGGAAGGAGCCGTCGCCGCCGATGACCACAAGGCCGTCGATGCCCACCTTACGGCAGGTTTCAATCGCCTTCGCCATGCCCTCTTCGGTTTTAAACTCGGGGCAGCGGGCGGTATACAGCACGGTGCCGCCACGGTTGATGATATCGCAAACCGAGCGCAGGTTCATCTCAAAGATGTCGCCGCTGATCAGCCCGCTGTAGCCCCGGCGGATGCCGTAGATATGCAGGCCCTTATCGATGCCGGCGCGCACAACGGCGCGCACAGCCGCGTTCATCCCCGGCGCGTCGCCGCCGCTGGTCAGTATGCCAATTTTCTTAATTTTCTTCTGTTCCATATCCATCCTCCTGTGGGGCCGTGCGCATCCTTGGCGCACTAAAACCGATTCCCACCCATTTTACCAAATTATAATCCTTTGCTTTCCATTTGTAAATGTAATGTTGCACAAAATTTTGATAATGATGGAGCCAGGTGTTCTTCCCTAGCGAAAGACCCGCGGGATACATGCAGAAACACCGCCAAAGTACCACAGGGGCGGCTATCGGCCGCCCGCGCAGTTTGTGCAGCCCCTGTGGTTGGGATAGCGGGGCAGCGGCCCGCGCATCTATCCCCCGCATTCAGGGCACGTAGGTTGCGTTTTGCTCGCCGAGCATCTCTTTGAGCTCCCGCACAAGGGTGTCGTTTAAATCCACCCACCAGGCCTTGGGGGCGAGGGTCAGGCTCCTGGTGTCGCTGAAATAGACATACACCGGAGTTTGCCCCTCAAAGATGGAAAGCAGGTTCTGCGCCCGCTCAAAGAGAGGGTCGGCGCGGCCCGAGAGCCGGATATACAGCCCCGGACGGCTGCTTGCGCCCCCTTTGGAGGGCTGCGCGGGCTGTTGCTGTGCGCTGCCGTTTTGGGGCGGCACTACCTGCCGCCTGCCGCCGTTTCGGGATGGTTGGGTTGTGAGCAGCTCGGGCTGCTTCAGAGCGTCCTCCAGCAATACGGCGCTTTCGCAGATGAGCTTGGGGTCCTCGTCCTCCCTGAGGCTCAGGCGGCCATGCACCACCACCATGTTGCCTTCGGCAAGGCGGGGCGAAAACTGCTCCAGCACCTTGGGAAAAACCAGCATCTCGATAGAGCCGCTGGTGTCCTCCAGCTGCACAAAGGCCATGGTTTCGTTGCTGCGGGTGGTTTTCAGCTTTTTAGAAGAAACGATGGCAGCCAGCCGCACCGCCATGCCGTCGCGGCCGGTGCCGCCCGCGGACTGGGGCGCAAGGGTGTTAATCTTCATTGCCCCCAGCCGCCTGCAATCGGCCTCGTACTGCAGCATGGGATGGCCCGAGATAAACAGGCCGGTGACCTCTTTTTCCATGGAAAGCAGCTGCTGCATGGGGAACTCCTCCATGGCAGGCAGCATATGTTCCCCTGCCGCCGAGGCGTCGTCGCTGCCGCCAAAGAGGCTGATTTGGCCCGAGATGTTGTTTTTGCGGTCGCGGTCGATATCCTCCAGAATGGCGGGGTAGCCCATGAGCATCTGCCGCCGGTTGGCGCCCAGACAGTCCAGCGCGCCGCATTTTATCAGGCTTTCCAGCGCGCGGCGGTTGAGCTCGCGCCCGTAAACCCGGGTGCAAAAATCCGAAAAACTGGCAAAGGGCTTCTGCTCCCGTAGAGTGATGATATCGCGGATAACCCCTTTGCCCAGGTTTTTGACCGCCAGCAGCCCAAAGCGAATGCCTTCCTCGGTGACGGTAAAGCCCTCGTCGCTCAGATTGATGTGGGCGGGCAGCACCCTGATGCCCAGCCGCTCACACTCGCTGATATACCCGATGACCTTATCGGTGTTATCCAGCACGCTGGTGAGCAGCGCCGCCATATATTCGCGGGGAAAATGGCATTTCAGGTAGGCGGTCTGGTAGGCCACCAGCGCATAGGCGGCGGCGTGGGATTTGTTAAAGGCGTAGGAAGCAAAGCTGCTCATCTCGTCAAAGATGGCGTTGGCGGTGGCTTCGTCCACCCCGTTTTGGATGGCGCCGCAGCAGCCGTCGGCGTCGCAGTTGCCCTCGGCCCCATGGATGAAGTTGGCCCGTTCGCGCTCCATCACGTCGTGCTTTTTCTTGGACATGGCGCGGCGCACAAGGTCGGCCCGCCCATAGCTGTAGCCCGCCAGCCGGCGGCAAATCTGCATCACCTGCTCCTGATAGACGATGCAGCCGTAGGTGACCTCCAGAATCTCCTTCAGCAGCGGGTGGCGGTAGGTGACGCGCTCGGGGTGGTGGCGGTTCTCGATGTATTTGGGGATAGACTCCATCGGCCCGGGGCGGGAGAGGGAGATAACAGCGATTAAGTCCTCCAGCGACACCGGCCCCAGCTGGGCCAGCACCTGCCGCATGCCCGCCGATTCAAATTGGAACACACCGTCCGACTGGCCCTTGGAGAGCATCTCGAAAACCGGGCGGTCGTCCAGCGGGATTTTTTCGATATCAAAGCTAGGGGTGTGGCGGGCAATCATCTTCTGGGCGCGGGAGATAACCGTCAGGTTGCGCAGCCCCAGAAAGTCCATCTTCAGCAGCCCCAGCTCCTCCAATGTGGTCATGGGGAACTGGGTGACGATGGATTCCTCGTTTTTCTGCACCGGCACATAGCTATCCACCCGGTCGCGGGTGATAACCCCCCCGGCCGCGGGGGTTGAGGCAAGGCGGGGCCTACCCCCCCCCATGCGGGCCCTCG
>JAEWWW010000038.1 GCA_023396215.1 Bacillota bacterium | reverse complement strand
CATCGTAGCGGGTGTCGCGCAGCAGGGCAAGCGCATTTTCCATTGCCTGCTGCTCGGTCAGCTCGCCGTTGCCAAACCGCTGGTCGTTGACGGTCAGCATTCCTATGACATTTTCGGCAGCGGTTTTCATCTTTGTGTCGAAGGTAGCTTCCTCGGCCTCAGCCAGCATCTCATAGGCGTTGCTCAGGTTGACCCAGGCGATGCCGGACAGCACGGCGATGGTTCCCAAAAGGACTGCCCCGACAAGAATGACCAGTTTCTCCCTAAGCTGAAGCTGGCGTTTTTTGATTTTTTCGTTTCGCATAGGTTATTTTCCTAATCCCCTCTCTTTTATCGTTGTGCAGAATCGTTTGTATCGGTGTTTTCGGTTTGCATGAAAAAAGTATATCCCGTCTAGGAGGCAAGGGTCTGCTGCCATCGGAGCGCTTCAATGTAACAGTCCATGTATTTTTGAGCCGTAAAGTTCTCACGCGCAATGGCCGACTTCCAGTCCTCCCACCGTGCCCGCTCAAAGGTGAGCACAGCGTCCAGACATCTTCTTAGCGAATTGTCCTGCCCCAGCAGCGCACCGCGCACGTCGTCGGCCAGAGGCAACCCCTGTAACGCACGTTCCATCGGCGCGTTTAAAAGCACATCGATGGAGGAAAAAAGACCGGTAATAAAGTATTCCGACTCACAGGGGCGGCCCAGCTCCCGCGCCATCAGCGAAAGGGTTTTTCCCCGGATAATCGAGGTTTTCACCAGCTCTTGGTTGTCCGGCCGCTGCACCCCCCGCAGCAGCATCAGATGCACCCATCTGTGAAGCTCCTCGGTTCCCACCCGCACAACGGCACGCCGAATCGAGTCGATTTGATATTTTGCCCCGAAGAATACCGAGTTGGCCATTCTCAGGAGCTTATAGGAAAGCCCCATATCCTGCTGGATAATGTCGGCGATGCGCTCAAAATTCACGTCATCAGACTCCAGCTCTTTAAGCACCTGCAGAAGATGAACATCAAACGAGCCGATTTCCCGTACGCTGGACATCTGGGGCCTGCTGAAAAAATAGCCTTGAAACAGGTGAAACCCCATCTCCATGGCAAGCTGGTGTTCCTCCTTGGTTTCCACCTTTTCGGCAAGAAAGGTGACGCTGCCCCCATATCGCTTCATCAGGCTGCTGATGCCCCTGGGAGAAACAGAAGGGAACTCAACCTTGATGATATCCGCCAGCTCGATCAGCGGAAGATACCCTTCGGTGTCCCGCTCAAGCACAAAGTCATCAAGCGCCAGCAGGTACCCTGTTGCTTTCAGCTTCCGGCAATGCGCAATCACTTCCTTGGTGGGCTCCACCCGCTCCAGGATTTCGATCACCACCTGATCCTTTGGCAGCATATAGGCCAATTCGCCCAAAAGAAGCTTCTCTGGAAAGTTAATGAATCCTTTTGCCCCTTCGGTCAGCTCGTTAAGGCCGAACACAAGAAAAGCATTGTTAACCAGAGCGATGGTGGACTGTACGTCATCATCACCTTCATAACGGTTTTGATTGCTTTTCCGATAGAGCAGTTCATATCCGTACACCTGCATATGACGGTCAAAGATGGGTTGCCTGGCCACATATACTTCCATATCGGTTGCTCCTTTTACACGTGATTTTCGAACGCCTGGCCATTGGAAAAACCAACCCCTGAAATCGACACGGCCGGAACCTAAAAGCAAACTCCACAGCGGCGGGAACAGGCAGGCACGGCCCTTTCCCCGTTACGCATCTGGACGATAATCACAATTATTATAGTCTTATACATTAATAATGGTGGATAAATCATTGCAAAATTAGAAAGAATTTAATAAATATTTTTTAGGACCTTGTCATTTTTAATAAAAGATATTATATTATACGCAGTATTATATTGCAAGCGCTTTGTATGTAAGAGGGGTGTGGAGATGCGAAAAACAAAAGATTCGGTACGGCGTTTGATGGACGTTTATCACAAGGCTGCCGGCGTGGGCCTATTTTATTTTGACAGCCACCTGAACATGGCGACTTCTTATCCCCAAGCACTCGCCGCAAACCGGGTTACCCACCTGTTGATGGACAGGCTGCTTTGCTGCCTTGAGGCGGCGTTTTCAAGGGCTCCTTCCCATGAAAACCGGTATTTCACCTATTTTTTTCACAGCAAGCTTTGCTGCAACATCATCTTTCTGACCGACGGCGGCGGTTACCTGGGCGCCTTTGTCACCGAGCCGCTGCTGATTCAGCAGATGCGTCGGGAGGAGGCCCTGAGTCTGCTGGCCCAGGAGGGGTTCGCGTCCGGGGAGGATTGCGAGGCGCTCCGGATACTCACCAAGGGGCCGGTTGTTCCTTATGAGCGGGTTATGCCGCTGGGCAATGTGCTGGCTGCCCTGGCCCAGACGCTCTGCCGTGAAACCACACCGATGCAGGTGTTTCGCGGCCCGGAAAAGGTGCCCGCCGCCCCCATAAAGCAGGCCGCCGCGCTGGAGTGGCAGACCGACGCACCGGAACGTCACCTGTCCTTTTCCACCTATCTGTTGATTAAGCAGGCCATTCAGCAGGGGGATGTGGAGGCGCTGGCCAAGCTGATTGGGGAGTTCAGCGCCGCGGACGCGCCGATGCACCAGCTTCATTCCAGCGATTGCATCCGCGCGGTCAAAAACAGCTTTGTCAAGGCCTGCACCATGGCCTGCTATGCGGCAGTCGACGCCAATGCGCCCTATACCAAGATGCTGGACGATGCGGATGAGATGATTCGGAAGATGGAAACGATGGACAGCATCACCCAAATTTATAATCTTCTGCACTCGGTGTTTCTCGCCTTTACCCACAGCGTTGCGGATGCAGGCGCCAAATCCTATACCAAGCCGGTTCGCCAGGCGGTGGACTATCTGCAGGCGCATTACAACGAAAAAATCACGCTGGAGCATCTGGCCCAGCACACAGGCATCAGCACTTTTTATCTTTCCAGCATGATTAAAGCGCAGACCGGCCTGTCCCTGGCCGACAACATCCATAAAATCCGGGTTGAGAAAAGCAAAAAGCTCCTGCTCAGCGACGCCAGCATCCTGGATATTGCACAGTGCGTGGGGTTCCGTTATCAAAACCACTTTGCCACCATCTTTAAAAAGGTCACCGGGCTGGCCCCCACCGAATACAGAAAGACCATGGGAAACGTTCAGCCGCCGGCCGCCGCCGATTGCGAGGGCGTTGCCGCAGGCGGGGCGGCGTCCCTCTCCCTCCGGCAGCTTTAGGGCAGGCTGAGGGCATTTGCGGGCTTATTATAATCTGGCGCGCATCCTGCTGCCCGTGCTCAAATCGCCATACCGGCCGGATAAGGCGCCAGCCCAAGGACTGGCGTTTTTCACTATGCCAAATAAAAAATAAGAACGAATTTTGTTTTTCATACTATGAAATTGTTGAAATATCCACTATAATGATTTTTACAATCCCTGCGAAGAGCGGGGACTATGGGGAGTTTCAGTTGCGGCACACCGATATTTGGCCGCGATGATGCGCGGCTGTTGGAAAGGGCGGAGGCCAGATGTCAAAAAAGGCAAACACGACCTTCTGTTGCGAAAATGTGTACGACCCAATGTTTGAAGGCTACGCGATGTTTGCGGTTGTACGGGATGAAAACCGGGAACCCCGCGACTACCGGTTTCTTGAGGTGAACAGGCAGTTTAAGAATATTGCCGGGGTGCAGCGCGCCGAGATTATCGGCAAAACGCTGGGGCAGGTGCTGGCGCACGCGGCCAAAAGCTGGGCGGATATCTTTAACCACCTGTGGGCGGAGGAAAGCACCGGCTCCTTTGAGTGCTGCTTTCAGATGGACGGCAAGCACTTTAGGGTCAGCGCCTTTCGCCCCTCGGAGGAGATTGTCGTCACCATGCTGCTGGAGATTACCATACAAAAACAGGCGGAGACGGCGCTTGAAATTCACAAGATTCTTTTTGAGGGCGCACAGGACATCATCCTCTATGTGAATTTGGATGGGCAGCTTGTTGCTTCCAACCAGCGGGCCTGCGAAGCCTATGGCTACACCAAGGCAGAGCTCCTGACCAAAAATATTCAGGACCTGCGCCATGCCTCCACCCTTGCGGATTATGGCGACCAGATGCGGCAGGCCGAAACGTGCGGGGTTGTGTTTGAGAGCCTTCATCTGCGAAGCGACGGCTCGGCCTTCCCCGTGGAGGTAAGCTCCCGGATGGTCCATACTGAAAATGGGCCGCTTCGCATTCACATCATCAGGGATATTACCCAGCGCAAGGCGCAGGAGGAGAAAATCGCCTGGCTTGCCCGGTACGACGCCCTGACCGGGATACAAAACCGCGCCAGCCTGATGATACAGCTGGAGCAGGAGATACAGCGCGCCAGACGCAGCGGGGCCCGGTTTGCGGTCATGCTGTTTGATATCGATAAATTCAAGCTTATCAACGACCACTATGGGCACGAGGCGGGGGACGTTGTGCTGCGCCATGTGGCCGAAAAGGTGCGGGCGGCCCTGAGAACCACCGACCAAATTGGCCGGCTGGGCGGGGATGAGTTTGTGGTGCTGCAAACAGACGTCAAGGAGCCCGAGGGCGTGAGCAGGCTTGCCCAGCGCATACACGCCGCGGCGGCGGAGCCGGTGCTCTACAACGGGGCCCCGCTGCAGGTCAAAATCAGCATTGGGATAAGCCTCTTTCCGGCAGACGCCGAGGACACCGACACCCTGCTGCTCTGCGCCGACCAGGCCATGTACACCACCAAAAAGAGCGGCGGCGGCAGCTACTCCTTCTTCATTCGGGACATACCGCTTGCGGAAAAGTAAGGGGAATTCCTATAGCAGAAGTTTCAGCAAAGGATATATATAGACACTGCGCCCTTGGCTTTGTGCCGAGGGCGTGCTGTTTTATGTATGAATATGCAATCTGAAACCACTCTTCGTTTTTGGTCTTGGTCTGGAATGAGATTGTGATTAACGCAGGCTCTGATGAGGAAATGTAATGCTCCTCACATTCTCGCTGTGCTTTAACCAAAAGATTAATGGCCTGCTCGGAAGCCCTGAATAGATTTAGATGCATTTTTTTGTAGTCCGGCATCCAACTCACCTTAAAGCACGTTTTAGGACAAATGGTCCAATATGTGAACAGGACATATCGTCCTAAGATATGCTTTAGGGGGTGATAAAAATGCGGCTAAGAATTAGGGATATGCGGGAAGACCATGACCTGACCCAGAAGCAGGTTGCCGCATATTTGATGTGCGACCAATCTTTGTATGCCTCCCATATCGACCTATCCGCGCTGGGCAGCATGGGAGGCGGCGGCAACCGCGGCCAAAACAGACAGAACGGTCAGGGTGGGATGGGCGGCCCCGGCGGCATGCCCGACCGGGAGCTGCTGCAAAAGGCGATGACGGTTTTGCAGCAAAGCGGCGGCGCCATCGACGACGAGGCGCGTGCGGCGCTTTTGGAGCTGGGCCTGACCGAAGAGGAAATGGAGCAGCTTACCGAGATGGCCTCCGGTGCGGCAGACCCGGCATACGCCGTGACGGTGGCGGCCTCGCTTCTGGTGCTGGGCGGCGCAACCCTCCTGCTTTGGAGAACGAAGAAAAGGTATTAGGGCGTTTCTGAAAACTCCGAGAAAAAACGGCTGAGAGTCACCTTTCAGCCGTTCTTCTCCGGTTGCATTCCTTTGCGAAATAATGATATATTTATGGATAGCATGGGCGGTGATGAAATGGCAAAAATTTTGGTTTATGACGACGAAAGCGGGCTGCGGGCGGTACGAGGCGGTATGCCCTGTTTGAGGGGCACGGGGTTGTGGAGGCCGCTGACGGTATGGAGGCGGTAGAAATCTGCAGGCAGCAGTCCTTTGATATCATTATTATGGACATCATGATGCCCGAGCTGGACGGTTTTTCGGCGGTGAAGGAGATTAGAAAAACCGCCGACACCCCTGTTCTGATGCTCTCCGCCCGGGGCGAGGAATATGACAAGGTTCTGGGGTTCGAGGTGGGGGTGGACGATTATGTGGTGAAGCCCTTTTCCTCAAAGGAGATTATGATGCGGGTGAGCGCCATCCTGAGAAGGACGCAAAGAAACGCGGCGGCCCGCAGCGGCGACGACCGGACGCTGGACACCCACATGAAGCTGCTGCGCAAGGCTCTGGGACCGTACGCGAAGTCTATCACGACGCTGCGGGGCCTGGGGTACCGCTTTGAGGGTTAGCATATGAAAAATTCACAGCGCCTGATGTGGAAATTTTTATATTTTTATTGGACTTCTGCGCTTTGCTGCTCATGGTATTGTGGCTGTTTGAAACGGTCTTTCTCAGCAGGATGTATGAAAGCATTCGCCGTGATGAGATTGAAAAGGCCATCACTCCGGTGGAGCGGAACATCGACAGCCCTTCCCTCGGACAGCTTATCCGGGGGCTTGCCGACGAGCAGGAGATTATCGTAACCCCGGTGCACGACTTTTCTCCACCGGACAGACCGGACCCGGGGGAAAACCGCCCCGGCGGGAGGCGATTACCAAAACGAAGGAGTTTGCCACCGCCGATGGCAGAACCGTTTCCTTCGTCTTTTACGCCATGATATCCCCGGTGAACGCGACGATATCCACCATCAAGGTGCAGCTTTATTATGTCACCGGCATCATGCTGGCGCTTTCGGTCGTGCTGGCCTTCATCATCGCCAGAACCGTTGCAAAGCCGATCGAGCGGCTTAACCAAAGCGCGAAGATACTGGCGACCGGCAACTATGGCATTCGCTTTTCGGGCAAGGGCTACCGGGAGATACACGAGCTATCCGATACCCTTAACCACGCCGCCGCTGAGCTTTCCAAGGTGGAGGGGCTGCGGCGCGAGCTGCTGGCCAATATCTCCCACGACCTGCGCACCCCCCTTGCCCTCATCTACAGCCACGCCGAGATGATGAACGACTTTCCCGAAGAGATTACCGGCGAGCAGACAGCCCTTATCATGGACGAAACCAGAAGGCTCATCTCTTTGGTGAACGACCTTCTTGATGTTTCCCGGATGGAAACCGGGACGATGAAGCTGCACGCCGAGGTTTATAATTTTACCCGGAGCATCGGCCATTCGATTGAGCGGATGGCCAAACTGGTGCAGAAGGACGGCTACCGCTTTGTCTTTGAGTATCAGGAAGAAATTTTTGTAAACGCCGACGAGGTTAAAATCACACAGGCCTTTTACAATCTGCTGGTCAACGCCATCCACTACAGCACGAACGACATGCCCATCACCATCCGGCAGGTCGCGACCCAAATCGGGGTCAGGCTGGAGGTGGAGGACCGCGGCGAGGGGATTGAGGAGGGGGATATCCCCTATATCTGGGACCGGTACTACAAGGTGGATAAAAAACACAAACGCGCCATCACCGGCACCGGGCTGGGGCTCTCTATCGTGAAGAAAATCATCGAGCTGCACGGCGGCAGCTATGGGGTGCAGTCCAAGCCGGGCAGCGGCAGCGTCTTTTGGTTTCAGGTTGACAGGGTTTAAAAAAGCGGAGAAACGCTTCTTCGCATTTCAGATGAAAGAGGACATAAGATGGAAGCATTGTTTCACAACTGTTTGGAGGTTCAGCAGCGGGGCGGATGGTATTTCCCCACCCGGTTCACCAAGAGCCAGTACCACTATTTCTTGCTGGAGGAGCGGTTTCGCACCCGCATGGTCAGCACCGCCGGGGCCTGCCTGCGCTTTGTGACCGACGCGGCTGGAATCTCCTTTCAGTACCGGGTAGGCAGCATGTTGGAGCGCAGAACCGGGATAGACCTTTTTGAAAACGGCGAGCCCCGCAGCTTTTGGGATATCGGCGATGAAAACCTCAGCGGCACCTTTACCTACAGGCGCGAAACCGCCGGGCAGGCCGAGTTTGAGGTCTGGCTGCCGGCCCTGTGCACGCTGGAGATCTCCGGCTTTGAGGTGGGCGAGTGGCGGGCAGTGCCGCAGGCGCAGCGATCGCTCCTCGCGCTGGGGGATTCTATCACGCAGGGGGTGTATGCGGCTCGCCCCTCCCGGGTGTACCCGGTGCAGCTTGCCCGGCGCATGGGCCTTGGCCTGATTAACCAGGCCATTTCGGGGTATGTGTTTGACGCCGAGTGGCTGGAAAAGCTGGAAATCAACCCGGCGCTGATTTTGGTGGCCTATGGCACCAACGATATCAAGCGGATGGGGGAGGAGCAACCCATCTGCCACAATGCCGACCGGTTTTTTGACCGGCTGCGCACCCTTTGGCCCGAAACCGACCTTTACTACCTGTCGCCCCTTTGGCGTGCAGATTTTACTCCCGAACGGCAGCGGCAGTTTGAGCAAATCTGCCGCTCGTTGGAGGCGGTAGCCGGGCAGTACCGGGCCACTGTTGTGAGCGGGTTATCCCTTTTGCCCCACAGCACCGACTGGATGCGGGACGGATACCTGCACCCCAACGACTACGGCTACGACCTGATGGCAAAGGGGCTGGGGGAAATCTTCTGCCCGTAAAGGGAGCGGCTCCGGCTGCACGGTTGGACCCAAATCCCCCGGGTTTTGAACAAGACACCAAGCCCCCCTCGCGGAGGGTGCAAAGAATGGTCAGGCTTTGAAAAATCGCCGGGGGAGAGGCGGCAAGCGCAGCAAATAAGGGAGCATATTCGATATATGTGACCGACATTTGCAAGCGCAGCCAACAAAGCAAGTAAAATTGCATTGCCATTTTGCGGCCCGGCGACTTTTTCGGCAGCCTGCAGCCGCCTTAAAAGGGCAGCAGGCCGAAACGCCACAGCAGCAGCGCCGCCAGCCCAAGCTGCGCCAGCAGGATGGCCGGCACCCCAAAGCGAAAGCGGTTATGCAGCGTCTTATGGCGAAACACCCGCATAGCCAGCCAAGCCCCCACGCTGCCCCCCAGTGCCGCCAGCAGAAGGAGGGTTCTTTCGGGTACACGCCGCCGTCGACCGATGGCGGCGCGCTTATCCCACCCCATTACCAAAAAGGCGGCCAGGTTAATCGCCGCAAGGTAGATGCTCATAGCCTCACCTCCACCCGGTCGACCAGCGTGATTTCGCCGGGGGACACATGGCAGTCATAGGCCAGCACCTCTACCCCGCTCTGGCGGGCACGGCGCAGCGCCTGCCCAAATTCGGGGTGGGTGCGGTCGTTGGGGGCCAGATAATCCACCCCTTTAAGCTGCACCACAAAGACGATACCGGCGGGCAGGCCCTGCTGCCGGTGGCGTATCAGCTCCTCGATGTGGCGCACCCCCCGCTGGGTGGGCGCGTCGGGGAAGTAAGCCGCGCCGCCCTGCTCCAGCGTGGCGCCCTTGACCTCGACAAAGGCGGGCTGCCCCCCTGCGGTGAGCAGAAAATCGATGCGGGAAGCCCCCAGCTTTGCCTCGCGGCGCAGCCCGGTTACCGGGCAGGGCAGGCCGGGCAGCACGCCCCCCGCCTCCAGCCATTGGGCCAACAGGGTGTTGGGGGCCTGTGAGTCGATATTGACCAACCGGCTGCCTTTTTCCACCGTCACCAGCGAAAAGCGGGTTTTGCGGGCGGGGTTTTCGCTCTCCTCAAGGTAGACCGCCGCGCCGGGCAGCAGCAGCTCGGCACAGCGGCCGGTGTTTTTGATATGCACCGTTTCCTCCCTGCCCTCCAGCAGCACCCGGGCGATGAAGCGGTTGGGCCGGGCGATAAACTCGGCTTTATGAATGTTCTGATA
>JAEWWW010000093.1 GCA_023396215.1 Bacillota bacterium | reverse complement strand
CCCCCTGTAGGGGGGGGGGGGGGGGGGGGGGACAAACCCCGCCCCCACAATGGCTCAGCATCTGCAACATAGCCTGCGGGCCGATGTCAGCATCGGCCCCAACAACATGGATGCGGCGGCACCGGGCCGCCTTTCCAGCCTTGGTCTGCACGCAAAAACAGCCCGCTGACGCAGGCTGTTGACAGACGCTATGGCAGTTCCGGCTAGCGGGCCTTGCGGCGGTTGAGGGTGCGGTGCAGCCCGAGCACCAGCTCGCCCAACTCGCGGGTGCGCAGCAGCACCAGCACGGTGAAATAGACCAGCATCCCCGCCAACACCGCCGCCAGCAGCGGCAGCAGTTGGCCGGTTTTGCCGCCTATCTCAAGGTCGATGAGCCAGTTATAAACCGGCACCACCGCCGCAATCATCGCGCCGCCCGCGATCAGCATCTTGAGCAGGCTGATGAAATACCGCTTCAGCCCCATGGGGCCTATCTTTTTGCGCAGCGACGAAAGCAGCAGCAGCATGGTGACGCCGCTGGAGATGCTGGTGGCCAGCGCGAGGCCGACATGCGCCAGCGGCTTGATGAGCGCCAGATTGAGCGCCACATTGAGCGCCACCGTCAAAACCGAGTTCACGGTGGGGATTTTGGTCTCCTGCATGGCGTAAAACACGTTGTTTAAGATATCCTTCAGGCTATAAAACAAAAGCCCGGTGCAGTAGTAGGCCAGCGCCTGCGAGGTGAGCAGCTCTGCGTTGCTGTCAAAGGCGCCCCGCCCCAGCAGCAGCCGCACAATCGGCCCCGAAAGCACAATCGCCCCCATCGAGATAGGCAGTATCAGCAGGGTGACCATACCCATATTGCTGACGGTGGTGGCCTTGAGCCGCCCCAGATCGCGCCGGGCGCTGTAGCGTGCCAGCTTATGAAAGCTGGCGGTGGTGACCGACACCACAAAGACCGACATCACAAAGCCAAAAATTTTATTGGCGTAGTTCAGGGCCGAAACGGTGCCCTCGGGCAGGGTGGAGGCCAGGGTGCGGTCTATCATAATGTTAATCTGCATAATGGTGCGCCCCAGAAAGATGGGCAGCACCAGCGTCGTCATCCGCCGAATGTTGGAATCCCTCAGGCTAAGGGCCGGGCGGTAGCGAAAGCCCTTGCGCAGGGCGGTCACCAGCAGCATCACCAGTGTAGCCCCATACCCCGCCACTAAGCCGGTGCTGAGCACGGCGGTGTTGGCCTCGCCCGAAAGGAGGATGGAGGCCACCACAAAAATATTCAGCGGGACGCTCACCAGCCCCACCGCGTAAAAGCTGTCTTTTATCTGCAAATACCCTTGCAGGATGTTGGAAACCCCGATGAAAACCACCGAAACCATCATTACCCGGGCCAGCGTGGAGGTGAAGGCCAGCGCCTCGCCCTCGAACCCCACGGCAAACAGCCGCACAATGGCGTCGTCAAAGAGCCAAAAGCCCCCCAGCACCACCGCCGAAAGCAGCACGACCACGGTGGTGATGTTGTTGTTAAACTGCCTGAGCTCCCGGGGCTTATCCTCCTGCAGGCGGGTGTACATCGGCACATAGCAGGTCAAAATAGCCGAGCCAAGCCCCGCAAAAATCACCGTAGGGATGGAAAACGCGATGACATAAGCATCGCTGACCATCCCCGCACCATATTTATAAGCAAGCGCAATCTCACGTGCAAAGCCCAAAAGCTTGGAAATCAGGGTGGCCGCCATGAGAATGATTGTATGTTTCGCCGTCTTGTTCATTGTTGCCTCCAGCAAGGATGATGCCTGTCACGCCGCGGGCGCCGCCGGGTGTGCCGCCCTCACCGCATCGCTTTGGATATTTTACCATACCCGTGCGGGTAAGTCCATAGAACTGTTGTTAAACCTGCCGCCGGGCGGCTTTTTTATTCGCCTGTGCCTGTCGCCTCACGAAAGGCCGATAATATCCAGCAGGCTGCGGGAGATATAATCCACCTGAGGGTCGGTGAGCAGGGTGTGCAGCGGCAGCGAAAGAGCCCCCTCATACCGCTCGAGGCTGTGAGGGAAATCCTGCTGGCGGTAGCCCAGCAGACGGTAGGCGGTGAGCATCGGCAGCGGCTTGTAATGCACGTTGGCGGCCACCCCCCGGCGGGCAAGCTGCTCGATGATATGGCCCCGCCGTGCCGGCTCGACCCGCGCGATATACAGATGGCAGGAGGAAATGTAGCCCTCTCCCCAATGCCTGAGGCTCTCCACCCTGCCCCCCAGCAGCGTGTCGTAGCGGCTGACCAGCTCCCGCCTGCGGGAGAGCATGGCGTAATACCGCCGCATCTGGGAACCCCCCAGCGCCGCCAGCACGTCGGTAAGGTTACATTTGTAGCCCGGTATCAGGATGTCGTATTCCCACCCTCCGGCCCGGCTTTTCGCAAGGGCGTCCTTGCTCTGCCCGTGCAGGCTGTAAAGCCGGAACAGGCGGCTGATTTCGCTGTTATCCACCCCGGGCACCGGCCGCCATGTGACTGCCCCGCCCTCGGCGGTGGTGAGGTTTTTTACCGCGTGAAAGGAAAAGCAGCTGAAATCGGCAGCGCAGCCGCTGGGTACATCCCCCAGCAGCGCCCCCAGCGAATGGGCCGCGTCGGCAATCACCGCCGGCCGGCCCAGCGCCTCCTGCAGCCGCCCCTTGGGGGTAAAAGCCGCCGCTTCTGCAACCGCCAGCAGGGCCGGGTAGTCGCACATGACCCCGGCGACGTCCACCGCGATGATGGCCTTGGTGCGGGGGGTGATGGCCCGCGCCACCCGCTCGGGGTCAATGAGATAGCTGCCGGGGGCAACGTCCACCAGCACCGGCGTGGCGCCGGTGTGCAGCACCACCGCGGCCGTCGCGGTGTAGGTGTAGGCGCTGGTGATAACCTCGTCGCCAGGGCCAATCTCCAGCAGCCGCAGGGTAAGCTCCAGACCGGCGGTGGCCGAGTTGAGGCAGGCTACCCCCTGCCCCCGGCAAAACTGCGATAGCTGCTGCTCCAGCTCGGCTGTTTTGGGCCCGGTGGTAATCCAGCCTGAGCGCAGAACAGCCGCCACCTCGGCAATGTCTTCTTCGGTGATATGCGGCGGAGAGAACGGAATATTCATAAGCCACCCCCGGTGTGAAATGTAATATGAAGCCATGGCAGAAAAGGCCCGGCTTTGCTTTGGCGGGATGAGGCATGCGGCGCTTTGCCGGCATCGGCGCGTTATGGCTATCTTTCCCTGTAAAGGCGCAATTAATGAGGCCGCCGGTTATTTTATGGCGGCAACCGCGGAAAGACAAGTCTACCCGCCGCGGCGCAAAAAAAGGCGGGCATACCGCCTTTTACCCCCTCCACAAAGGGGACTTCGCGTCCTGCTCAAAATCAGAACCATAAAAGCCGCAGCGCGGTTTCAGGGTGTTTCTGAAAATGGAAAACTGAGGGGGAATTTCGCTGAAAACAGGTGGGTGTGAGGCAAAGAACAAAGGAACACTTCATGTATTCCCAGCATTTTTAACCCGGCAAAGGCTGCTTTCAGTAGAACTTGCCAACAGCTTGGAGTTTTCAGAATGCCCTCAGGTGAAACGCCTACTCCTCGTAAGGGGGTGCGCCGCTCTGCATCAGCGCCGCCAATAGCTGCTCCAGCACCCCGGAAAGGGCCGCTAGGCCGACGCTGACCGAGCCCTGCACCGGGCAGTCGGCGCAGGTTGGGTGGATAAGGGCGGTATGCACCCCGCTCGCCTGCGGCCGCTCGAAGGGCTTCTGGGGCTCTATCACCGTCTGCAGCAGGCTGTTGTAGCGGTGGCTCCGGGTACAAAGCATGGTGCAGACCATCCGGTCGGCCGAGTGGTAAAGCACCGAGACCCCCGCCACCTGCAGGTTGGCAGGCAGGCCGAGGCTTTCCACCGGCCCCTGCCGGTTCTTGTGTATCTCAAGCCCCGCGCCGCCCAGCAGCAGGTACTCGCCAAAGCAGCAAAAATCCTTGGTGGCGGAGGACACAGGAAGGGTATGGGTTACCTCGCCCGAAAGCGAGAGGGTCAGAATCTGCTCCCCTGCCAGCACCAGCAGGCTGCCCCTGCCGGTATCGATATCCAGCGCGCGAAGCTGGTCGGTGACGCACCCGGTGATGCGCACCCGGTCAAACTCCTCAAACTGGGGGGTGACCCGGAAGATATAGAGGGGGCTTTCCCGGGTGATGGCCCAAAAGCACCGGTTGATGCCGTCATAGCAGAGGCCCACATAGCTGCGCTCGGTCTGGAATTTTTGTATCACCGCACCGTTTTCATCCAGCCTGTAAACCGTTTTTTCGGCCGGGGCGCTGCTGTAGAGATACCGCCCGTCAAATGCAAGGCCGGTCAGCAGGCTGCCGCCGGTACCGATTACCGCACCCTCGTAAAGAACCCTTAATCCGCCCATCTCTTAACCTCCGGCCCTTGTGTTGATGTTTCATTCTATGCAGCGGGGTGGGTGCATTATTATCCCGTGGCTGCGAAGCGGCGCGGGATAATTAAAGCTTATGGCAGAGGCTGCTGCTTAGGCCACCCCGGCGCCTGCGGGCAACACCCATCCAGTGAGGAGAATTTTCTCTTCCCTGTAAGCCCGCAGGGGGATAGTCTTTACCTGCGTCAGTCCCTTGCATAACCCCCGGGCGACCGCAGGTCGCCCCTACACCCCGTCGAACGGTTGTGGGGGTGGATATTATCCGCCCGTCTGCAAACTACCGGGCGCTGCGCATTACCCCTCCAAGGAGGAACTGGAATAGCCCATCCGTAAGGGCAATGCCTGCGTCAGCCAGCACCTTAAAAACCACCCCGGCCTTCGGCCACCCCTCCAAGGAGGGGAATAATGATACGTGAGCAAGGGTGGCCTGCATGTCAAAATCCTTTTCTACAGATTGCGTTCTGGTAAAATTCCCCTGTAATACATCCAGTTTTTACATGTAAAACTGTTGGTAATTACCACCAATTTTGTTGAATCGTAGGAATACATAATGCTAAAATTAGCTGGTAAGTTCATATAATATCTGGATTGACAGCCGGGCGGTGACAGACAACAACAGGAAAGGGACCTAAACCATGAAAAAAACCTTCTTCGTCTTGCTCTGTCTGCTGGCGCTGACCGGCTGCGGCACCCCCCAACCGGCAGAGACGGGGCCATCCTCCCCGGATTCTTCCTCCTCCGCTTCGGCGCCCGAGGTTGACCCGCCGAAGTCCTCCAGCTCTTCTTCACAGGAGGAAACGCCCCCGCCTTCTTCGTCTTCCGGCTCTTCGGGGCCGTCTTCTTCGTCAGGTTCCGGTTCCTCTAAGCCGCAGTCCGGCTCCTCCGCTGTGCAGAGCAGCGGAACCTCTGCCCCTCCCCCTGCTTCCTCCTCTTCGGCCAGCGAGCCACCTGAAACCCAGCCGCCCGCCCCCGACCCCTACATAGAAAAACTGAAAAAGCTGGTGTACGACGGCTTTAAGGCCGGGCCGCCCCAGCATAAATATATCTACCCTGTGACCGGCAGCTGGACCAACACCGTTACCAACTACAGCTATGACACCCCCGGGCAGGCCCACCTTGGATGGAAGGTTTCGTGGGTTCTGGAAGGGCTGGATTACGCCTACCGCGCCACCGGCGACCGGCAGTTTTTAGAGACTTCTATCCAGATGTTTGACGCGCTGCTGGCTGTGCGGGACGACAACCTTGGGCGGGTTGCGTGGGACGGCAATACATACCCCCTCTGGGGCTCTATCAGCCGGTATAACGGCGCGGTTTACCCCATGACCGACTCCAGCGGAAACATCATTGCGCGCCTGCTGTTTCACTGCCAGGCCAACGACCAGACCTATGTGGCAATCGTCAACGTAAACGGCGAAAGCTTTGACCTGAAGGTGAAGCACAAAACCACCGAATACACCCTGAAAGGGGTGACGCTGGCCACCCTGAAAAAACGGGTGGAAAGCGAAATCAACTGGACCTATTACGGTTCGCCGCTGCCGGGCAAGCGGGTGGTTACCGCCGAGGTTGCCTCCGACCCGGTTGCACCGCCCGCTCCGGCATCCTACAAGCTGGTGGATAACACCAACGTGCCCACCGTGATACACACGGCGCTGGTGCTTGAGCCGATGGTGAACGCCTATGTCGCCATGAGGGCCGAGGGCTACCCCAGGGCCGACGAATATGGGCGGCAGATACGGCTGATGTTCGATACCCTGATGCAGCACCACTGGAACCCCGCCGGATACTTTAAGGAGATGGACAATTCGCTGACCCATCTGGGGGGCGGCAGCATTGTTCCATGGAACCAGCAGTTGCCGCTGGTGGCAGCCATGGCCACCTTTGCCAAGGCCGAGGGCGACCAGCAGCTTGCCGCCACCGTGCAAAAGGCCTGCGCTTACTTTATGACCAAGGTGACCAAAACCAGCACCGGCTACCTGTGGCGCTATTGGGAGGACCCCTCCAAGACGGTGACCTACTATGAAACCACCAACTATGCGGGCATCGACCTGACCAGCATCGCCGCCATCTACAGCACCGGGCTGGGTTTTACCGCAGCCGATATGAACCAGATTGCAAAGACCATCAGCAGCCGCGTGCTGGCTTCCTCGGGCAAGCCCGCCACCCGCATCGACGGCAGCACCCCCAGCGCCGCAAACATCCCGCTGCTGTATAAGTTTTTGCCCTTTGGCGACCGGGTGCCCCAACTGTTTACCCTGCTGAAAAACCAGACCATGAGCTGGGACGAGGCGGCGCGGATGCTCTATTACATGACCCTTTGATGCGGTTTATATAGGGGCAGGTATGCTGCCTGAGAAGCACGGACAGATGGTATTTGCTCCAACAGATGGTTCCTTGCATTCTCCTCTTGGAGGGTGGCGCACTGAGGCTGGTGGTTTCATAAGCGGGCGAATAATATCCGCCCCTACGGGTTTGCAGAGCGGGCCAAGGTGGGTGTCATCATCTGCATATAGCCATAGCACCAAAAGGGGGGCGGTCAACGAC
>JAEWWW010000086.1 GCA_023396215.1 Bacillota bacterium | reverse complement strand
TTGAATAGGGAAAAGCGGCCTTGGCTCAACCGCCAAGGCCGCTTTTGAAAGGTAGCGGTTTTATTGAGATGCCGTTACATGAGTAAAAAAGCTTACCCACACTTGGAGAAACCGCAGGAGAGGCAGGAGCTGCACCCGCCCTCATGGGCCAGCGGCAGGCCGCACTCGGGACAGGCCGCGCCGGATTTGCTCTCCTCAGCAGACGCCGAGGCCTGCTGCCTGGCGGCTTCCTCCTGCTTGGCCGAGCAGGTCAGGCAGATGGGGCCGCCCTCCTTGACAATCAGCTTGCTGCCGCACTGGCTGCAGAAACGGGGCGGCGGGCCCTGCGGGGCGGCGGCGCCGGGGGCAGGGGCGGTTTTTTCGGCGGCCAGCGCCTTTACGTGGTCGTCCACCGTTTTGACCATGCGGGCGATGGCGTCGGGGCAGGAGGTGCACTGCATCCCCTGCTGGCGGATGGTGGAGGGGCAGCGGATGCCCTTGAGCTGGTCGAGGATTTCATCCACGCTGATGCCCGAGCGCAGGGCGATGGAAACCAGCCGCGCGGTGGCCTCCGACTGGGAGGGGCAGCCACCCGCCTTGCCGGTGGAGGTGAACACCTCGCAGATGCCGTGCTGGTCGTAGTTGACGGTGATATACAGGTTGCCGCAGCCGATGCGGGTGCGCTGGGTCATGCCGTAGGTGGTCTGGGGCCGCGGGCGGGGGCGGATGTTCTCCACCACCGGGGCCAGCTCCTCCGGCGCTTCGGCGGGCTTTGCGCTGCCGAGGGTCAGCACCTGGCTGTCGCGGCTGCCGTCGCGGTAGATGGTAACCCCCTTGCAGTCCAGCTCATAGGCCAGCAGGTAAACCCGGCGCACATCCTCGGGGGTGGCGTCGTGAGAAAAATTCACCGTCTTTGAAACGGCGTTGTCGGTGTGGCGCTGCCACGCCGCCTGTGTGCGGATATGGTACTCGGGGGAGATATCGTGAGCGCAGACAAACACCCGGCGCAGCTCCTCCGGAAGCTGCTGGATGTGGGCGAGAGTGCCTTCCTCGGCAATGCGCTCCAGCAGGGCGGGGTCATTCAGCCCCAGCTTTGCCAGGCGCTCGGCAAGGATGGGGTTGCTCTCCAGCATCTGGGTATTATCCATCACGTTGCGGCGGTACACATAGCCAAAAACCGGCTCCACCCCCGAGGAACAGCCCGCGATGATGGAAAGGGTGCCGGTGGGGGCGATGGTGGTGATGGTGGCGTTGCGCAGCGGCGGGCCGTCGCGGTAGATGCTCTCTTCAAAGAGGGGGAACGCCCCCCTGATTTGGGCCAGCTGCTGGGAGGCCTTTCGCCCGTGGGCGGTGATGAAGGCCATAATCTCTTCGGAGAGGGCCACCGCTTCGGTGGAGTTGTAGGGCAGCCCCAGCCGCAGCAGCATATCGGCGTAGCCCATAACCCCCAGCCCGATTTTGCGGGTCAGGCGGGTGGTGACCCCAATCTGCTCGATGGGGTAACGGTTGACGTCGATGACATTGTCGAGGAAGTGTACCGCATCATCCACCGTGCGGCCCAGCTTGTCGTAATCCAGCTGCCAGCCGTCGCCCTGGGCTTTCAGCATCTGCACCAGATTAATCGACCCCAGATTGCAGGATTCATAGGGCAGCAGCGGTTGCTCGCCGCAGGGGTTGGTGCTTTCAATCTCGCCCTGAGAGGGCACCACGTTATCCCGGTTGAGCCTGTCCAAAAAGATGATGCCCGGCTCGCCGTTGCGCCACGCCGCCTGCACAATCTTTTCAAACACCTCGGGGGCGCTTAGCTGCCCCTGTACGCTGCCGTCCCGGGGGCTGATGAGGTCGTAGTTTTCTCCGGCCTCCACCGCCGACATAAAGGCCTCGGTAAGCCCCACCGATATGTTAAAGTTGGTGATATCGGCGTTGTTCTTTTTTGCGTCGATGAACTCGAGGATATCGGGGTGGTCGATGCGCAGGATGCCCATATTGGCTCCCCGGCGGGTACCCCCCTGCTTCACCGCCTCGGTGGCCATGTTAAAGACCCGCATGAAGCTGACCGGCCCCGAAGCCACGCCGCCGGTGGAGCGCACCGAGCTGCCGGTGTGGCGCAGGCGGGAGAAAGAAAACCCGGTGCCGCCGCCCGACTTGTGAATTAGAGCGGCCTGCTTAATCGATTCAAAGATGCCCTCCATGCTGTCCTCTACCGGCAGCACGAAACAGGCAGACAGCTGCCCCAGCTCGCGCCCGGCGTTCATGAGGGTGGGCGAGTTGGGCAGAAACTCAAGGTCGGTCATCATCTGGTAAAACCGTTCGGAAAGCGCCCCCACATCGGCCTTGGCGTCGTAGGCCCGGTCGGCCCCTGCAATGGTATCCGCCACCCGCCGAAACATATCCTCGGGCCGTTCGCAGAGGTTGCCCTCCTCATCCCGCTTCAGATAGCGCCTTTCCAGCACGGTAACGGCGTTCTTCCCCAATTTCACATTTTACACTTCCAGTCCTATATATAGTTGATTTTTCTAATATCGGGTACTATATATTGTAATATTCGCATGTCAGGAAAGCAATAGGCAGTTGACGTGTTTAGAGATAAAAAATTTAACTGCATTTGTTGTACAAAGAGCCAAAGCTTTGCGCAGGGAATCTTGTAGAAGTTGACGTGTTAAAAAGGTAACAATTCGCTTTCTTTTTTGGAGCAAATCCACTATACTGTTGTAAAGCGTTACACTTTTTCCGGCTCCCCCTGCCACGCGGCGATGTTTGCCCGCAGGCAGGCGGCGCCGATGAAGGAAACGCTATGCCCCGCCCCCGAAAGCGGAGGCGCAGAAAAAATTAAAATCTGTAGGAGGAATGAACAATGGCGAGAGTTTATAACTTTTCCGCAGGCCCTTCCCAACTGCCCGAGCCGGTGCTGGTCAAAGCATCCCAAGAGCTTGTGGAGTATGGGTCATCCGGCCAGTCGGTGATGGAGATGAGCCATCGATCTCGCGAGTATGAAGAGATTATAAACGCCTGCGAAGCCCTCCTGCGTCAGGTGATGGGTATTCCTGACAACTATAAGGTGCTGTTTTTGCAGGGAGGCGCGAGCCTTCAGTTTTCGATGATTCCCCTGAACCTGATGAATAAATCCGGCAAGGCCGATTTTGTACTTACCGGCATGTGGGCCAAAAAGGCTTATCAGGAGGCCGCCCGCTTTGGGCAGGCCCGTGTGATTGCCAGCAGTGCGGAGCAGAACTTCAGCCGCCTGCCCGACCTTGACCCCGCCACCTTTGACAAAGAGGCCGACTATTTCCACATCTGCTATAACAACACCATCTTTGGCACCGCCTTTAAGGCGCCGCCCGAAACCGGCGACGTGCCGTTGGTGGCCGACCTGTCTTCCTGCATCCTTTCAGAGCCGCTGGATGTCAGCAAATTTGGCCTGATTTATGCCGGAGCCCAGAAAAACCTGGGGCCTGCGGGCGTCACCATCGTGATTATTCGCGAGGACCTGATTGGCAACGCCAGAGAGGGCACTCCCATCATGCTGGATTATAAAACCCACGCCGACAACGACTCGATGTACAACACCCCGCCCACCTACGCGGTTTACATATGCAAGCTGGTGCTGGAATGGATTCGCGACGAAATCGGCGGCCTTGCGGCCATGAAGGCCCGCAACGAGGCCAAGGCCAAGGTGCTGTACGACTATCTCGACAGCTCCAGGCTGTTTAAGGCCACGGTGGAGCCGGCCTACCGCTCGATGATGAACGTCCCCTTTGTGACCGGCAACCCCGATACCGACAAAGCCTTTGTGGCCGCTGCCTCCAAGGCCGGGTTTATCAACCTCAAGGGCCACCGCTCGGTGGGGGGCATGCGGGCCTCTATCTACAACGCCATGCCCATCGAGGGCGTGCAGAAGCTGGTGGATTTCATGAAGGTCTTTGAGGCGGGGGTCTGACCCCGCAGGGCCAAAGCCGCGGACGCCAGCCGGGGCATGAGGCAGGCGCAGGCCGCCAGCCCGCGTCCGGCAGCACACCCACAGCCTGACGAAAGAAGGAGCGTGTAAGCATTGGTAAACATACTGACTTTAAATAAAATATCCCCTGAAGGGCTCGAAGTATTTGATAAGAGCAAATACAGCTATTCGGACGACTGCCAAAACCCCGCCGCCATACTGCTGCGGTCGGCCGATATGCACAGTATGGAGCTGCCCGAGAGCCTGCTGGCCGTTGGACGCGCCGGAGCCGGCTTCAACAACATTCCGGTAGATAAATGCTCTGAGCAGGGCATTGTGGTGTTTAACACCCCCGGCGGCAACGCCAACGCCGTCAAAGAGATGGTAATAGCCGGCCTGCTGCTCTCTGCCCGCAAGATTTACCCCGCCATGATTTGGGCGCAGACCCTCAAGGGCCAGGGCGCCGAGGTGCCCAAGCTGGTGGAAAAAGGCAAGGGCCAGTTTGGCGGCCCCGAGCTCAGCGGCAAAAAGCTGGGGGTCATCGGTCTGGGGGCCATCGGCGTTATGGTGGCAAACTTTGCCCGTCATCTGGGCATGGAGGTTTACGGCTACGACCCCTACCTTTCGGTGGATGCGGCCTGGGGGCTTTCCCGCGGGGTGCACCATGCGGTAAATCTGCGCGAGATTTATGAAAAATGCGACTTTATCTCGCTGCATGTGCCCATGACCTCAGAAACCAAGGGCATGATTAATTCGGAATCGATACAGATGATGAAGCACGGGGTGCGCATTCTGAACTTTGCCCGGGGCGAGCTTGTTTCCACCGAGGATATCCTGCAGGCGCTGGAGGAAAAAACGGTGCGCTGCTATGTCACCGACTTCCCCAACGACGAGCTGCTGGGCCACCCCGGCGTGCTGGCTATCCCCCATCTGGGGGCCTCCACCCCCGAGTCGGAGGATAACTGCGCCCGAATGGCGGCGATGCAGGTGAAGGATTACCTTGAAAATGGCAACGTCAAAAACTCGGTGAACCTGCCCGACGTTTCTCAGCCCCGGATGCCCGGCACCCGTCTGGGCATCATCCACCGCAACATCCCGGCCATGATTTCCAGCATTTCGCAGGTGCTGGGGGCCGCCGGGGTCAACATCGAAAACCTGACCAACAAAAGCAAGAAGGATTTTGCCTACACGCTGGTGGATGCCGTTGGGTTTGTGCGGGAGGAAGCCATCGACGAGATACGGGCGGTGCAGGGAATCATCCGTGTAAACGTTTACCGCTGAAGACAAGCAACCCAGGGGGCCGAAAAGCCCCCTTTTTTCCTTTTGTTGGCGCAAAAGCGGCAGTTGATGCATCCCATGGCCGCAGGAATAGAATTATCATTGACTTTTTCTCCCCGCCATACTATAATGGAGCCGCAAACGGCAAACGAAGCGTGTTTATGCGGCTGTTTTGTGTTATCCGGGGAGCTCCCAATCAGGGGCTTCCTATTGTTTTTCACCGTTTTGCTCCAGCCTGAGGGCTGGCCTGTATCCTGTAAAAACAAAACCCCGGCGGTGCGCGGGGCGAACATGGAGAGAATTTTAGATGAAAATTATCATTGTCGGCGACGGCAAAGTGGGTTACAGCCTCGCCGAAGGACTTTCAAAAGAGGACAACGACGTAACAATTATTGATAAAAACAGTCAGGCGCTGCAAAAAGCCAGCGACAATCTGGATGTGATGTGCATCAAGGGCAGCGGCGGCAGCGCCCAAATTTTGCAGGCAGCGGGGGTGCAGGAGGCCGACCTGCTGGTTGCCGCCACCAGCAGCGACGAGATGAACATGGTCTGCTGCCTCATCGGCAAAAAGCTGGGCGCGGCGGCCACCGTCGCCCGTATCCGCGACCCGGAGTATGCCCACGAGCTTGCGGGCATCAAGCGGGATTTGGGGCTGGATATGATTATCAACCCCGAGCAGGCGGCGGCCGGCGAGATTGCCCGGCAGCTGCGCTTCTCCTCTTCGGCCAATGTGGATGTTTTTGCCCGAGGCCGGGCCGAGCTGGTGGAAATCAGAGTGACCGCCGAAATGGTCTTGGCCAACATGAGTCTGTACGAGATGCACAGCCATTTTTCAATGGGGGTGCTGGTGGGCGCGGTGGAGCGCGAGGGGCAGGTGTTTATCCCCAATGGCGAGTCGGTACTGCAGGCGGGCGACACCATCTACATGGTGGGGCGGCCCTCTAATATCAGCGACTTTTGCAAGCGCGTGGGTATGCACACCCAAAAGGTGAAGGACGCCATGATTATCGGCGGCGGGCGGGTGGCCTATTACCTGAGCCGCTACCTTGCCGAAACCGGCATCAAGGTGAAAATTATCGAGATTGATCCCCAGCGTTGCAACGAGCTCGCCGAGCTGCTGCCGGGGACGCTGATTATCTGCGGCGACGGCTCGGACGACAGCTTTCTGCGCTCTGAGAACCTCGGCGACATGGACGCCTTTGTGGCGGTCACCGGCCGCGACGAGGAAAACCTGCTCAACGCCCTGATGGCCAAGCAGTCGGGGGTGCCCAAGGTGGTGGCCAAAGCCAACCGCATCAACTATGCCCATGTCATCGAGGGCCTGGGGATAGACAGCGTGGTGGCCCCCAAGCAGATTGTCACCAACCATATCATCAAGTATGTGCGGGGCCTTAAAAACGCCATGGGCAACAAGGTGGAAACCCTTTATAAGATTGTGGGCGGCAGGGCCGAAGCGCTGGAGTTTACCGCCGGGCCTTCCACCAGCTTTTTAGAGATGCCGCTCAAGGAGCTTACGCTGATACCCGGGGTTCTGCTTGCGGCCATTGTGCGGGGGGCCGACGTCATTATCCCCCATGGCAGCGATGCTGTGCGTAAGGGCGACAGCGTGATTATTGTTACCACCCAGGAGAACCTTACCGACCTGAACCAGATTGTGGCCCGCGGGGTGATGCCCCAATGAATATAAGGGTGATGGGAAAAAGCCTCGGCATTGTGCTGGGCGTAGCGGCGGTTGCTATGGTCCCCTCGTTGCTGCTTTGCTTTGTATATCAGGAAGAAGTCTGGCCCCTTGCCACCAGCGTCGCGCTGCTGGCGGGGCTTGGGCTGGTGCTGAGCCGCATTCCGCTGAACACCGCCCCCATCTATGGCCGCGACGGCTTTGCCATTGTGGCCTTCAGCTGGCTGGCGCTTTCGTTTTTTGGCGCGCTGCCCTTCTATTTCAGCGGGGTGGCCCCCACTATGATTGACGCTTTTTTTGAATCGGCCTCGGGCTTTACCACAACCGGGGCCAGCATACTGACCCAGGTGGAAAGCCTGCCCCGCGGCATCCTGTTTTGGCGCAGCAGCACCCACTGGCTGGGCGGTATGGGGGTGCTGGTGCTGACCCTCGCCATTTTACCCCTTGCCGGCGGCAGCAGCCTGCATATTTTGCGGGCCGAGAGCACCGGCCCCTCGCCCGGCAAGCTGGTGCCCAAGATGCGCCGGACCGCTATGATACTGTACAGCCTTTATATTGCCTTCACCGTTGTGCAGATTTTGCTGCTGATGATGGCGGGTATGCCCCTCTATGACGCGGCGCTGCACACCTTTGGCACGGTGGGCACCGGCGGCTTCAGCATGAAAAACGCCAGCGTGGGCAGCTATAACAACCTGGCCTACGAGGTTATTATCACAGTATTTATGCTGGTCTGCAGCATCAACTTTTCACTTTATTATCAGCTGCTGAAAAAGAACTTTAAAGCGGCGCTGGCCGACCGGGAGCTCTGGACTTTTCTGGGGGTTGCCGGGGCCTCGATGCTGCTGATAGCGCTGAACCTGCGGGGCGGCGTTTTTGCCAGCTTTGGCGAGGCCTTTCGCCATTCCTCCTTTCAGGTGGCTTCGGTGATATCCTCCACCGGCTATGCCACTACCAACTTTAACCTGTGGCCCAGCTTCAGCAAGATGATACTGTTTATGCTGATGGTGATGGGGGCCAGCGCGGGCTCCACCGGCGGCGGGTTGAAGGCGATTCGTGTGCTGCTGCTGTTTAAAATTGCCAGACGCAGCATCATCAGGGCGCTGCACCCCCGTTCGATTCATCTGGTGCGCCTTGGCGACCGGGTGGTGGAGGAAGAAACCCTCACCGAGGTGCTGACCTTCTTCTTCATCTACTGCGGGCTTTTTGCCGGGGCCTCCCTACTTATTTCGCTGGAGGGTAAGGATTTAATAACCACCCTTTCCAGCGTGGTGACCACCCTGAGCAACATCGGGCCGGGGTTTGAGCTGGTGGGTCCGGCGGGCAATTTCTCCAGTTTTTCGGGTGCCAGCAAGCTATTGCTTTCGTTTTGTATGATAGCCGGACGGCTTGAGCTGTACCCCATGTTGCTGCTCTTTGCCCCCTCCTTTTGGAAGCGCACCAGCCTTTAAAGCTTTTCCTTTTTACAGCCCTGTTAAGGGCTGTAAAAAGGTTGACTTTTGGTTGGGATTATGTTATATTGGTTTCCGTCACTTGTATTGGCTGGTGTAGCTCAGTTGGTAGAGCAGCTGATTTGTAATCAGCAGGTCGGGGGTTCAAGTCCGTCCACCAGCTCCAACCAATCCAGCCGGTGCAAGCATGCTTGCTGATAAATATAAATATGGGAGTGTTCCCGAGCGGCCAAAGGGGGCAGACTGTAAATCTGTTGTCTTCGACTTCGGTGGTTCGAATCCACCCGCTCCCACCAAAATGGACTAATCCGAACCAACTTAGCTTAATCGGCGGTGGGTTCGGATTTGTTGTTTACTTTTAATAACACTTCGCATGTCTGTTGACGCACGTAAATCCTCTGGGAGCGTATAGGGCTATCCACCGCCCTACATGCCCCCAGAGGATTTTTAATTTGGCGCTATAGTTACTCTCTTTCCAAAGTTCAATCTTAGATTACCTCTCCTCGCCTTGGAATAATGTACTACAAGGCGGAAGGAAACACCGGGGCAGTGATCTTATAATTGGGCTTGTTGTAACGGCTTTGCAGGCGTGCAATAAAGCGCAGAGTATCAGTAGCGAGGCTATCAGTACTAATTTGTTGAAACGTTCTAACACCGTCAAAAGCTTCATACATTTGACGTCTTAAATCAGAAGTGAGAAAATCAGCATTGAATTTCCTGATAGCTTCAGCTTTTGCGTGTACAGTAAGTAATTTTGTTTCTTCCAACAGCTCCTTTAAGAACTTTCCAATATCATTTTCCGTCAAAACATTCCACTCCTTTTTTGTACAGTATACGTAGCAATTATTGTGTTGTTAACATATTAAACAAATTAAAGTTGTTTGTGTTTATAATTTTTAGATTAAATATGCCGAAACCCAAGATATATAGTAGCTTCTAACTATTTCACAAGTGTATAAACAAGCAGCGACAAGTATCTAATGCTTACAATTTGGACTTTTATTCTATAATATTGGCATTTTGTAAAATAAATATTGTCAATTAACTTGTCTAACCTCGTGCCTCCTTGCACATTTCAAAAAGATGGAAATGCTTATATTCCCTACATATTTCTAAGGTGTTTTATAACAACGGGCATGGATTGCGTCATAATCCCCTAAAATATATCGTGAACACAAATCCACTGATGAAGCATATACAGTTCGTATCCAGCCCCTATTCCGTTCGCTGAATCAAACAAATCCGAACCAACTTCGCCTAATCGGCAGTGGGTTCGGGTTTGTCATTTTTGTGCATAACTTTATGGAGTAAGTTGACATTTTAATTCTAATGCTGTAGAATCTAATCATTCTACAGCGTTAGAACCTTTTTGTTGGAAAGGGTGATAAAGTGTGCATAAAATAAACGATGCGGAGATTCCAATTATGGATTATGTGTGGGAAAACGAGCCGGTCAGCGCAGCTAGTGTCGCGGCATTTGCCGCCAAAAACTTAGACTGGAAAAAGAACACGACCTATACCGTTATCAAGCGGCTGTGTGACAGGGGTATTTTATCCCGTACAGAGGACGCACCGATGATGATTACATCACTGGTCAGCCGGGAGGATGCAGAGCAAGCGCAGGCGCAGGATTTGCTCAACAAAATGTATCAAGGCTCGCTCAAGATGTTTCTTTCGGCATTCATCAAGCGACAGGATATATCCGAAGAAAAGCTGGACAAGCTCCAAAGCATCGTGAATGAGCTGGAGGAATAAGGGAGAACGCAGATGACACAGCTTTTTCTCACCGTAATCAATATGAGCATTACCGCTACAGTGGTTGCAGGCGTGTTGCTAATCATCCGGTTGCTGTTTTCAAAATATGTGCCGCCGGTCTTTTGCTACCTACTGTGGAGCGTGGTTTTTTTCCGGCTGTATATTCCCGTATCACCGGCATTTCAGTGGAGCCTTTTCAATATGCTGGCGCCGTTGTCTGAAAAGGCGCAACCCGCTACATACACCGTGATGATGGATTACACAGAGCTGACGCAGGGAACACAGCTAATTTCTCCGGGCTTCTGGAATGCAGAGAACACCAGATTGATTGCAACGATTTGGATTACCGTCACAATAATGCTGCTTCTATTCAGCTTGGCAGCATACGCGCTCACCGATTTTCGGATGAAACAGGCAGTTCCCGTGCAACTTGGAAACATACTACCGGATTGTCAAAAAGCCACGGGGACATCAAAGCAAGATATACGGGTTTATCAGTCACAGGTATTTGATACGCCTGTTGTGATGGGAATACTGCGTCCAAGGATTATATTGCCCTCGCGAATGGATTTAGGCAAGGAAAAGCAGTTGATGCATATTCTTACCCATGAGCTAATCCATATCAGGCGGGGGGATCATATCACACGCTTTATTACAACGCTTGCATGTATGATCCACTGGTTTAACCCGATCGTTTGGCTGTGTTATAGGCTATGTGCAAAAGATATTGAAGCCTCCTGCGATGAACGGGCTCTGTTTGTGTTGGGAGAGCAACATAAAAAGGGGTATGCGCAATCACTGATTGATTTAGCATCATCCCAGCATGTGAGCATTCCGGTTAAGCTTGCTTTCAGCGAGACACATCTGGAAAGCCGTATTAAAGGCGTGGCGAAATACAAGCGCTTGACACGGATGCAGATTACTTTTTTGATCGGATTTGTGTTTCTGATAGGGATTGTCACCGCGACAAATCCTATAATCAAGCTAAATGAATATATCCCACACTCAGAGCCCGCAAGCCCCCAAGCCACTGCGGATGTTCATAGCAGTGCCCTGCAACTGACCTTGGCGCTGAGCAATAGCGATATCTCCATGCTTGCGGAGTTGTCTCAAACCAACGAGCCATATTATCTCCCCTTTTATAGTTGGGTGACACAATCGCGGCTGACTGTTAAATCTTGCACTGCCTATATGCAAAGCGAGCAGTTGGCATATGTGTACCTAAACGTAAGCTCCGGCAGTGAAAATTCCGTGCTTGCCGCAGGGGATAACAAGTTGGTTGCCGTATTTGAGCGTACTGCACTGGATGGCAGCCCGGTACTGCGTACACTTCAACCACAGCAATGGTTTGATAACCACATGCTTGTGGAGAAAACCGAGCCTGTGCAGCTAATTGAAAACCTGCATAGCTTTGACATATATCCCGGAGACATGAGCTTACACGATATTCCTCGTTCCATGATTGCAGCATTTTGTATTAACGAGGAATATCTGGACAGAACCAAATCTGGCGAGCTTTCGCCGAAGGATGCCTACATCAAGCCGGAATGGCTTGCTTATTCTGCAAAGCGATATTTTGGTATTGAGAATTTTTCTTATACCTTTGATGAATCCATGTACGATGCCGCAAAAGACAGATATATCTATGATTCGGAAAGGAGAATGCAGGCAAGGTCGAGTGTTGTGATGGTGACGGAAGAAGCGGGATTTGCAACCGTGACCGCACAGATTTATAAAGACCCGCTGAACATGATTTTAGACAAAACAGTGCAGTACAAATTAAAGAAGGATAGAGGTTAGACAACATGAGATTTGCAAAGAGACTCGCCGCGCTTATCCTTGCAGTAACCATGATCTTGGGAAATTCCGCTCCGGTCATCGCAGAGGGAGGCGATGAGCATTCCTTTTATGCGAAAACATCCGACGATTGGGAAATTGTAGAGGATGGAGAATATACTCTCGAGCAGGAGACGTTTTTTACAATCAGACCTTCGGAAGGGGGAGATGCGGTTGCCTTTCACCCGGAAAATCACCTTACTGTGACACCGGACAACATCGTGCAAGTTATTCCTAAAAATCCTCAAAGTGAAGGCTTCTACAAAGAATTTTTGCTTAAACCCCTTGCCAACAGCGATGCAACCATCACCTATACCGATGGCGAAAAAACTGCCACCATGAAGCTTACTGTCGAAGGTGTAGCCCCGCTGACCTATAGTTATCATGTGATTGATTCGGATGGATTTCTTACAAAAATAGAGGGGAGCAGTTATCAGGTCACCGATGTTGCCACCGATTTTCAGATTAGAGACAGCGTGGACAAACCTGTAATCATCGGCGACCCTCAGTCAGATTTTGAGGTAACGGGCAATCTGGGGGTATTTGGAAACAAAGGCTCCTCCGAATTTAGAATTGTCGTATTTGATAAAATTGGTGGAACGGTTACGCATACGCCGACCGGAACTCCCATTACCATTGACGCTTCCGGGGTTCCGACCTCGTACAGTCTGACACAGATTGCACAGGGTGGAAACAAAAAGAACTTCGCAACAGAGGATAATATCAATAGCCAGAACTTTCTTGATCGCTCAACGCTGACATTATATGAGCAGCCCGGCATTGATGTGGAAGCAACACTATCTACAGCGTTTATTATAGAGAGCCAAACGGGTAGTGCGTTCACATATACGTTTGAAGACGGAGTGCACAAATTTGATATTAACCGGCTTCATACCGGCTCTGCTGATAATGTAGAAACCAGCACCATCACATTGGCAACCACAATTGACGGTACTAAATACACCTTTAGCAAAACCATCCATATTACAAGGACAGAAGAAGATATCGTAACGATCCCCCATAGCACAATCGATGCAGTCAATACAGCGATTGCAAATGTTTCAACAGAATCCACTGCGGCAAGGCAAATCATTCTTCAGCTCCCGGGTGGAAACATAATTGCAGATGCGGATGATACCATTCATCTGTCCAAGCGGGTAACGCTGCGCGGCGGGAATAATACCGTAATCAAGGGCGGCGTAAACATTACGGCGAATGTGCCGGAACAGGGCGAAGATGGTGCTGCTGCAAGACTGGAGAATCTCACGCTGGATGGAAACGGTGCAGGTACAGGCATCACCGGCACAGGTTATGCCGCAATTACACAAGGTGTAACCATCAAGAATTTTGAGGTTGGCTTCGACAATACCAAGGGCGCACTTAGCTTTGCGTTTGGCGGAATCCATTTTGAGGGCAATAATACAGCCCTGATTCTAAAATCTGTCAGCGGACAGCGGCAGTCCACAGGCGGCTTCACATTCAAAAACAATGAAACCGCAATTCAAATCGTAGCAGGTTCCAACCCCAATGCGTATGCATTTAAACTGCACACCAGCAATTTTATCGAAAATGATGTAAACATTCAAAATGATACCAATATCGCTTACAATTTTGCGCTTAACCATTATGACGATGTAACCAAGAAATTTGTCGGCGAACAATTTACCAATACACCGAGCGTTGTATATTACCCCTACTATGATGGCAAGCTGGAGTTGAGCAACGGGATTATCGTCAATGAAGCAGCGCTAAGCTTAATCATTGACAAAGAGAATCTGGGTAATGTCCCGATTGAAAATGGTGCGGTTACAAAGCTTTCCGCCGCTAACTTTGCCGGCGAAAATGTTTCCTTAACAATGGACGGGGTAAACCCTGACGGCAGTGCCTCCAAGGTTGCTTCATGGGGCTTTGATGCGAACCCCGCACCTATTTTGGTTACCGTATTTAACCCTACGATTGGTACAAAGTTGCAAGGCACATCAGATAATGCAGTTGAAACCATTCCCGCAGACGCAACCTATCAGCCGGTATCCTTCGCACACAGCGGTGCTTTGCCGGGTGTTGCTACGGTAAACCTTGTCAAAACCGAAGCCGCGCCCACCACAGAGCTAAAGCTTTACAAGGTGGTCGGAAATCAGCTTGTGAAGCAGCCGGAAGCGGTCACCTTTGACGGAACAGAGTATACCTTCCTACGCCCCGACTGCTCAGATTACATTATTACTGATGCCGAAATCAGCAGTACTGTGAGACCACCCAATAGCGGTTCCTCCAGCGGGGGCTCCGCAAGCGACTATACCAGCTCCGGTGAGATTGCCTCCGCTATCGGAAACGCATCTAACGGCGTTGCAAATATTGCAGTTTCCAGCAGACCATTGATCGGCTCTGCCGCATTCGATACCCTGCGCAGCAATCCCGGTACGACGCTGATTTTACAAGGTGACGGCTATTCGTGGAGCTTTAAGGGCTCTGATATCACCGCCAATATTCCCGGTCTGATTTATCTGAATACAAAAATTTCCGACACCTCCCCCAATCAGGATCGGCTCAGCAGACTGGCTGGCGGTGCGGAACTGCTTCATGTTTATTTCAGCCATCACGGACAGCTTCCCGGAAAAGCCACAATTTCCGTGGCAGTTCCTGCCAAATATAACGGACAGAAGCTGAATGTGTATTATTATAACGAGCGCACCGGTTCCTTTGAGACCATCCGGTTGAATGCTCCTGCACAAAACGGACGCTTGAGCTTTGATATTACACATTGCTCGGATTATGTAATCACCCCTGCGGTTTTGTCGACAACAGCACCTAAGAATCCGTCCACGGGGGCACATTCGTCTGATGGGCAGTCGGTGATGCCTGTTCTTACCCTGATTTTAGCAGTTATTTCAGTATATATGCTGCGCTCGAAAAACAAGAAAGCAATATAGCTCAATGAGGCACGGCGAAAATGAACCATGAAAACGGACAGTTTTCGCAAAGGCTGAGTAAAGAGGGATAGCAGCCTATGCTATCCCTCTTTGCGTATTTATGGTTAGAACTAAGTCAGATACTTGAGATGATAGCAGCCCTTTCTGTGACGGTCATATCCTCATGGCGCTGGCAGCGGTTAAGGTACTTTTCGTACAAACTCATAAAGAACCACCTTTCCTTTTTTGTGGTTTGTTTTCTTGCGCTCTCTCCGCTTTCCATCGGGAAAACTCCTGTTGCCCCTCCTCGCTCTCATAAAAGGCGAGGATATCAGGGAGCAAGCAGCGGGCTAATGATTGGATAATGTACACTGGAACACCTGTTCCATAATCCTTTGGCTTCTTTGCCATAGCAAGCGACCTTTCTAATCCTCGAAAGGGTTATAGCCGCTCACGACCTTGGTATAACTAAATCTGGATTTGAGATATTCCTCTGTTTCATATTCTTCAAATTTGTTTATGTCCGTATACACTCTAACTTTTTGGATTCTCCTTATAAAAGCTCTCCAAGTTTCCCGATTCTCAAAAAAGATGTTGTGATATTGCTCGGTGAGGTTAATGTTCGAGATGATGAATATTTTGGTAAAGCAAGCGACTTTGTTCATATAGCGACAGGGTAGCTCTACTGGATATCCATCGAGATAACACAGCATATCTTGGATTTTCAGGCTGGAACGAAATTCTTCAAAAATAACCACATCCTGCCCTTTATAGCTGTCAAAGCCGCCATATAGATAACTGGTTACTCGAAATACATTCTCATAACCGTAGAGCTCCATAATGCTGCGGGTTTTTCCTGTGTTGGTATCTCCCCATATGTAGGTAACTTCCAGCTGGCGAAAGGTTGTTTTAAACTGTTCTTCTCTGAAGATTTGGCGTACTCGTTCAACTTTATCTATGACTAAAAGATGTTCCGGGCTTTCCTCCATAATTTCGTAGTTTGTCATTCCGCTTTTAATCATATCGTATAAATCGGCTAAATCGTTTCTTGCGCCTTGACGCTCGGCGGGCAGTTCGCCCCATTCTTCTTGTGTATCCGGGATTTTTGTCCCTGCTTTTTTATCGTTTTCCCATTTACCCTCCTTAAAAACATAGTCCCTGTTCTGGCTTGATGTGCCTTTCGCCACTTCAATATGTGCCTGTGGGAATCTGTTTTTAATGGTAGAGAAGCGAACAGCGGACGAACACACAAAATATAGATGGGTATGGTGCGTCTTTTCCTTGCCGCCGATTTCATCACTAAGGCAGTAATAAATTAAGGATGTTATGTTCTGTAGTTGTTCTTTAATGATGTCGTGAGTGATTTCCTTATCAAGAGGATTGTTGATTGTGATCTGCCACTTTCGTGACTGGGTGTCTTTCAAAATTACAATCACCCTCTTTCGGGTTTTGCGACACTTGCGACACTTGCTGTCGCAGGCTGATAGAATGGGTATTCATGCGGTTGCGACACTGTTTGCGACAGATGTTGGCTAGGTAATACTAACTAGCCAACAAGCCGCCACGCTGCGGCGTGGCGCTCCCTGCATCAAGCGTTGC
>JAEWWW010000082.1 GCA_023396215.1 Bacillota bacterium | reverse complement strand
GATGATAAAGGGCATGGCAAGGCCCAGCTTTTTGCAGGTATCCTTCACCACCCCGGCGCCTGTGGGCGCCACCCCTCCAAGGAGGGGAATAAGAGAGGTCGCTTGTGTAGGTAGATAGCATCCTCCTGCGCTACCGTTCGTGTAAACCATACGGCATTTGTACATATGCAGGGATGATGTGGGCATCGGCCCCTACGGATTTGCCGGTTAGGACCAATTCCCCTCCCCGGAGGGGTGGCGCCCGCCGGCGCCGGGGGGGTTTTTTGCGCGGTCATTTGATATAATCATCACAAACAGCCCCGCCGCCCGGAGCCTGTAAGGCAGCTCGAATGGCGGGGTACCTGGCATCATACCCTGTAGTGACAGCTTTCAGCGTGGAGTCCCCTGCCCCACAGGGCAGCGCGAAGAAAGGATGAGCTGAATGACCAAAAAAGCACCGTTGGCGCTGCTGGCCCTTCTCCTGCTGCTAATATCGGTGGGCTGCCGGCAGCAGGAAGCGGCAACCGGCAGCGTCAGAGTGGTTTGCGGCGCGGAGGAGTACACCCCCGCCACCCACTGGATTTTCAGCCAAGGCACCCATCAGGGGGCGGAGGTTGTGTCTGGCGGCGCGCGCAAGACCCCCCGGGAGGTGGCCGCCCAGCGGCCGATGGTGCCCTACTACGGGGATATGCGCATTGTGGTGGAGGGGCAGCTTGCGGGGCCGGTCTATTACTCGCTCTACCGCGGGGAGGAGGAGGTTTATTACCGCTCGGACGCCTTCGCCCTGCCCGACGCGCCGGGGGATTACACCGCCTTTGTTGAAGCCAGCTGGGGCGACAGCCGCCGGTATGAGGGATACCAGTACTACTTCGGCTTTGTGTACGAGGCCGAAGAAACTTTGGCTCCGGCCCCCGAGCCGGAACCACAGAAGACCTATGACTCCTACCCCGAGCAGGCCAAGGGGTATCTGCGGCAGACCATCGAGGGCAGCCTGCTGCTGCGCGTCAGCCCTTCAGGGGAGGTGCAGACCCGTTTCTTCCCCGCTGCCAACTATTCAGAGGCGCGGCTCTCTCCCGATGGGCGTTTGCTGCTCTGCAAGGCGGATGCAAGCAGCGCCGGGGAAGCCTTTTGGTCCGGCTACGCCATTTTGGATTTGGCCGCCGCCCCGGTTGCCGTTTACCCTTATGCGGGGGAACAGTGGGGGCTGCAGGACCATATCTGGCTGGATGACAACCTGATTGGTTTCGCCGACGGCTCGCCGGTGGGCGGCCAGGAGGAAAGCTGGAGGCCCATCCAGCTGCACGACGGCCGGTTTCAGCCGTTGCCTGTCCCCTTGCGTTTTGCGCAGGAGGAGCAGCGGGAGCTCATCGGCGTCGGCTACCTGAGCGGCAGCAGGCAGTATGTTCTGGTCTTTGCCGAAAACCTCTCGCCGCCGGGGGAGGACCCCTATCTGATCAGCCGAATTGCCCTTGCGTTTTTTGATGAAACCGGGGCGCGGGTCGGCGGCTTTACCCTGCCCGAGGAGTATATGTCCCTCTATTCCACCAACCTGCTTTCGCTGCTCCCCAATAACCCCTTTGTGACTGCCGACGGCAGGGTTTTGCTGCGTGTTATCAAGCGCACCGGAGAAAACCGGTATCGGAACTATTTTCTGCTGGTGATAGACCCCAAAACCCAAAAGGCGGAGGAGCTGCCCTATGGCTCTTCGGTGCGGCTTTCGGCCGACGGGCGGTATGCTTTG
Organism: Bacillota bacterium; assembly: GCA_023396215.1. Taxonomy (GTDB): domain Bacteria; phylum Bacillota; class Clostridia; order Oscillospirales; family Ruminococcaceae; genus Heteroruminococcus. The sequence goes on along the minus strand of JAEWWW010000082.1, from coordinate 1,853 downwards.
GCTGGACGAGAGAGCGAGAAGCTGCCTTATTGGAACCCGGCCCTGCTGGATTTTGGGGACGCTGCCGCAACCAAGGTTACCGAGTTGCCCGCCACCTTTGCGCCGGAGGGCTTCGCAAATCAATTTTATACTTATGACGGAGTCGCAAATGACAAAGGCGTTTATCTATTGGCAGAAAACTTCACCAAGGAATACCACCTGTTTAACACCCTATTGTACTGGGACGGCAAGGAGGCCAAACCCCTTGGGTTTTTCCCCGGGCGGGATCATTGCAGCGTTGCGGGGGTTGACGCCGACGGCAACTGCCTGCTGCTGCTTCACGGAATGACCGGCGAGCAGTATGCCAACCTGCGGGAGTACTACGTAAAGATACTCGATTGATTCCATAGTGAAACACGCCCGCCCCCCATTACCCGGCAACCGGGTGATGGGGGGCGCTCTCTATGCGCAAAGCGGGGAACCGCCGCAAGGCTCCCCCGCTCTTTGCCTTTAGGCCCGGCCGTTGTAGTAGGCCCTGCCGCGGTAAAGTAGTAGCTTGGGTCATCCAGCGGGGCTATCTGCATCGAAACGGTGATGGTGGAAGAGCCGGTGTTGCGGATAAAGTAGCTGTTTTGGCTGTAGGGGCCAATGTCGCGCACCAGATAGGCGGTGCTGCCCGAGGGGGCGGTGGCGGTGATGGTCTGCTCCACAAAGCCGCAGCTCTGCTTTTGCACCGAATCCTGCGCGCCGTTCAGGTCGCGGATATCCAGATTGTTGGCGGTGACCGAAACGGTGTCACGGCTGGGGGTCAGGTTGCGGATATCCAGATTGCTGGCGGTGACGGTGATTTGGCTCAGGGGCGAGAAGAGAAACATCCCGTTGGCATCGACGGCGATAGGCTTGAGCTCGTCGGTATCGGTGCCGTAAATGGTGGTTTGCAGGGTATCTGCATTGGTGTTGAACACCAGATAGTTCATCATAGGCTTCACCTGCCTGTACCATATTTGACTTGGCGCGGGGGCGGGGCCTGCCGCGTCTTTTACGCGCGGCCAAGGTAGTATGCGCTTACGTTCCCCAACGAAAGCACCCCTCTTACCCTCACTCTGGCATAACGCATCAAAACCGAGGGCACCAAAACAAGACGGCTGTTGCCCAAAAGGCTGAAGGAGCCGCCGTCGTCGGTATAATAGCTATCTATATTGGCGGGGGCCACCTGTAGCTGGATGGTAACGGCGATCCCCAGATTGTTTGCAACGATGAAGGTGTTCTGGCTGTATGGGGCCATATCCTGCTCCAGCAGATAGACAGTGCCCAAAATGGGAATCGGGCTGGACTGGCTGGCCTGCACGTAGGCGCTGCCCCAGTTGGTGACCGCATCCTGCGGGCCGGTTAAATCGCGGATATCCAGATTGGAGGCTGTGATGGCAACGGTATCCCTTGCCGGGGTCAGGTCGCGGATATCCAGATTGCTGGCGGTAACAGCCACATTGAGCGACGGGGAAAGAATCATCCGGCCCTGATTATCGGTGGTAAAGTGCATGCTTTGGGCGTTGTTTTCGCCATAAATTTGGGTGTGAAGCTGCTGCGCAGCCTCGTTGAAGATAAGACTGTTGATACGCTTCCCCCCTTTTTGCGGGGTTGTGTGCCCACATCTTATTTTATGTGGCGTGGGGCCTCGGGGTGATTTTAGCCCCCTGCCGCCGCACCCGGCGCTGCGCCCGTGAATATAATGGAGTAAGGCGCATTATAAGCGGCGGCTGCCGCCCTCTTGCGCCTGATGTTTCAGGGCTAACCCCTGCGCCCTGACAGCAGCTTTGTGGCTTTGTATTTATGACAATCCTTTGCCAAAGGACTGCTATAAGCCGAGGTGAAAG
>JAEWWW010000011.1 GCA_023396215.1 Bacillota bacterium | reverse complement strand
TCGAGGGGGTTTGCCCGGATGGCCCGCGCGGCCGGTAAGGCTGCCGCTCTGCCCCTTTGCGCCAAAAAACAGCCGCCCCGCGAGCTTTGCGGGGCGGCTGTCTTTTTTACTTTTGCCCTCAGGCACGGTTTTCAACCGCATGGGGCCGGGGGGTGGGCAGGGCCGGATGCTTTATTCCGTCTGTTGCCCTGCCTCTGCCGCATCGGTTTATGGGCTGGGGGCCGCGCCGCGGTGCAGCAGCTTTTTGTGGGTGGCCTCGATGGCCAGCGCGCCAAGGGGGGCGGTCAGCAGGATGGCAAGCACCGCGATGGTCAGCACAATGGGGCCGCAGGAAAGCCCCATAGCCAGCGGCAACGAGCCGATGGCCGCCTGCACAGTGGCCTTGGGGCAGTAGGCCAGCATACAGAATACCCTTTCCTTTTGGGTTAGCTGTGTTCTGAGCATGCAGACCCAAACCCCAGTCATCCGAAACAGCAGAGCCCCGAGGATGACCAGCAGGGCGGCAATGCCCGCGGACAGTGCGTAGCCGAGGTCGAGGGCCGCGCCCACCAGCACAAACAGCAGCACCTCCGCCGCCACCCACAGCTTTGAAAACTTGGCCGACAGCCGGACGGCCACCTCCTGTCGCTGCTTTCTGAGGGCCGCGCCCATGCTCATCACCGCCAAAAGCCCGGAGAAAGGAAAGCTTTTACCAACGGCCTGCCCGGCGGCAATCAGCAAAAAGGAGATGCTCAGCAGGATGATCACCTTGGCGGAATCCCGCAGGTGTATCCGCTGAAAAAGCCAGGCCAGCAGCACCCCCACCAGCAGACCGCCCATAAGGCCGGATGCAATGGACACCGGTATCTGTACAAAGTTCAGCGGCAGAGCGGTGGCGCTGCCCTGAGCCATGCCGGTAAAGGCGGTAAAAAAGACGATGACAAACACATCGTCCACCGAAGCCCCCGCCATAATCATCTGGGGGATGCTTTTGTCGACGCCATACCCTTTCTCCATCAGGTGCAGCATTTTGGGCACCACAACCGCCGGAGAAACCGCCGCCACCACAGCACCCATAATGGCCGCTTCTAAAACAGTGATGCCCAGCAGCCGGGGGGCAATCAGCACCATCCCCAGCATCTCGAAGCAGGCCGGAACAAAACACATTAGGATGGCGGGGCGGCCCACCCGTTTCAGGTCGCCGATATCCAGCGACAACCCGGCGCGGGTCAGGATGATGATAAGGGCGAGTTGGCGCAAATCGGCCGCAATGGCAAGGATGGATTCATCCAGCAGGTTCAGGGCAAAGGGGCCCAGCAGCATGCCGGTAATCAGCATCCCCAGCAGGCTGGGCAGCCTCAGCTTTTGAAACACCCAACCGAGGAACAACCCACAAAGAAACATCAGCGCAAGACTTGTCAGCAAATGAAATATCCTCCTTGTTTCGTATTTTGTGCAGAATAAAACACCAATATTTTTGCAGCGACGCAGAGGTTGTTTCCGGCACAAAAATAAAAAAGCCAATGCCCCCTGCAAAGATGCAGAAGTCATTAGCCTGATTGGCGGTTTAGGTTTTCACCAAGGGAGCACTTCATTCCCCGAACAATACTATAGGCCTTTGGGGCTAAAAAGTCAAGGGGCAGCAGTAGCCGCTCCTTTAAGATTATTAATGCATGAAGCGGGGGCCGCAGGCCCCCGCCCCCTGCCCGCCGCTATCCATCTCACAGGCCGCCGGCTGGGTAAAGCAACTCGGGAATTCGGGGGACTATTCATTTTGCACAGCATTCAAATGCGAGAAGGAAGCCAGGGGTAAGCCGCAGGCTTCAGGCTTCCAACCACTGATGCTCCTACTTCCGATATTGATATCCACAGGATACCCTGTCTGCAAGGCAGCGTGATATTATTCCCGGTCAATCTGAGCAGGCGCCGCAACCCTTCCCCAAAAAAGATACCGGTATTCCCTCAGGCTTACCTTGGCGGGAACACCGGCAGTGCTATGGAGGCATGCTTGTTATTTAACCCTCGATAATGGTTCCGCTCTCGCCCGCAAGGGCCTTGGCGGCATTTTCAAGGGAGGCAATTACGGCCTTTCCGCCGCTGGCTGCAAAGGAGATTGCCGCCTGAATTTTGGGCAGCATGCTGCCGGGCGCAAACTGGCCCTCTTTGCAGTATTGCTCGGCTTGGGCGATGGTTAAGCGCTCCAGCGCCTGCTGGTTGGGCTTGCCAAAGTTGATTGCCACCCGCTCCACCGCCGTTAGAATCACCAGCATATCCGCCCCGACCAGACCCGCCAGTTTGGCGGAGGCAAAGTCCTTGTCAATGACCGCGGCAATCCCTACCAGTCTGCCGCCGCTGCGAACAACGGGGATGCCCCCGCCGCCCACTGTGATGACAATCTGGCTCGCATCCATCAGCGCACTGACCGCCGCTTTTTCGACGACGTCGGCCGGCTTGGGCGAGGGCACTGCCTGACGGTATCCGCGGCCGGCGTCTTCGACCATTGTATACCCCTTTTCTCTGGAGATAGCCTCTGCCTGCTCCCTGGTGTAAAAGGCCCCGATGGGTTTAGAAGGGGTGGAAAAGGCGGGGTCGTTTTCATCCACCAGTACCTGAGTGACTACAGTGACCGCTATCTTATCGATGCCTCGGGCAGACAGCTCGTTCTGAATGCCGTTTTGAAGATGGTACCCAATATAACCCTGGCTCATGGCGCCGCATTCGGGAAAGGGCATGGCCGCCGCAATAGCGCCTTGTTCGGCCGCGGCAGAAAGGCCCCGATTAATCATGCCCACCTGAGGGCCGTTGCCGTGAGCAACCACTACCTGATGCCCCTGCTCCACCAAATCCACAATCGATTTGGCGGTGTGGGTAATCAGCTCCAACTGCTCTTGGGGCGTGTTGCCCAGCGCGTTGCCCCCCAAGGCAATAACAATTTTAGACATGGGTAATAATTCCTTTCTGATGTTAGCTGTCGGCGCCTTTGCAGGAGAAAAGATTAGAAGCCTGCAAGGCGGCTCGCTCTGCCGTTTAAGAGGCGATGGCGTTATTCTGTCTGGTACCGTTAAAAATCCCGTAATCCAAATCTCCCTCCGATTTGGCGACAAGCAGGGCGGTGTACACATCGGTATCCACATTCAGGATGGTGCGCAGCATACCCACAAAGTAATCGATGCCGGCAAAGAGCACGATGCTCTCGAGCGGCAGCCCCATGGCGGGCACCACAATTGCCAGAGAAACCACGCTGGCGCCGGGGGCTACGGCATTGGCCATAGACGCCAGAGTAGCCAGCACGGCGATATAGAGCAGTTGGTTTAGATGATACTGTACGCCGTATATCTGGGAGATGGTGATAATGGTAATGGCCATATGCATGGCGGCGCCGTTGCTGTTGAGGGTCATGCCCAAAGACAGCACCAGATTGGCTGTCCGGGAACCGATGCCGCATTTTTCCTGAGAATCCTTGATGCAGGTGGGCAGGGTGACCGCCGACGAAACGGTGGTGATAGCCATCAGCGAGATATTGGCTGTATTTTTCATCAGCCGCATAAAGCTCACCTTACAGGCGGCACAGACCCATAGCTGCCATAAAATCCAGAACACCAGAGTGGCCAGACCGTAAATGCCCAGATACTTGGCCAGGGGGATGATAATCTGGATACCCAGCCGGCCCACGGTGGTGGTAATGATGGCGAAGATTGATATTGGCGCAATCTTCATAATAATAAACAGTACGCGGATAATGGTCTTGTTAAAGACGGTAATCAGATCCAAAAAGCGCCGGTCACTCTCCTGATGGGAAACATATCCCAGCGCGATGCCAAACAGGATGCCGAAGACGATGACATGCACCACCGTACCGTTGGCCATCGACTGTATAATGTTTTGGGGAATGAAGCTGAGAAGGGTTTCTCCAAAGGACATGGTGCCCGCCTTCAGGTCGCCGGTGCCCGATAGCATCGAGGTATCCACCCCTCTGCCGGGCTGAAAAAACACGCCCCATGCAATGCCCCAGATGGCAGCAAACAGTGAGGACCCGATGAAAATCACAAAGGTTTTGGCGCCGATTTTGCCCAGCTCTTTGGGGTTTGTGTTGCCTACCGCCTCGACAATATGCCCCAGCACCAGCAGCACAATATTCATCTGCACCAAACGCAGAAAGATATCCCCAACCAGCTGTAACGGTTGAAGCTGGCGACCGAAGAGTGCCCCGGCGACGATGCCCAATGCTGTGGCAATCAGGATTTTGCCGGTCAGGTTTAGCTTTTTCACATTCAAACTCCCCTCTTCTCCCGGCCCATGCCTCTGACGGGTATGGGCCGTACGCGGTTGCCTTTTGATGCGAAGCTTACATGCCGACCTCTTCGGCAAAGGACATCAGCGCCTGCACAAAGCAGTCCATGGGGGCGCGCACGATACCCGCGCCTACCTGCCCGACGCCCGCTTCTTTGTGGGCTACGCCGGTGTTGATAACAGGCAGCAGGCCGGTTTCCACCACCTTGCGGATATCAATGCCCATGGGTATGCCCTGAAAGTTCATGGGGGGCATCACCAGCTGGCTGCTGGCGCCCTCGCAGATTTCCAGCATGTCGTTGGTAAACTCAATGGCCTCGGCCACCGATTCGGCGCCTACAAAGCGAACCACCGCAGGGGCGCCGCCCATGGCAAAGCCGCCGATGCCATAGGTTTCACAAATGGCGCTGTCGCCGATATCCGGGTTGCCGTCCTCCGCGGTAAAGCCGGGGAAGTAAAGGCCCTTGGGCATGAGGCAGTCGGCCTCAAACCAGCGGTCGCCCAAGGCGCTGACCTTAATGCCAAACTTGGTGCCGTTGCGGCTCATGGCCGAAACCAGCGAGCAGTTGGGGATGTCCTTAATGGTATCGGCCACCGATTTGCAGGCGGCCATAGCCAGATTGAGGAAGAACTGGTCGTTACCGGTGATAAAGGTTATCATTTTCACCAGCTCCTGCTGGTCCTCTACCACCGCTGTCAGGGCGGGGGCAATCTCCCGCACAAAAATGGAGGACGCGGCGGTGTTGCGCTGGTGCATCTCGTCGCCCATGGCCAGCGCCTTGGTCATCAGCACCTTGAGGTTGATAGGGCCGCGGTGGGCCAACGCCTTTTTGATGGCAGGACCCAGAGATACCTCCAGCCATTTCAGCCGCTCTACCACCTCGGGGCCGGTGGCGCCAAACCGCAGCACCTTGCCCAAGCCCTCGTTCAGGGTGCAGTAAGCCTTGTTGCCAAAGGCCAGGTTGGTTACCTCAAACAGAGGCATCGAGTATGTAATCATGCCGGTCATCGGGCCGACGCAGTCGACGCTGTGGTTGGAGCGAAGCTTAATCTTCCCGCTTTCCACCAGTTGGGCTGCTTGCTCGTCGGTATCACAGAGGCCCTCGTAGCGGATGGCGCAGAGAATAGCCCCTCTCAACGGGTTGCACATATCCTCCCATGCAATGGGGGGGCCGGCATGGCCGATGGTATATTTGTCTATATCAGGCAATACGTCCTTTGCAAAGACAATATCGGTTAATTCGGGGTTGCCTTTATCCATTCTTTCAAATGCTTCCCGGTTGGCGGTATCAATTGCCCCCATCTCGGTTACTCCCTTCATACTTTAAATCGATCGGTTCTCTATTTTTTCTTCAGCTTTGCCAGCAAATCCATCATTTGCTGGTTGCCGCCGGCCGCAGGCTTCCATTCCACATGGACACAGGTAGTTTCCTGATCCATGCAGGCGTCGGCAAAAAACTCAAGGCCCAAATTGGCCACTGCCAGCGGGGAAGAAAACAGTTGGTTTACCTTATTTGCCACGTTGGCTCTCTCCTTCCTTATCTTCAGCGGCAGATTAGCCTATCTGCTTCATGATTGCCACCGCCAGCCGCACCGCCTGAGCGTTGCAGGGCAGAACGATGGCTCCGGCTTCACGCAGGATATCCTCCTGCTGGCTGCGCTTTTGGGGGTCTCCCTCCGTACCGCAAACCGAGGCCACCACCGACAGGTGCCGCCCCTGCCCGCTGGCGTGGGCAATCGCATCCCGGATAGCCGGAGCCATTGCGCCCGCCGGATTTTCGTGGCTGCCGTAGCCGCCCACACAATCCAGCAGCAGCACCGCAGTACGGACGTTCTTTTAAAGATCTGTGAAGCATTAGGTAGTGTCAAGAGTTATGCGCAAATTGGTTTGCAGTCCTGCTTTGAATGAAGTCACCCAGCTAAAGAGGCATCGTCAGTAGCGGCCTCCAAGTGCTTCATGTTCATATACTTCTTGTTGCCCC
>JAEWWW010000137.1 GCA_023396215.1 Bacillota bacterium | reverse complement strand
CTTCGGCCACCCCTCCAAGGAGGGGAATAAGAGGCACCCCCTTGTCGGGGCGGGTATCCTCCGTCTGTGCAGCCCGGCGCACAAACTATAAGGGCGGCTGGTAGCCGCCCCTATAAGTTTGTGGCCGCAGAAAAGCGTGGCAGGGGTGCATCATCCCCTCGCCCTGCAGGGTCAGACCAGCCCCAGCAGCCTTGCGCCGGCGGCGGTCAGCAGGCAGAGCCCCAGACCGGCGGCGGTAGGCAGCAGGAAGGAAACCGCCGTCCACTTCACGCTCTTGGTTTCCTTCAGGATGGTCAGGCAGGTGGTGGAGCAGGGCCAGTGGAAGAGGGTAAAGAGCAGGGTGTTCAAGGCGGTCAGCCAGCTCCAGCCGTTTTGCTGCAGGAGGGTTTTGAACTGCTCAAGGCTTTCCATCTCGGCAATCGTCCCGCCCGAAAGATAGGCCATGACCATCACCGGCACCACCACCTCGTTGGCGGGCAGCCCCAGTATAAAGGCCATGAGGATAACGCCATCCAGCCCCAGCAGCCGTGCGAAGGGGTCTAAAAATGCGGTGCTGTGGGCCAGCAGGCTGCCGCCCCCCACGGTCAGGTTGGCCATGGCCCAGATCACCAGCCCCGCCGGGGCGGCCACCGCCACCGCCCGCCCCAGCACAAAGAGGGTGCGGTCAAACATCGAGCGCACAATCACCTTCATAATTTGGGGCTTGCGGTAGGGGGGCAGCTCCAGCGTAAAGGAGGAGGGCACCCCCCGCAGCAGCGTCTTTGAAAGCAGGCGGGAAGCCAGCAGGGTCATCACCACCCCCAGCACGATGACGCCGGTGAGCATCAGCGCCGAAAGGGCCGACCCCCAAAAGCCCCCCACCGCCCCCGCGAAGTACATGGCGATGATGGCAATCAGGGTGGGGAACCGCCCGTTGCAGGGCACAAGGCTGTTGGTAATGATGGCAATCAGCCGCTCCCGGGGCGAGTCGATAATCCGGCAGCCCACCACCCCGGCGGCGTTGCACCCAAACCCCATACACATCGTAAGACATTGCTTGCCGCAGGCGCAGGCTTTTTTAAAGTGTTTATCCAGATTAAAGGCCACACGGGGCAGGTAGCCCAAGTCCTCCAGCAGGGTAAAGAGCGGGAAGAAGATGGCCATGGGGGGCAGCATCACCGAAACCACCCAGGCCAGCACCCGGTACATCCCCAGCACCAGCATATCGCCCACCCAGGGCGGCGCGCCCACCGCCGCAAACAGGCGCAGCAGCGGCTCCTGCCCCGCCAGTAGCAGCTCAGAGAGCAGGCCGGAGGGGTAGTTGGCCCCGGTGATGGTAAGCCAGAATATCCCCAAAAGCAGCAGCGCCATCAGGGGAAAGCCCAGCCAGCGGCTGGTCAGCACCCGGTCTATCTGCCGGTCGCGCCGGTGGTAGTCGCTGCGCTCACATTGCACGCAGCTTTGGGCAAGCTCCTCGGCCCGCAGCAGCAGGCAGGCCATCGTCTTATCCTTCCAGCGCTGGCCGCCGTGCTGCTCCAGCAGCTCCTGCGCCTGCGACAGCGCCTGCGCCACCTCGGGGGGCGGCGTCTGCCACCCTAAAGAACTGTAAAGCCGGTGGGTCAGCGAGGGGTCGTTCTCCAGCAGCTTGCGGGCAATCCACCGGCTGCCGGGGGCGGTTTCTTCCCGGTGGCGGGCCACCGCAGGCTCCAGCAGCGCCACCGCGGCCTCCACGGCAACAGGGTATTCCACCGGAGCGGGGGTGGGGGGCTGGGGCTCCAGCGCAAGACGGCGCACCTGCTCGCAGAGGTTATCAAGCCCCCGGCCCGCCGCTGCGCTGACCCCCACCACCGGCACCCCCAGCGACAGAGAAAGGGCGGGCAGGTCGATGCAGATCCGTTTCTTTTTGGCTTCGTCCATCATATTAAGACAGACCACCACCCGGGGGGTAATCTCGATGGTTTGCAGCACGAGGTTCAGGTTGCGTTCCAGGCAGGTGGCGTCACAGACCACCACCGTCACATCCGGCCCGCCAAAGCACAGAAAGTCGCGGGCCACCTCCTCTTCGGCCGAATGGGCCAGCAGCGAGTAGGTACCCGGCAGGTCCACCAGTATATATTCTTTTCCTTTATATGTATAGCGTCCCTGTGCCGAAGCAACCGTCTTGCCCGGCCAGTTGCCGGTGTGCTGCCGCATGCCGGTCAGGGCGTTGAACAGGGTGCTTTTGCCCACGTTGGGGTTGCCCGCCAGCGCAATCACCCGGTCGCCGGGCGACTGGCGCACAATAAAGAGCTTTTTCTCCTCCTCTCTTTCAAAGCCGGGATAGGGGCCGCCTGACGGCTGGGTTTTCTCCTGCTGCACCATCGGCTATACCTCCACCAGAATATTGGAGGAATCCTCCGACCGGATGGCGATAACCGCCCCGCGGATGAGATAGGCGATGGGGTCGCCGCAGGGGCTTTTTTGCAGGCACTGCACGGCGGTGCCCTCCACCAGGCCCAGGTCCTGCAAGCGCCGCCGGATGCTGCCGGTATTCAGCAGCTCCTTTACAATGGCGGTACTGCCGACATAAAGACGGTCCAGCGTTGTGGTATGGCTGTTCATGGCATCTTACTCCTTTTAAGCATAAGGCAACACCGCACCATTCACGGCTACCGCCTTAAGCGCTCTGTCTCTTGCGGATTTTCCGTAATACTTCACAAAAATCCTCGTGAATACACCCAGTATTCCCTGCGGTTTTTGTTTTATCTGACGAAAAATCCGCCGGTGCGCCAGAACACTTAGAATGGTGCGGTATTGCCTTAAAAAAATGATAGCCGGAAAAGCTTCCTGCTACCAAAGGCTGCATATAAGGGCCGGAGCAAGGCGTGGGCAAAGGCCCGGGAACCCAAAGGCCGCAGAGGCCCTTTTATCCGCCTTAAAATTAGTAGCAGGAAACATTGTTTCCTGCTACTAATATATGCCTGCAAAGCCATTCTGCCACAGGGGGTTACTCCTTTATAACCGCCCGGCGCATCAGCATCCAGCTGCCCAGGCCCGCCAGCGCCGAAGCCACCACGCAGAAGAGCATGAAGATATAGGGGTTGGGGGTGGAGGCAAAGCCGGTCACCCTCTGTAAAAAGCTGAATATAGCTGATGAAATCCTGCCGCCGGCCAGTCTGTAGTCGATATAGGGAAGCACCACAACAAAAAACACCGGCACAAAAACCGAAACCATTACCACGGCAAGCTTGCTCATGCGGTAGTAAAGCAGGGTAATGCAGAAGCCCACCATCATGGCGGCGCTGCTGAGCAGAACCGACCAAACCAGCTTCTCCAGCCAAAACAGTGCCCCCGGCCCGGCGGCGTACCAACTGCCGTAAAGCTGCGCGTACATGCTTTCATACGAGGCCACCCGGGAAAGCAGCAGCGCTATCAGGCTGTCGGCCAGCGCCATAATCCCGGCCAAAGCGGGAACGCTCAGTATAAAGCCCCAAAACTGGGTTTTGCGCGAAACGCCGTTGGCCAGAAAAAAGCGGAAGGGCCCCTTAAAGGAGTTGAGCCCCGCAATAAACAGAAAGACAACGGTGGAGGATTCCATCCCGCCAAACTCAACCTCACCGCCATGCACCGTAAGTACCGAGGTGAAAAAGATATTGATCGAGAGGATAACCCCATAGAAGATGGTAACCGCGGTTCTTGCGTCATAAAGCTGATAGTTGAATACCTGTTTTAATTTCATAGCAGGTTACCTCCTTCGGGGTTGGTGAGCTGAATAAAGAGACGCTGCAGGTCAAGGCGGGAGAACTCCAGCCCCTGCGGCGGCTGTTGGGGCGGCTGCCCCAGCAGGTAGGCGGTCTTGAGCCCCCCAAGCCGGTCTGCGCCCAAAATCTGCTTGCCTGCGGTAAAGGCGTCCACCGCGCCCGCCGGGCCGGATACGCTGTACCCCCGCTCCAGCAGCGACTGGGCCGCCTCGGATAACATCAGCCGCCCCTCCTTGAGGATAGCCACTTGCTCAATCAGGCTGCTGGCCTCCTCGATGAGATGGGTGGAAAGCACCACCGTCTTTGGATGCTCGCTGTAGTTTGCAATCATCTCCCGGTAAAAGAGGTCGCGGTGCCCGGCGTCCAGCCCCAGCACCGGCTCATCCAGCAGCAGGATGGGGGCGTTGCAGGCCAAAGCCAGCACAATCTTAAAGATAGAGCCATACCCGGTGGAAAGCGCGCGCACCCGTTTATCGGTTTTCAGCCCGAAAAGCCCGGCCAGATGGTCGGCGTAGGCGGCGTCAAAGCCGGGGTAAAAGGCGGCTGTCCACCGGATGACCTGCCGCACCCGCATCTCTTCGGGGTAAAGGTTTTTTTCGCCCATGCAGAATATTTTTGAAAGGGCGTTGTCGTTTTCCATCACCGGCTCGCCGTCCACCAGCACCTGCCCACCATCGGGGAAGAGCTTGTTGGTCATCAGGTTGAGCAGGGTGGTTTTGCCCGCCCCGTTGCGCCCCAGCAGGCCGTAGATGCGCCCTGCCTCAAAGGTGAGCGAAACATCCTTAAGCGCCGCCACCGGGCCGAAGCTTTTGCTCAGGTTTTTAATTTCTACAACGCTCATTGTTCAAACCCACCTTCTATCATGCTGATGACCTCGCCTTTGGTCAGGCCAAGCTTTTGTGCCTCAGCCAGCAGGGCCTGCACATAGCGGTCATAAAAGGCCACCTTGCGCCGGCTGCGGATTTTTTCTGCCGCACCCTCTTGTACAAACATACCCAGACCCCGCTTTTTATACAGAATTTCGTTATCGACCAAAAGGTTGACCCCCTTTAAGGCTGTCGCCGGATTAATTTTAAAACGAACCGAAATCTCGGTGGTGGATGGTACCTGTGTTTCTTCCTCAAAAGCGCCCGCGAGGATAGCGTCCTCGATGTTTTCGGCAATCTGGAGATAGATAGGCTTCTCTTCGTCAAACTGCGCCAGCAAAAAATCACCTCCGCTACTAAACTAGTTAATTGCTTGTGTAACTAACTATAACACCAAACCAAATGACTGTCAAGGGGGTACGGTGATTTTTTATCGTTGAATTGCCGGTGCGGGGCCGATATAATATACAGTAGTTTGAACAGCCAGAGAGAAAAAATAAACAGAAGAGAGGGGCTGCCAAAATGGGAACAGGTTTACAGAAGGCTGAGGCTTTGTTCGACCAGGGATATAACTGCGCACAGGCGGTGTTTGCCGCATTTCACGAGGATGTGGGGCTGGATAAGGAAACGGCCCTGATGCTGACCTCCTCCTTTGGGGGCGGCATGGGCCGGCTCAAGGAGGTCTGCGGAGCGGTATCGGCCATGTTTATGGTGGCGGGGCTGAAGTACGGCTACACCGTCCCCGACAATAAGGAAGAAAAGCTGGCCCACTATCAGGGCATACAGGCGTTGGCCGCCCGCTTCAAAGAGAAAGCAGGGTCTATCATCTGCCGCGACCTGCTGGACGGCGACTTCCATCAGAAGCCTGCCCCCGGCAGCGACAAATTATCCTGCAAGCAACTGGTGGGTCTGGCCGCCGGGCTGACCGAAGAGATGCTGGAGCAGGGGGAGATGCCAGCCTAAGCGCCGCACTTCAAGGATAGTAATAGTACCAAACAAAAAGGCCGCCCCCCGCACAGTTGTGCGGGGGGCGGCTTTCCGGTGCTGGGGGGTTAAGAGATGTATCAGCAAGGGTTGGCAATTGGGTAAGGGGCCAAAGGATAGTTATTTGGTGGGGTCTACAATCGACCCTGCGAACAGCACCCCGGCCTGATGGTCCACCACCGCGACAAAGTAGGGGTGGTCCACCGTCATCACCATCTGGTCTATCGGCGCCGAGGTTGCCTCCGGGGCGACCACCGTTACGGCGGCGGCCTCGGTGCCTTCTTCGTCAATCTTGAGGACCGTCTGGTGGCTGATTTCGCCCACATGCAGGCCAATCGCCTTGGCCTTGGGGCTCAGGGCGGTTAAATCGGCTGTGGCGGGGTCAAAGATATCGGTGACCCCCAGAGCGGCCAGCGCCTCGACAGGCGCCAGCTTGGTGGAGGTATCCACCTTGGGCATGGTCAGCAGTACCTCGCGGGACTGCATCTTTGCCATCAGCGGCAGCAGCTCCTCGGCTGTGAAGCTCTTTACAAAGTCGTCCAGATTTTTGGGCAGCACCACCAGCATCGAGGTTTTGCCATCGGTATAGGGCAGCACCGCCGCCTGCAGGTTATCGTCCTCATAGCTTACCAGTTGGGCGCGCAGGTTCATCATATCGGCCTGCACCACCCCGGCGGGGGTATTAAAGTTGCCCTTATGGGTGGCCCCGCCCTTAAAAGGGGTGGTCCATTTGGCCTTAAAGTAAACGGTGTTAATCAGGTAAAGCATGATTGCGGGGTCAATATCGTTCTCAATCACCTTTTGTATCAGGCCATTTGTGTTTTTCTCCACCCAGCCGTTGATGGTGTCTTTTGCGGCGGGGTTGTCAAAATCCAGCGCCTCGATGCGGGCGGCGTAGTTGGCGGCGTTATTGTCCAAAAAGTTTTGGCTCACATCACCGGCAAAGCTATCCCGCAGCCAGACCGAGTTGGCGGTCAGCAGCTTGGTATCGTCGCGGGGGGCCAGCAGGTAGAGCTGCAGCTCCCGCATGGCGGCGTGAAAGTCGCCCTCCGGGATATACATCGCGTCCGCCAGCTGCTGTGCGCTCTGGCCGTCGGCGCCGCTGTAGAGCATCGCCAGCGCGGTGTAAAGGCTCAGGGGAGAGATAATCAGGTTTTCATCGGGGGTGTAAAGGCTGCGGTAGAGGTCAAGGCCAAAGCGGCCGATGCTCAAAGCCAGCTGGCTGTCCGGTTCATGGGTGTCGGAGCCTTGAGCCGTCAGCCTGCCGTCGGTATCGGCCAAAACGGCGGTGGGTTCTCCGGGGTTGGGCGCGGGCCCCAGCCCCGGCGCGGCGCAGGCGGTAAGCAGCAGCGCGGCCGAAAGCGAAAGGGCGGTGGCTTTCAGTATCTTTTTCATATTGAAACATTCCTTTCAAAAGGCGGTCAGACGTTGGTATACACCCATATAGTGGGGAGTAAACCAGCATTTATTGCCTACTTCATAAAATATTTACAATCTGTTTTGGGGTCTGCCGCAGCGGGTCGGCGGGGGTAAGCTCCTGCCTGTCGGCGCCATAGCTACCGTGGGGGGCGGCCCCGGCGTCGGGATGCAACGGGCAGTAATAGCCGGACAGATGAAACGGCCCTCCATGGTGTACACCATGGAGGGCCTTTGTGCGTTGTAGCCGGGTCAGGCTGCGGCGGGAGCGGCACCTGCTCTCTGCCCATCTACCCCCCAATTCCCCTCCTTGGAGGGGTGCCCCGCAGGGCGGGGTGGTTCGGCTCTTTTCCCGGATAAACTTTCAACCCACACCCCCCGCAAGGGAGGTGACAAACGATGGAAGCAAGCGGCGGCAAAGTTTGAGGTATTTCAACCCACACCTCCCGGGAGGGAGGTGACATATCTTCGGTTTCGGTGTGTCGCTCATCGTCCTATTTCAACCCACACCCCCGTAAGCGGAGGTGACGGCCATCGGTGAAGAAGGGAGTGATATAAGCCATAATATTTCAATCCACACCTCCCGCGGGGAGGCGACATGCCCGGCCCTTAGGCCTCGGCAAACTGGCTGTTATACAGGCTGGCGTAAAAGCCCCCCTGCGCCAGCAGTTGGGCGTGGCTGCCCTGCTCGATGATGTTGCCGTCCTTCATCACCAAAATCATATCGGCCTCGCGGATGGTGGAAAGCCTGTGGGCCACGATGAAGCTGGTACGCCCCTGCATCATCAGGGCAAAGGCGCTCTGGATGCGCAGCTCGGTGCGGGTGTCGATACTGCTGGTGGCTTCGTCCAGTATCAGCATGGGGGGGCGGCTGAGCATCACCCGGGCGATGCAGAGCAGCTGCCGCTGCCCCTGTGAAAGGCTGGTGTCCTCGCCCAAAACGGTGTCGTAGCCCTTGGGCAGACGGCGGATAAAGCCGTGGGCGTGTGCGGCCTTGGCGGCCTCGATGATCTGCTCTTCGGTGGCGTCGGGCATGCCGTAGGCAATGTTTTGCCGCACCGTTCCCGAAAACAGCCAGGTTTCCTGCAGCACCATGCCGTAGCTGCGGCGCAGGCTGCCCCGGGTGACGCTGCGGATATCCGCGCCATCCACCCGTATCGCCCCGCCGGTGACATCGTAAAACCGCATCAGCAGGTTAATCAGGGTGGTTTTGCCGCAGCCGGTGGGCCCCACGATGGCGATGCGCTGCCCCGGGTTTACCTGCAGGTTCAGCCCCTCTATCAGCTGTTTGTCAGGGTCGTAGGAGAAGCTGACCTGCTCAAGCTGCACGCTGCCTTCGGTCTGCTTTAGCACCGCAAGGCCGCTGTCGTCGGCCTCCTCGGCCTCGTCCAGCAGCTCGAATACCCTGCGGGCCGAGGCGATGGCGGTCTGCAGCTCGGTGACAACGCCGGTAATCTCGTTAAAGGGCTTGGTGTACTGGTTGGCATAGGCCAAAAAGGAGGAAAGCTGCCCCACCGAGATGCCGCCGCCGATGGCGGTAATCGCCCCCACAATGCCCGCCCCGGCATACACAAGGCCGTTGACAAAGCGGGTGCAGGGGTTGCTCAGCGAGGAATAGAGCTG
This sequence comes from Bacillota bacterium, assembly GCA_023396215.1. Classification (GTDB taxonomy): domain Bacteria; phylum Bacillota; class Clostridia; order Oscillospirales; family Ruminococcaceae; genus Heteroruminococcus. The sequence continues at coordinate 15,232 of JAEWWW010000137.1, read as the reverse complement.
TGCCTTGACCCCCACCTGATACAGGTCGGCGTTGAGCGCCTCAAAGCCCTGCTGGGCCCGCTGCTCATAGCCGAAGGCCTTCACCACCTTCTGGCCGCCCAGCATCTCTTCCACATAACCGCTGAGCTCGCCCTGAATGGCCGACTGCGACCTGAACATGTGGTGGGTGCGCCCGGTGATAAAGGCGGCGACAAAGAGTGAAATGGGGGTGAGCAGCACCACCACCAGCGTGATGCCCAGATTGAGCGAAAGCATAAACAGCAGGGTGCCCAGAATGGTAATCACCCCGGTAAAAAGCTGGGTAAAGCCCTGCAGCAGCCCGGTGGATATCTGCTCAATATCCCCCACAATGCGGCTCATGATGTTGCCGTGGGGGTTGCCGTCGATGTATTTCAGCGGCAGCCGGTGCAGCTTCTCAAAGGCCTCAAGGCGCAAATCCAAAACGGTGCGGTGGGCGGCGATGTTGGTGCAGAGGGCCATCAGCCACTGAAAAAAGGCGCTGCCCGCCACCGTCAGGGCCAGCCACAGCAAAATCAGCGCCAGCCCCTCAAAATCCACCGCCCCCGGCCCCAGAATGCGGTCTACCCCCCGGCCAATGAGGATGGGGGAGCGCAGGGTCAGGGTCACGCTGGCGACGGCGCAGAGCAGCGCCCCCGCCAGATAGCCCAGATAGGGGCGGGTGTATCTCAGCAGTCGTTTGAACACCTGTTTCATGCCTTTGCCGCCTCCTCGTCGCTGAGCTGTGACAGGCAGATGGCGCGGTACACCTCGCAGCTCTCAAAAAGCTGCCGGTGGGTGCCGATGCCCGCGACCTGACCTTCGTCCAGCACAATAATTTTGTCCGCATGCTTGATGGAGGAGGCCCGCTGCGAAACGATAAAGACGGTCATGCCCCGGGTATCCTGCCTGAGGGCCCGGCGCAGCGCCGCATCGGTGGCAAAATCCAGCGCGCTGGCGCTGTCGTCCAGTATCAGGATATCCGGCCCGCCCACCAGCGCGCGGGCGATGGTCAGCCGCTGACGCTGCCCGCCCGAGAGGTTTTTACCCCCCTGTAAAATCCGGCTCTCATAGCCCTCGGGCAGCTTTTGGATAAACTCGTCGGCCTGCGCAATCCGTGCGGCGGCCTCCAACTGGCCCTGGGTGGCGTCGGGGCAGCGCCAGCGCAGGTTTTGCGCCACCGTGCCGGAAAAAAGCGCCGCCCGCTGGGGTATAATGCCCATCCGCTGCCGCAGCAGGGTGGGGGGGAACTCCCTGACGTCCACCCCGTCCACCAGCACGCTGCCCTCGGTGGCGTCATAGAAGCGGGGGATAAGCTGCACCAGCGTGGTTTTGCCCGCGCCGGTACCGCCGATAATTCCCACCGTTTCACCGGCGGATATCTGCACCGACAGGTTTTTCAGGGCGTATTCGCCCCCTTGGTTGTATGCAAAGGAAAGGCCTTTAAACTCCACCCGCGGCGTGCCGGGGACGGCGGCAGGCATCGGCCCGCCGCTTTCGGTGATGCTGGAGGTGATATCAAAGACCTCGTTGACCCGCGCGATGCTGGCCGAGGCGCGGGTAAAGACGACGACCAGCATGGCCAGCACAATCAGCGCCAGCAAAATCTGGCTGAGATAGTTGACAAAGGCGATAATCTGCCCCTGGCTCAGCGCGCCGCTCTCCACCCTGAAGCCGCCAAACCAAAGGATGGCGATGACGGCGAAATTCAGGATGATATAGGTGGCGGGGTTGAGCATAGCGGAAATCTTGCCCACCGCGACGGCGGTGCGGGTGTGGTCGTCCCCGGCGGCGGTGAAGCGGCCGGTTTCCGCCTCCTGCTTTGAAAAGGCGCGAATCACCCGCACCCCCTCTAAATTCTCCCGGGCAATGAGGGCAAGGTGGTCCAGCTTTTTTTGAATGACCTTATAGAAAGGGACCGACCGGCTCATGATGAGGTAAAGCACCCCGCCCACCAGCGGCACCGCGGCCCAAAAGACCAACGACAGCCGCAGGTCAAGGCTCATGGCCATCACGGTGGCGCCCAGCGCCAAAAAAGGCACCCGTCCCACCAGCCGGATGAGCATGGCTACCGCCAGTTGAATCTGGTTGATGTCGGTGGTCAGCCGTGTGATGAGCGAGGGAGTACCCAAAAGGTCAATCTCGGCGTGGGAAAGGGAGTTGATATGGGCAAACAGGTCGTTGCGCAGCAGGGTGCCCATCCCCTGTGAAGCCCTCGCGGCCAAATACTGGCAGGTAAAGGAGCAGGCCATCCCCGCCATCCCCAGCAGCACAATCATCCCGCCCATGCGGTAGATGTAGGCCGGGTCGTTGCCGCCGATGCCTTTATCGATAATCGCCGCCATCAGCAGCGGTACAATCAGTTCAAAAACCGCCTCCAGCAGCTTAAAGAAGGGGCCTAAAATGACCTCCTTTCTAAAGCTGCGCAGATAACGGGTCAGTTTTCGCATGCAATATCAGCCCTTTATATTAAAGTGTAGCGTTTTTTGCGGGGGATAGCCTGCCCGCGAAAAAGCAAAAGCAAACGGCTACAGGAGCAGCCCAGTCCAAAGGCTGCCCCGTAGCCGCTTGGCGTGGTCGCCATCGGTTGCAAGCGGCTATTCAGACTTTTGGTCGTTTTGATGCTCACGCTGTCTGAGTGCTTCCAGCCCGAGGCGAATCAACTCTGCGGTAGCCTCCGACCGGGTTTGAAATCGGTTCTTAAAACGAAAATCCTCAATCTGCTGAAACATTTCGTCATCCACCGAAACGGTGTAGCGTGGTCTGTTGGTAGCCATCTTTTCACCTCCGCTATATATTATACTCTCGCGCAAGGAGGCATTGCAAGTGGGTCACCGTACATAGTGGTTCACCGCGATATCTGTTAATTATTGACAGTGAACCTGTATAATAAATTGTGAGTGAACCGGTGAATATCGTAAAAAGGGGGTGTTCTTTTGTCTGGAGAGAAAAAACGCTTGCGAGTCAGCGTAAATTCTGAACTGGAAGCCGCCTTAACCGATTTGAAAAAGGAAAAATTTTATAACGCTTCACAATCAGAGATGATACGCTGTGTGCTTCAGGCGGCGTTGGATATGGTGGACCATGAGGCGGACGCCGAGGACACATGCCCTTAAGGATGGATTCTGTTAATTTCCGCCTGAAAGGGCGGGGTAAATAAAAGGAGGCTACGACTATGGGACACCTAAAAAAAGCGCTGGCGCTCATTTTGGCGCTGGCCATGGCCCTGAGCTGCGGGATTGCAGCCATGGCGGAAAGCGGGGGAGGGGCAACTGAAGCTACGCCCGAGGAGAAGCTGATTGCCGCACTGGAAAAGGGTGGGACGGTAACTTTGACAGAGGATGTAGAGCTTACCAAAACCCTGTTAATCACCAAGCCGGTTACCATCGATGGCAAGGGCTTTGCCATTGACGCCAGCGGCATCCCTGCGGGAAGCAGTATGGAGGGCCATGGGATTCTGGTTCATCTGGTTACCGGCAAGGTGACGCTGAAAAACCTGAGCGTTCGCCACGCAAAGAAATACGGTATTCAGGCGTACCGCTCGGATGACGTGGTGCTGGATAACGTCACTGTATCAGAAGCCGAATATGGCGGGGTATACGTGAATGCTTCCAAGGTGACCGCCACCGGACTTGCGCTGATGGGCAATGTATGGGGCGGCATCGAGGTTGGTATTGGAGCGGACATTGACGATGGAGCGGCAGAGCTCACCCTTGATTCCTACAGCTTTGGTGTAGTGGATACAAATCCTGTTATCTGGATTGATGGGCCCTCGATAGATGAAATTAAGATTACAGCCCCTGATTCACTGGTTAAATCCTCAGGCAACGGGGCAAACGCAGACCAAGATTGGTATACGGTCAAAACAATGGAGGAAACCGCTCTGAGAGAGGCCATTGAACAGGCACAAACCGGAGCTACAGTGAAGCTGACGGGCAATGTGTACCTGAGCGAAACTCTGATTTTGACCAAAGCGATTACTCTGGACGGCAATGGCTATACCATACTGCCTGGTTTAGTTCCTGAAATAGGAAATAGTGAATCAGGTCATGGGATTTTGGTGAAAAATGTCACAGGCAAGGTGGTCATCAAGGATGTCACCATCTTTTATGTACCGAAGTACGGCATCCAAGCATACTGCTCAGATGATGTTGTTTTAGAAGACGTTACGGTTATGTGGTCAGAATATGGTGGCCTGCTGGTCAATGCTTCCAAGGTTACAGCCTCTAAACTGGCGCTTCTCGATAACCAATGGGGTGGCGTCGAGGTCGGCATTGGTGCTGGCATAGAAGACGGAAAGGCCGAGTTTAAGCTGAACTCTTTTAAATTCAGAACTGCCACAGATAATGACACACCTGTCATCTGGATTGATGGCCCTGAAAGCAGCAATATCAAGATTACCACAACAAAGGGCCTCAAAAAAGAAATCAAAAACATTAGTGGAAAAGAGCAGGTTTGGTATGTGGTAAACCCCGATGCCTCTAACGGCGGCGGCTCCTCCGGCGGTTCCTCCGGCGGCACCGTTAGCTCTCCCACCCAGAACAACGCCAACACTGCCGAAACCACCTCCAAGATTGAAGACACCGCGGCAGCCCTGAAAGACAGCTCCCAAGAGCTGCCCAAGGGTGTGGTGACAACCGGAGTGGGCGCCACATCGGTGCATGTTATCCCGGTATCGCTCAGCAGCGGCGGCGCTGCCCTCAGCGTAGGCACAGTGAATACGGTAGGAGCGGTTCCCGCCAATGTGGGCCTGCAGGTCAGCATTGATAACGCTGCCGTTGTTACCCTCACAGGCGGGTTTGGCAATGTGACCGAGCCCGGCCGGTATTACTACCCCATGGATTACGCCGCCAAGGCGCCCGACGCCGACCAGATGCTGAAGGCCGTAAAAAGCGCAGGCGCCCAGTCCGATGCTTTCAAGCTGGGCGGCAATTTCACCCTGCCCAAGGCAGCCGGCGTAAGCGTAAAAACACCGATAGCCGACGGCAAAACGGTCAACATCTATGTATACAACGATACAACCGGCAGCTACACGCTGGTAGCCTCCAGCGTTGTCAAAGATGGCAGCATTGCGTTTATAACCGCCACCTTTGGCCAGTTCCTTGTAACCACCGGCAGAATCTAAATAATCGGGCCAGCAAAAGGCACCTGGGCAGAGGACTTCTGCTCAGGTGCCTTTTTGGTACGGTTATTTGTTCGACGCGTCGGACAAAGCTTTGGCAACCGCCTTTTTAATGGCGTCAGAGGTAACGGTAGCACCGCTGATGCTGTCGACCTCCGCCGAGTTTGCGGTCACAATTTTGGCGGGCAGCTGGTCGATGGCTTTGGTGCCCACGCCCTCGGTTTCGGTGTGCGAGGCAATCTTGACCTCAGAAATCTTCTTATCCTTTACTGTTACGTCAACCTTGATCTGCCCTGCATAACCTTTTTCTTCAGCAGAGTAGGTGCCGTCCTTATAGGTAGCGGCCGGTGCGCTGGTTTCGGGGGTGCTTGTGGGTGCGCTGGTTTCAGGGGCGCTGGTACCGGGTGTACTGGTACCGGGTGTGCTGGTGTTAGGCGTGCTGGTGCCGGGCAGGCTGCTCGAAGTGCCCGGCTTCTTGGTACATGCGGTCAAAGAGGCCAAAAGAATAACAGCCGTAATTATGGCAATTCCTTTTCTCATCTTATCACTTCCTGTATTCTGATAGTTTTTTGAAAATCGGTCACTTCATAAAATGTCTTTCGCATCATAGGGTATGCAAGGCCGGGTCATTTTCCGCAACCTGACCGATATTAGCATTCGCTTTATCCATCGCTTTTATTCTATCTGGGCGGCTGGCAAAAAAATTGCATACAGGCCCAACAGAAAATTTTGTTATTTCAGATAAAAACAGGAAAACAGTGAAAAGCCGCTGCCTGTGACAGCGCCAAGAGTCTTATGAAAAGACAAGTTTTATGTTATACTGTAAATAATAATGTGGGCAGCTTGGCCGCTCGCCCTGCACCAAGTGGCGGCGAGATGCGGTCAGCCTGCTGAAAACCGATTTGCAGGCAGGTTCGGGTTATTATCTTGCGCACACCGCCACCCCATCATTCACAACAAGGGGGCATTTTATGTACGACATTTTGATTATTGGGGCGGGCATCACCGGGCTGGCCATCGCCCGGCGGCTCTCACGCTACGATTTGCGCATCTGCGTGCTGGAAAAAGAGCCGGATGTGGCCATGGGCTCCACCAAGGCCAACAGCGCCATTGTGCACGGCGGCTACGCCGAAAGCAGCGACAAGCTCAAGGGGCAGCTTTGCTATCAGGGCAGGGTGCAGTTTGCCCAGCTTGACAGCGAGCTGCATTTCGGCTTTCGGCAGACAGGCTCGCTGGTGCTGACCACCGACCCCGACGACCTGCCCAAGCTGCAGGCGCTGTTGGAAAACGGCCGCCGCAACGGCCTCGCCGATATCGAGATACTATCGGGTAAAGAGATTTTAGAGGTGGAGCCAAACGCCAACCCGCAGGCATGCTACGCCCTTTACTGCAAAGGCGCGGGGGTTTGCTCCCCCTATGAGATGGCAATCGCCCTCGCTGAAAACGCGGTGCGAAACGGCATCAAATTGTTTTTGAACGAAACGGTAACCGACATCAAAAAGCAGGCCGAAGGCTTTTTGGTCACCACAGGCAAGGAACAGCGTCAGGCGGCAATGGTTATTAACTGCGCCGGGGTTGAATCCGGGCGAGTGGCGGCCATGGCGGCCCCTGCTGAGTTCACCATCCGCCCCCGTTCGGGGCAGTATATCCTGCTGGAGAAGGGCACCGGCGACCTGCTGCGCACCGTGGTGTTCCAGATGCCCACCAAGATGGGCAAGGGGATTTTGGTCACCCCCACCTACCACGGCAACCTGCTGATTGGCCCGGATGCCATCGACGAGGAGGGGGACAACCGCTCCACCGATGTACAGCGGCTAGCGGCCATCTACCGGCAGGGTCTGGCGGCGGCTCCGCAGCTGGATATCACCAAGTTTATCCGCAGCTTTGCCGGGGTGCGGGCGGTTTCTTCCACCGACGACTTCATTGTTGAAATGAGCAAGACCCCCGGGTTTATCAATGTGGCGGGCATTCAGTCGCCGGGGCTGACCTCGGCCCCCGCCATTGCCGACCGCGTGGCCGAGATGATTAGGCAGGCGGGGGTCAGGCTGCTGCCCAACCCGCGTTATCTGCCCTACCGCCTGCCAATTATTACCCCCAAAGAGCCTCTGCCTGCCGATGAGGTCAAGCGTCTGGCGGCGCTGCCCTCCAGCGGCGAAAGGCTCATCTGCCGCTGTGAGCAGGTGACGCAGCGGGTGATTCTCGACAGCCTGCGCGGGGGCATCCGGGTTACCACTGTGGATGGGGTCAAGCGGCGCACCCGCGCCTCGATGGGCCTTTGTCAGGGCGCTTTCTGCCGCCCCCGGTACAAGGAACTCATCGAGAAGGAATACAACATCAGCATCGACAGCCTCACCGACGTGCAGCGCGCGGGCGTCTCCCGGGTGGGTAAGCAGGAGCTGTTGGCCTACCTGAAAAGTACCGAAGCACAGGCGGACGGGGAATAATCCTTATGGGGCTTTGCACCGCCCCTGTTCCCCTCCTTGGAGGGGTGCCGCCCGCAGGCGGCGGGGTGGTTCGGGGTGCGGGGTTATTCCCATAAGTGCGGCGGCCCAACAGCCCCACCCGGCTAAAGGCGAAGGACGCCGTGCCGCTTGTTCCCCTCCTTGGAGGGGTGCCGCCCGCAGGCGGCGGGGTGGTTTGAGGTGCGGGGTTATTCCCACAAGTGCGTTACCCAACAAGTCCACCTGGCTAAAGGCAAAGGACGCCATGCCGCATTGCGGCTATCAATAACAAAATAGAAACTGGGCCTTTCTCTGCTGGCGGCAGAGCAGACCCCATCAGGAGGGATGGCGTGAAAAATCACGCTATCCCGTCATGTGCCAATCGCTCCCCGCCAGTGGCGGGAACCGCGGATTGATGCACAAACAGACCATTCCTTTTTACGGTCTGTTTGTGTTGGAATATAGGTGAAAGGAATGGTCTTTATTATGCAGGACGCAATTATCATTGGAAAAGGCCCGGCAGGGATTTCGGCAGCCCTCTACCTCAAGCGCGCAGGACTGGATGTCACGGTCATCGGCAAGGGCTGGGGCGCCCTTGAAAAGAGCGAGAAGATTGAAAACTACTACGGTCTGGCCCAACCGCTGGAGGGCAAGGCCCTGATGGAAACCGGCATTGCGCAGGCGCAGGCGCTGGGCGTCCCGGTGCTGACCGAAGAGGTGCTGCACATCGACAGCGGCGAGCACTTCACGGTCAAAACCGGCACCGGCGAGTACGAGGCGCTGGCGGTGCTGCTGGCTACCGGAAAATCCCGTGTGAACATCCCCATCAAGGGGTTTGAGAAGTTGCGGGGCAAGGGCATCAGCTTCTGTGCTGTCTGCGACGGCTTCTTTTACCGGGGCAAGCCGCTGGCGGTTATCGGCAGCGGCGACTATGCCGCATCCGAGCTGCACGACCTGATGAACTTCACCAAAAACATCACCCTCTTCACCAACGGCGCGCCGCTGACCGCCACCAGCCTGCCGGAAGGGCTGCCGGTGGTGACCGATAAAATTCTCGAGATAGAGGGTGAAGAGAAGGTGCAGGCCATCGTCACCAGGGCGGGCAGGCAGGAGGTAGAGGGCGTCTTTGTAGCCATCGGTACCGCATCTGCCACCGACTTCGCGGCCAAGCTGGGCATCGCCCTTGAGGGCACCAACATCGCGGTGGATAGCAGCTTTATGACCAACGTGGAGGGCCTGTTTGCCGCGGGCGACTGCATCGGCGGCTTTTTGCAGGTGGCCAAAGCGGTTTCGGACGGCGCTCATGCGTCGGTGGGGATGAGCAAGTATATACGCGACAAGAAAAAGAACGCAGGCGTCCGATAAAGGGGCGCAACCGTGAAAACACGGGGTATTTTCGCTTGCTTCATTGGCTGCGCTTGCAAATGGCGGTCACATACACAAAGTATGCTCCCTTATTTGCGTCGCTCACCGCCCCGCCTTGCACCCTTTTTCGGCGCCTGATTTTAAGAATGCGCCCGGTAAAGGGGGCGTAACCGTGAAAACACGGGGTGTTTTCTCTTGCTTCGTTGGCTGCGCTTGCGGGGCTCGCCCTCGCCACACAAAATATAGGGGCCGATGCCTACAGAGGCCCGGTGTAACCATACCGCCCCCGTAGGGGCGGTCTTTGACCGCCCGCACCCCCCGACATCCATACCGCACCATAGAGGCCGCTGCCCATATCGCCCCTTGCCCCAAACAAAAAGGGCTGTGCAGCCCGCCTGAAACACTCAGGTCAGTCTGCGCAGCCCCTTGGCGTTGGTGATGGTAACCGTTCCGCGGGCGAGGCTCACCAGCCCCTCCTGCTGAAAGTATTTCAGCATCCGGGTCACAACCTCGCGGGCGCTGCCCAGATGCTTGGCGATAATCTCGTGGGTCAGCGTCAGGGTGGGGGCGCCTTCTATCGAGGCCTGCTCCAGCAAAAACAGGGCAAGGCGGCGGTCAAAGCTCATGAAAACCACCTGCTCCATCACCCACATCACGTCGGAAAGCCGGGCCGAAATCAGCCGTGAGGTGTAGTTGCTCACCGCCAGACTGCTCTCGGAAAGCCGGTAAAAGAGGCTGGGAGGGATCACAAATACCTCGCTTTCCACCTCTGCCTCGATGTGAAAATCAAAGGTGATATCCCGCAGTACGCAGGAGGCCGACAGCACGCAGATATCCCCCTCAAACAGGCGGTAGAGGGTAATCTCCTTTCCGGTTTCAGAGAGCATATAGGCTCTGAGCCTCCCGCTGAATACCTGCACCAGCCCGGTGCATTCCTGCCCGTTTTCGTGCAGGGCCATCCCCGCCGGGTAAACGATTTTCAGCATTCGCTCCTTCAAAAGCTGCTGCTCCTGGGGTGTAAGCTGCTGCCAAAAGGGCATCCCCTCCGACACCAGCTTCAGGTCTGCTTTCGCCAGCATGGCGGCGCCCCCTTTCGTCACTGTTGTTTTGTGCTGCACCGGTACAATAAACAGACAGGCCCAGGGCCTGTGCAACCCCCTTTAAGGGGGCTTTGGTTTGAAACGCCGATTAAAACAGCAGCCCTGTAATGACTGCCGCAGCCACGCTGCCCAGCACCACCAAAATCAGGCTGCATTTGCGCAGCGCCAAAAAGGCGGCCACCACAATGGCGGCAACCGCCCCTGCCACCGACCCGGTGGCGGTCAGGCTGCCGGGGAAAATCAGCGCGCTGAGAGCGGCCGCGGGGATATACTCCAGCACACGGCCGGCGAAGCCGCTTGGGCTGCGGTCTTTCAGCGCCACCAGCGGCAGCATGCGGGGCAGGTAGGTTACCAGCCCCATAAGCAGAATCACCAGATAGATGTTGTTCATGGCTGTGATACCTCCTCCCGCTCGGGGAAGAAAACCGCCCCGGCTATGGCCGCGCTCAGGGTGGACACAATAACCACCAGCCCCTTGGAAAGCGCGGCAAAGGTCAGCAGGCAGCTGATTGCCGCCGCAATCAGGGCCACCACGCAGAGCCGCGGCGAGCCTTTGAGGTTGGGGGTCAGCAGCCCCACAAACATGGCGTAGAGTGAAAAGCTCAGGCCGGCGGCGATATAATCGGGGATAAAGCCCCCCGCCACACAGCCCAGCGCCGTACCCCCCACCCAGGAAAGGTAGGCGGTCAGGTTGAGCCCCAGCACATACCACACGCCCAGCTGCTTCTGCTGGCTGAACATGGCTACGGCGTAGGTTTCGTCGGTAACGCCAAAGGCAGCCAGCGCGGTCAGCCCGGTGGAGGCGGATTTCAGCCGCTGAGAAAGCGAGGCCGACATAATAAAGTGACGGAAATTCAGCAGCAGGGTGGTGACAACCAGCCCGAAGGGGGTCACCCCCAGCGACAGCAGGTTGATGGCTACAAACTGGCTGGCTCCGGCATAGACGATGAGCGACATGGCCACGGCGGGCAGTCCGCCATATCCGGCGTTTTGGGCCAGCAGGCCAAAGGTAATTGCCACCGGCAGATAGCCGATGGCCACGGGTGTCCCGCTTTTCAGGCCGGCAAAAAAGCTGGAGCGGGCAGAAAGCTGATTGCACATGAGGTTGCAGGTTCTCCTTTTAAAATCCTTGTGATGACGCTTGGCCGGTAACGCCGGGCAGCCGGTGTGGGGCCGATGTTTTTATGTAAGGGAATACACTTCATTATACACGCAGCATGGCGGCAAGAGCAAGCTTTATTGAAGCTCTTGCGGCTTTGACCGAAAGAGGAAGAGCAGATGTACAGTAATATTTTTGATTCACACGCCCATTATGACGACCAGCACTTTGACGAGGACCGCCATGCCCTGCTGGAGGCGCTGCCCAGGCAGGGGATAACGGGGATTATCAACCCCGCCACCAGCGTGAAGAGCGCCCGGGCCTGTATCGCACTGGCGGAGCGGTACCCCTTTATGTACTGCGCCGTGGGTGTGCACCCCCACGAGGCCGCCGAAGCCCCCGAGGATTACATTTCCCAGCTGCGCGCCCTTGCCTCTGCGCCCAGGGTTTGCGCCATTGGGGAGATCGGTCTGGATTACCACTACGACTTTTCGCCCCGGGAGCTGCAGCGGCAGGTGTTTGAGCAGCAGCTTCAACTGGCGGTCGAGCTGGGCCTGCCGGTGATTATCCACGACCGGGAATCCCATGCCGACACCCTTGCGCTGCTGCACCGCTACCGCCCCGCGGGGGTGCTGCACTGCTTCAGCGGCTCGGCTGAGATGGCCCGCGAGGTGGTGGGGCTGGGGATGTATGTGGGCTTCACCGGGGCGGTGACCTTTAAAAACGCCCGCAAGCCGCTGGAGGCGGTGGCAGCGGTGCCCCTCGAGCGGCTGCTGATTGAAACCGACTGCCCCTATATGGCGCCGGTGCCCCACCGGGGGCAGCGGTGCGACTCCTCGATGATACCGCTGACCGCGCAGGTGATGGCCGACATTAAAGGCGTTACCGCCCAGCAGCTATTGGATGCTACCGCCCGGAATGCAAAAACCTTATTTGGCATTTAGCGCTGGGAACAGCCTGAACGGGAAATAGACAGGCCGGCCCGACGGCGGGCCCCGTATTTTAAAGATTTGCGGCTATAAATAAAAATCTATCCGCTATGGAGATGTGATATCAGAAAACAACGGCTACAGCTATTTACAAGCTGCAGCCGTGTTTGATAATATGAAATCGAACAGCAGGCAGGGGCAGTACGGCCACACATGATTGGCATCAAACGAACGACGGCATGGGGTGACAAGCATGGATATTTATAAAAAATTCGCATTTGATTATGATGAATTTGGCCCGATAGATGAATATCTGGGCGATGAAAAAACCTTTTTAGAAACGGTTTTCTCCAGACATGGCGTAAAAACGGTTTTGGATTGTGCCTGCGGAACAGGTCAACACCTGTACATGATGTCTCAGTTGGGGTTTCAGGTATGGGGTTCGGATTACTCTGCATCCATGCTAAAGGTTGCAAAAAGCAACCTGACACAGAAAGGCATTAGCGTCCCGCTGTGTCAATGTGATTTTCGATATCTGGAACAACAATTTGATAACAAATTTGACGCCGTCGTATGCCTGACAACGTCATTGCCGCATTTGCACGCAGATGAAGATTTGCTGCTGGCACTGCGTTCGATGAAAAACCGGCTGAATAAAGGCGGCCTGCTGATATTAACGCAGGGCACCACCCATTATACATTAACGCTGCCGCCCATTGAGGTAGTAATAAACCGGGGAGATTTTTCGAGGGTGTTTGTCAAGGAGCATGACTCACGGTTTCAGACCATCCACGTTTTGGATTTGTACCACAGCCCACAGCGGATGGAACAAAACCAGTACGACATTGTATATCGGATACTGCTTGATGATGATTACCGGCAATTGCTTTCGCAAGCTGGGTTCGGGAACATCCAAATATATGCGGATTACCATTTCGGCGAATACAACAAAAATAGTCGGCGGTTAATCGTTGTTGCCCAAAAGGAATAAGCTGGCCCGGCCTTGATGCGGCGGGTCAAACGGCACAGGTTGGCAGCCGCAGCATATAAAAAACGGTGGGGAAAAATCCTCACCGTTTTTTGGTATTCTCATGTCACCGACCCACAAATGGGGGTTATTATTTTACTTTTTGCTCTGGTGGGCCACCGCCGCCTCCACAAAGGCTTTAAACAGCGGATGCGGGCGGTTGGGGCGGGATTTAAACTCTGGATGGAACTGTACCCCCACAAACCAGGGGTGCTCGGCCAGCTCCACAATCTCCACAAGGCGGCCGTCGGGCGAAAGCCCGGTCAGCTTCATGCCGTTGTCGGCAAACTGCTCGCGGTAGGCATTGTTGAACTCGTAGCGGTGGCGGTGGCGTTCATAAATCAGGTCCTCGTGGTACTCCCGGTGGCTGATGGAATCCTCCGCCAGCTTGCAGGGGTAAAGGCCCAGACGCATGGTGCCGCCCATATTGGCGATATCCTTCTGCTCATCCATGATATGTATCACGGGGTTAGAGCAGTCCTCTTCAAATTCGGTGGAGCTGACGTCCTCCAGCCCCAGCACGTTGCGGGCAAACTCGATGGCGGCCATCTGCATCCCAAGGCAGATGCCAAAGTAGGGGATGTTATTCTCGCGGGCATAGCGCACGGTGGTAATTTTGCCCTCGATGCCCCGGTCGCCAAAGCCGCCGGGTACCAGAATACCGTCGAAGCCGCTGAGAACCTCGACCACCGTTTCTTCGGTAATCTCTTCGGAGTTAATCAGCTGGGCGTCCACCTGCGCGTCGTTGAAGATGCCCGCGTGGCGCAGCGCCTCAACAATCGAGATATACGCGTCGGGCAGCGACACATATTTGCCCACCACCGCAATTTTGACCCTGCGGGTGGCGGCCCTGAGCCTGTCCACCATGGCGATCCATTCGGTGAGGTCGGGGGTGGTGTTGGGGATGTTCAGGTGGTAGCAAACCGCCTTGGCAAGCCCCTCCTTCTCCAGCATGAGGGGTGCCTCATACAAAATTGGCAGCGTCAGGTTCTGGATGATATCCTCGGTGCGGGTGTTGCAGAAAAGGGCAATCTTATTGCGCATATCGGCGGGGAGTTCCAGCTCGCTGCGGCAGACGATGACGTTGGGGCGGATGCCCAGCGACAAAAGCTCCTTCACCGAATGCTGGGTGGGCTTGGATTTCAGCTCGTTGGAGCCGGCGATAAACGGCACCAGCGTCACATGGATATACATGGCGTTTTCACGCCCCACCTCGGTGCCCACCTGCCGGATAGCCTCCAGAAAGGGCAGGCTCTCGATATCGCCCACCGTGCCGCCGATTTCGGTAATCACCACATCGGTCTGGCCGCTTTTACCCACCCGGTACACCCGGTCCTTAATCTCGTTGGTGATGTGGGGGATAACCTGAACGGTGCCGCCCAGATAGTCGCCCCGGCGCTCCTTGTTGAGCACATGCCAATATACCTTGCCGGTGGTGATATTGGAGTTGACCGATAAATTTTCGTCGATAAACCGCTCGTAGTGTCCAAGGTCAAGGTCGGTTTCGGCGCCGTCGTCGGTCACAAAGACCTCTCCGTGCTGGTAGGGGCTCATGGTGCCGGGGTCCACTTTAATATAGGGGGCAAACTTTTGCATGGTGACCCGGTACCCTCTGGCCTTTAGCAGGCGGCCCAGCGATGCGGCTGTGATGCCTTTGCCCAAGCCCGAAACAACGCCTCCTGTAACAAAGATATACTTGACAGACATAAATAATCCTCCGGCAATATTATGAGCCCGCACCCCTTGGGGGCGCAAGCATAGACTGTGGTATCATCCCCCGGCAACAGGCAAACCAAACAACCACGGCCGGGCATAAATGAAAGAGATTGCGGCAGCAATCAGGGGGCGGCTCGGCCACCGGCAGGCGGCGCTTGCCAACCCGCCAAAGGTCGCTTAAGCAATCACTAAGCTATTTTAACGCCTGAAGGCTTTAAGGTCAAGTCGTAATCTGTATTTTTATAGACTTATGGGTAATTTTATGGATTGGGGCAGCGGCAAACGTCTGAAAGCCCCACATACACCGGGGAGAACCGGTCGCTCAGATAGCCCGAAGCGTCGCTGGAGAATACAAAATCGGTGCCGTCCTCATCGCAGAGGGGCAGGGTCAGCGCAATCGACATCCCCTCCAGCTCAACCGAGGTGACCGCTATGG
>JAEWWW010000085.1 GCA_023396215.1 Bacillota bacterium | reverse complement strand
ATCTAAAACTCCATCGATGTGAGGCGACCCACTTATGAGCAAACTTAGATATCTGGCGCTGGGGGATTCGATTGCGACCGGCACTCTGACCTATTTTTCCTCCACCCAAAGCTATACCTGGCACCTCGCCAATGCGCTGGAGGAGTATTACCGGCCGTATGGAGGGGCGACCTATAGAAATATGGCGGTGGATGGTGATTCCACCGGGATGCTGCTGGGAAGAATTAACAGCAGCGAAACGCTGCGCAGCCTGATCAGCGGGGCGGATATCATCACCCTCTCGATAGGGGGCAACGACCTGCTGAAGGCCGCTTCGGTACCCGGCTTTACCTCCCTCGACCTGCCGCGGGCCCGTCAAGCGATTCACAGCTTTCCGCAAAACTGGGAGCGGATTATCCGCACCATACGCACCCTGAACCCAACCGCCATGCTGTTGACCATGACCATCTATAACCCCTACTCGGTCAGCGCCTCTCTTTCGGGGCGCTATATGAGCGATCGGGGCCTGCACGAAGGGGTCGAAAAGCTGTTGGCCCCCCTCAACGACACCATTGTGGCAAATCAGAGGGCGGGCTACCGGGTGGTGGATGTTTACAGCGCGTTTCAGCGCTTCTGTCATGGGCAGATGGGCCGGGTGGTCTGCCTGTACCCCGCCTCCGGCGGCTACATTATGCGCAACCCCCATCCCACGCCCTGGGGGCACCGCTTTATCGGCAGGCTGCACTTTCAGGCTTTTCTGGATTTGTGCGAGGAGATTATCGCCCAAGACCCTGAGCTGGCAGTATAGCTCTTTAAGAGCAAGATGGAAAGTGCCCCGTGCAGGCCAAAGACTGGATGCACGGGGCGCTTTATGGGGGCTGGTTGCTAAAAGGATCAGCCGGGGTTCTGCGACTGATATTTCTGCCTGCACTGGTTAATCTTATTCAGGTCGGCCTGCTCGGTGCTGTACCAGCCACGCTTTTGCATCTCGTCAAATATCTCATGTTGTATCTGATGCTCCTCGTTAAGGATATTCATCAGCTCGCACATCACTGCGTTGGACGAGCATTCGTTGGCAAAGGTATTGTAGTTGCCGGTCAGCAGCTTTTGAGAGGCAAGGGCGTCGGCCATCATCTCTTTGTCGCCAAAGCCGTTTATCTGCGGTGCGTTCATCCTGTAGCCTCCTAACTCAATTGGCCCAGCAGCCGGTTGTAGTGGTTCTGGTGCTTTGTAGCAATCTCTTCACACTTGGTTTTTAGCTGCGGGTCGGTGCATTGGGCAGCATACATCTGGTACTTTTTAATGGCGGTCTGCTCAAGGCTCAACTGGTCTTCAATGGCAGAAAGCTCTTTGGTGGTCAGGTTTGGCATCAAAAATCTCCCCTTTTGCGGTATTATGCCTCTGTATTGTTTCCAGCCTGCCGCAAAATATCCCCTCGCACCGCCGCTGCAGGTGTTCAGGCTGGCAGGCATACCCAAAATTCAGTAAAAACAATTTTGCTTTACAGCCCGCAAAGAAGCCCCTGCACGTCGGTGCAGAGGCTTATATACATATGAAATAATGGGCCTATTCGTAGTGGCGCAGATGGGTGACAAAGCCGTCCGCCAGCTTGTCGAGAAAATCGAAGGAACGTCCCACGCCGCGGGCGACGCACTCCACCGGGTCCTGCGCCAGAAAAGCGTCCAGCCTGAGGCGCTGTGCAACCAGCTTGTCGAGGCCGTTTAGCATCGAGCCGCCGCCGGTCATCAGAATGCCGTTGCGCTGCAGGTCGGCCACCAGCTCGGGCGGGGTGCGCTCCAGCACCGTCTGCACCGCGTCGATAATCAGGTTGGCCTCGGCCATGAGGGGGTCTATCAGCTCGTGGTTGGTGATGGTCAGCTTTTCGGGGTACCCGGTCATCAGGTTGCGCCCCTTGATGTCATAATGCACCAGCGGCGTTTCGCGCCAGACGGTGCCCACCTCTATCTTGGCCTTTTCGGCGGTGTTAAAGCCCACCAGCACATTATATTTATCGCGGATATAGCGCACGATGGCCTCGCTGAACTGGTTGCCCGCCAGCTTCAGAGAGGTTTTGCATACAATCCCGCTGAGCGAAAGCACAGCAACGTCGCTGGTACCCCCGCCGATATCCAGAATGATGTAGCCCTGCGGGCGGGTGATATCCAGCCCGGCCCCCAAAGCGGCCGCGACCGGCTCCTCGATGAGAAACACCTTGCGCGCTCCCGCCGCAAGGGCGGTATCCACCACCGCGCGGGATTCTACCTCGGTTACCCCCGAGGGGACACAGATGCAGACCCGGGGCTTGAAGATGCCGCTGTAAGAAACCCGCCGCAAAAAATGCTTAATCAACTCGCCGGTCATCTCATAGTCAGAGATTACCCCGTCGGCCAGCGGCTTGACCACTCTGATTTTATCGGGGGTTTTGCCCAGCATGTTTTTGGCTTCGGTGCCAACGCACAGCACCTTTCCGGTATGCACCGACGCCGCAACAATCGAAGGCTCCCGCAGTACGATGCCTTTCCCCCGGACGTGTATGATGGTTGTGGCTGTCCCCAAGTCTATTCCTACGTCATGTCCCACACCAAGGCCACCTTTCATCTTCGCTCAGAGAAAATTATAGACTATATATTGACAAACTTCAATCATTTCGCAATAAATTCTGACAATAAAAGACATTTTTTTTAATAAAATTCCGTTTTACGACCTTGGAGGAGCCTGCGCGACGGCTGCGCAGTAAACCGCCTCGGCTCCGGCATCCATCAAAGCCCATGCGCACTGCTCCAGCGTGGAGCCGGTGGTGGCGATATCGTCCACCAACAGGATATGGCGGCCCTGCGCCTTTTGGGCCTCGCCGGCGTGAAAAGCGGCCTTGGCCCCCAACCGGCGAAACCGCCCCGAAAGGTCGTGCTGGGTCAATATCCCGCTGCGGGTCAGCAGCCCCGGCTCAAAGGGCAGCCCCAGCCGCAGGGCGAGGGCGGCGGCCAGCAGGGCCGACTGGTTGTACCCCCGGCGCTGCTCCTTTTGGCGGCTCATGGGCACGCAGGTCACCACTTCGAAGGGCAGGGGAGAGGCCCTTCGCAGTAAGCGCTCGGCCATCAGCCCGGCGAAGTAGTCGGCGGCTTCGCGGCGGCCGCCAAACTTGAAGGTGGCAACGGCCCGGCGTACCGGCCCGGTGTAGCGAAAAACAGCAATCAGCCAGCGGTAGGGCTTGGCCGCAACCGGGCTGCAGCCGCACCGGGCGGGAGGCTTACCACAGCATATGCAGCAGTCGTCCAAAATAGTCGGCAAACGGGGCTGGCAGCGGGCGCAACAAAAATGCCCGGCGGCCACCACGCTGTCGCAGAAAAGGCAGCGGTCGGGGTAAAGCAGCTTCACAGCGTTTTTTAGCGGGTTTTTCATAGCAGCTCTCCCGGGGCGCCCCTTTCATCGGCCAGCATCGCCTTGAGGTTGGTGTAGCGCAGGGTGCGCTTGTTGTTGCCCACCATACCGGCTATCGTCTGAGCATGCCCCGGCACCACCAGCAGCCGCTTGGCGCGGGTCACGCCGGTATACAGCAGGTTGCGGTAGTGCAGCCGGGGGTGGTATCCCGCCAGCGGCATCACCACCGCCTCAAACTCGCAGCCCTGGCTTTTGTGGATGGTGATGGCGTAGGCGTGCTCAATCTCATCCAGCATATCAAAGGAGTAGGCCACCGTCTTATCGTCAAAACGAATCAGCACGGTGCTCGAGGGGCGGTCAATCATCTCAATGATGCCGATATCCCCGTTAAACACCCCCATGCCCTCCAGCTCGCCGCTGCTCCACACAGCGTCGTAGTTGTTACGCACCTGCATTACCTTATCGCCTTCCCGCAGGGTGCGCCCCAGAGCGGTGTGCTCCACCTTGCCGGGAGCGGGCGGGTTGAGGGCCTGTTGCAGCAGCGGGTTGAGCTGCTCGGTGCCCAGCAACCCCTTGCGGCCCGGCACAATGACCTGAATATCCCACATGGGCGAAAGCTCATAGCGGGCGGGCAGACGGCGGCAGCACAAATCCACCACCGTTTGGGCGGCGCTCTCGAGGTTTTGGCGGTGCATAAAGAAAAAGTCGCTGTCCCGGCGCGTAAGGTTGGGCAGCTCGCCCCGCACAATGGCGTGGGCGTTGGTGACAATCAGGCTGTCGGCCGCCTGCCGGAACACCTCGCTGAGGTGAACGGTGGGCACAAGGTCGCTGGCAATCAGGTCGCGCAGCAGGTTGCCCGCCCCCACCGAGGGCAGCTGGTCGGGGTCGCCTACCAGTATCAGCTTGCAGCTTTGGCGGGTGGCCCGCAGCAGGCTCTCAAACAGCAGGCTGTCCACCATCGACATCTCGTCCACAATCAGCGCGCCGCAGGGCAGGGGGTTCTTCTCATTGCGCTTAAAGGCGTGGCGGGGGCTGGCGGGGTCCACCTCCAGCAGGCGGTGGATGGTCTTGGCCTCCCGCCCGGTGACCTCCGACAGCCGCTTGGCCGCCCGGCCGGTGGGCGCGGCCAGCGCCACCTTTAGCTTCTGCTGCTCCAGCAGCTGCAGGATGCCGTTGAGGGTGGTGGTTTTGCCGGTGCCCGGCCCGCCGGTGAGGATAAAGATGCTGCTGCCCAGCGCCTGCGCCGCCGCCCTGCGCTGCAGGGCGGCATATTGGATGCCCAGCCGCTGCTCCAGCTTGTCCAGCTCGGCGCTGTAATCGGGCTTGAGGGGGCAATCCAGCCGCAGCATCAGGCCGACGCGGCCCGCGATATAGCTTTCGGCAAAAAAGTACTCGGGCAGATAGACATGGCTTGCCTGCCCGTTTTGGTAAAGGTGCAGGTTGCCCTCGGCAAGCTGGTCGGCAAGCACCTCATCCAGCAGCTCGCCGGGCTGCTCCAAAAAGCCGGCCGCAACCTCCAGCAGCTTCTCCCGCGGCAGGCAGACATGGCCGTTGCGGGCGTTGTGCCGCAGCACATGCAAAAGCCCGGCCCGCACCCGCAGGATGCTTTCGGGGGCCAGCCCCAGCCGGGTGGCAATCTCGTCGGCACGCTCAAAACCCAGCCCTACCTCGTCGCAGCAGAGGCAGTAGGGGTCTTGCCGGATGACGTCGGCGGCAAGGCTGCCCCAGAGCTTCCACACCCGGATAGCCGCCGAAGGGTCCACCTGAAAGCCCTCCAAAAACAGCATCACAGAGCGGATGCCGAAAATTCGTTTGAACTCCCCCCCGATAGATGCCGCCTTTTGGGGGGATATGCCCTGTACCTGCGCCAGCCTGCGGGGCTCGTTTTCGATGACCTCCAGCGTTTGGTCGCCAAACTTGGCCACCAGACGCCCGGCCAGCACCGGGCCCACCCCTTTTATCGCCCCCGAAGCCAGATACTTGGCAATGGCGGCGGCATTGGAGGGCAGCAGGCGCTGAAAGGTTTCGGCCTTGAACTGGGTGCCGTAGGTGCCGTGGGTCACAAAGCGCCCGGTGACGGTCACCTCCTCGCCGACGGCGATATCCAGCACCTCGCCCACCACCGTCACCGGCTCCTCGTCGGCTGCCAGCAGCAGTACGGTGAAGCCGGTGTCCTCGTTGCGAAAGATGATCTCCTCTATGCTGCCCGTAAGGCTTTCCAACTGCTTTTGCTCCATCGGTTCCTCCAAGCATCAATATTCCAAAAACCTGCCGTCTGGATGGGGCAGTAGGGGGACCCCCGCATCCAAAACTCACCCACATGTAGGGCGGCGAGCCGGCCGGCCGTTTATAACATCCTTGACCCCAACGCCAACTACGGCGCACTTGCGGGGGCACACGGGGGGCACTGGATGCCCCCCGTGAAGCCTGTCGACCTGTTCGATAGGCGCTTAATATAAGTATAGTGCAATTTTAGGGGCTTTGCAAACCAATGTTCAGCTCCTCCTGCAGCTGCTGGGGGGTCAGCAGGCGGCAGCCGGTGTCGTCGCAAAAGTGGCGGCAGACGGCCAGCCCTTCGCCGGAAATCCCCAAATCGGCAATCACCATCTGCCTGCCGGGCAACGACGACCGGCGCAGGTTGGAGTGAATCCCCCGCAGCTGCATTTCGGGGCTTTCGCTGCCCTTGAGCGGTACCACGAAATAACACGGCCGGGGTTGGCTGCCGCCCCAAAACAGCAGGAACAGCACCGAGAAAAACTGGATGATACCCAGCGCCAGCAATGCGGCTCCAATGGCGGCTAACAGCATGTTAAACATCAATATCACCTCGATACATCCTATGAAACACCGCAAAAAAGGGTTATTTGCATCTCTTTGGCCGGGGAGGCCTCAGCATCCGGCCCGGCGCCCCGCCTTGCAGCCTGCCGCAGCGGGTGGCAGCCGCCCTTTGCCCTGTAACCCGATGCCCTTTCGGCACATATATTACAATTGAATAGCATTCTGCAAATATGACTTTATGGCTGAAATATTGCATATTTTAACCAACTGCAGAAGGCGAAAATAAATATAGTGCACAACATCCGCACCGGCGTTTGCCCTCAGCCGCGCACAGCGCAGCAAACTGCAAACCGGATGGCAGATGAGTATCAAAGGAGGAGTGACAGTGTTTCAAGACGACCTGAACAGCGGCTATGCCACTGGGTCCGGCAAAGGGGCGTTCCCGCCCGAAACCCCGGTCGGTATGGCTTATGTACCAGTTCAAACCCTTGGGGCGGTGTATGAACTGTCTGAGGCGTACAATAAAGGCACACTTTTCCCCGAGCTGGATTATCCCTGGCATCCCCACAAGGGCGGCTACATACCCAAAGAGCCCAACCTCAGAGTCAGCCCCGAGGTGAAGCCTGCAAACACCGCCCGTGCCAATATGCCGGAGAATAACCCGTGGCAGCCACAGCAGGGGAACGCCGCGGGCTGGGGCAACGCCAATGAAAACATGGCCCCGCGGGCCAATCACTACGCGGGCAATATGATGAACCGGGGCGCGGCAAACGAGAACATGGCCCCGCAGAGCAACAACTACGCGGGCAATATGATGAACCGGGGCATGGCCAACGAAAATACGGCCCCACAGACCAACAACTACACGGGCAACATGATGAACCGGGGAGTGGCAAACGAGAACACAGCCCCCCTTGAAAACCGCAGATGGGGCAACCCCATGAATCGTGGCACAGCCAACGAAAACATAGCCCCTCAGACCAACAACTACGCGGGCAACACGATGAACCGGGGCGCGGCAAACGAGAACACGGCCCCCCTTGAAAACCGCAGATGGG
>JAEWWW010000058.1 GCA_023396215.1 Bacillota bacterium | reverse complement strand
TGTTCCCGGGGGGGGGGCGCCCCCCCCCCCCCCACCCCCGGCGCTGCTTTGCGCAGCCGATGGTTTGTCAGGTGGACCGCGATGGGGCTAAAAAGGGGGGAAGAGGCCGCATCCCCTACAGCGATTATTCGGAATCAACGCCTGTTGCTCTGCGAACGATGCCTTTATCAGGCGCTCGGCGGTGGCCAATTATACCCTTTATTTTTGCAGGAGGAATCAATGGACAACCTGACCAATATATCGGTGGTGCGCAGTCTGCTGGAGCGGCACGGCTTCACCTTTTCCAAGGCGCTGGGGCAAAACTTTATCATCAACCCGGCGGTCTGCCCCCGCATCTCGCAGCAGGGCGGGGTCACCCCCCAGCGAGGAGTGATTGAAATCGGCGCAGGCATCGGGGTGCTTACCGCCCAACTGGCGCAGGACGCCCGTAAGGTGGTTTGCATCGAGCTGGATAGCCGCCTGCTGCCCATCCTCGACGAAACGCTGGCCGGTTACGACAACGTCACCATCGTCAACCGCGATGTGCTGGAGGTTGATCTGCACCGCCTGATAGCCGAAGAGTTCGGCGGTATGGAGGTGGTGGTCTGCGCCAACCTGCCCTATTACATTACCTCGCCTATTCTGATGAAGCTGCTGGAGGACCGCCTGCCGGTGAAGGCCATCACCCTGATGGTGCAAAAGGAGGCCGCCCAGCGCATCTGTGCGCCGCCCGGCACCCGGGCCGCGGGGGCCATCACCGCCGCCGTGCATTACTACAGCCGCCCCCGGATGCTGTTTCAGGTTTCCAGAGGCTCCTTTATGCCTGCCCCCAATGTGGATTCTGCGGTAATCTCCCTGGAGGTGCTGTCTGCCCCGGCGGTTAAAACCCCCGACCCCGCCCTGTTTTTCAAGGTGGTGAAGGGCGCCTTTGGCCAGCGCAGAAAGACGCTGTCCAACAGCCTTTCGGCCCATCTGGGGCTTGGCAAGGAGCAAACCCTCCTGCTGCTGGAGGCGGCTCAGGTTCCCCCCACCGCAAGGGCCGAGCAACTGACGCTGGAGCAGTTTGCCGCCATTGCCACCCAGCTTTACCTGCTGGGGCAGCAGTAAGCGGGGGCCGCCTATGAACACCTTTGAACGGATTTATGCCATCGCCCGGCAGATACCCTTTGGGCGGGTAACCACCTATGGGCAGATTGCGCTGCTGGCGGGCAACCCGCACCTGTCGCAGGTGGTGGGCTATGCTCTCCATACCTCGCCCAAGGATATCCCCGCCCACCGGATTGTCAACCGCTTTGGCGGCCTGTCCGACGCCTTTGAGCCGCTGGGGAAGGAAACCCAGCGCATGCTGCTGGAAACCGAGGGGGTGGGCTTTCTGCCCGACGGGCGGGTAGACCTCCCGCGGTTTATGTGGTTCGGCCCGGAGGCCGGGTAACAATCCTCTGCACTGAAAAAGAGCAGGAAGCTATGCTTCCTGCTCTTTTTTGTTTTGGTCGGAGGGGCGCTTACGCCCCCCTCAGCAATGTGACAACCTCGCCTTCTGGGATAGGCTTACTGAAGTAGAAGCCCTGAATGATGGGGCAGGAGAAACTGCACAGCACATCCAGCTGCTCTTGGGTTTCTACCCCTTCCGCCACCACCTCGAGGTTAATTTTTTCCGCCAAATTCAAAATCAGCTCGATGATATATTTGGATTTGCCGTCGGTGCAGATGCCGTCGATGAAGGATTTATCAATCTTGAGGGTATCGATGGAAAGCGCCCGGATGTAGTTGAGCGAGGAGTACCCGGAACCGAAATCATCCAGCACCACTCTGAGCCCGAAATCCTTGAGCCGCAGCAGCAGCTCTTCGCCGTGCTCCATCGAGCACATAAGCATCGACTCGGTGATCTCAAAGGCCAGCAGCGAGGGGTCGACCTCCTCCTCCAGAATGATTTCCCGGATGCGGTCGAAGAAATCCGGCGCCGTTAGCTGCACCAGCGAAACGTTGATGGAGATGGCGGTGAACAGAAGCCCTGCCTTGCGAAACCGCTTGACGGCCCGGCAGCATTCCCGGATGCACCAGTAGCCCACGTCCACAATCAGGCCGGTTTCCTCGGCTATCGAGATAAACTCATGGGGCGCTACCATGCCCAGCTGGCCGTCTATAATCCGCAAAAGCGCCTCTAGCCCGTGAAGCGAGCCGTTTTGGGAGCTGTACTGCGGCTGGTAATAGACCAGCATGCTGCCGGTTTGTTGGTGGGTTTCAAGGATGTGGATAATCTGGGCGCGCCGGTCGGCGCCCTGCTTCATCGAGTTGTTAAACAGCTGGTAGTTGTTGCCCTGCCCGCAGGTTTTGGCCTGCGCAAGGGCGGTAAAAGCATAGCTCATGATGCTGTCCAGCGAGGCGTGGGTTGTCGTCATCACCGCCCCGCCAACGCTGGCGGTAATATCAATATCCCCTGTTCCCAGATTGATGGGGCCTTCAAAAACCTGCTCTATCCTTTGTGCATAGCCCTTCATCTCGTGGCCGTCCTGCAGGTTTTTGATATACACCACAAAATTGTTGCTCTCGATGCGGCCCACCAGAATCTGGTCGGAGGAGAGGCCGTTGAGCCGGCGTCCTACCTCGCTCAACACCCGGTCGCCCATCGAGTAGCCGTATCTTGTGTTGACCACCCGGTAGTTGTTGATATCGATGACAAACAGGCCGACACAGCCCTCGCTTGTGCGGCGGCTTTGCAAATCCTTCTCAATCAGCGACATCATCGAGGCCTTGCTGAGCAGGCCGGTGAGCGAGTCGTGGGCCAGCGCCATGCGGGCCTCCAGCAGTGCGCCGATATCCTGCGGAACAATCTCCTGCCCATCGTCGGCCGAGGCATCCTCGGGCTGTACCCCGATGCAGCTTGTGACCGCCCGTGTTTTGCCGTCCGGCAGCTGCATCCGGCAGGTAACCCGGTAGCGCTTATCGGGGTTTTCTATCAGGCGGTGTAGCTGGTCCGAAAGCGGCTCCAAATCCTCCCGGTGGATTAAAATTGCTTTTTCATCGGGGCTGGCTGCATAGACGGGTTGCGGCGCGTAAGGCTGCTTCTTCTTCGCGGGGGCCGGTGCGGCTTTTCGCCCTAAGCACAACCAAGCCGCCATCAAAATACTGCCCGCTATCCCTGAGAGAAGGTATACGCCAGTGCCGCCTATGTTCCGTGCGGCGCCTAATGCTGCGACGATAATTAAAAGAAGTCCTGTAAATGTGTAAAAATGCAGCCTTTTTCTGCGCATATTTCCTTTCAAAGCCCCCAAATACCTTAATTGAGTTGTCGCTGCCCGCCCCATCAGGGGGCGGGCGACGGCCAATAATAATATGGTGATGGATTAGGGCGTTTCTGAAAATGGAAAACCGCCGGGAAATTCGCTGAAAACAAGCGGATGCAAGGCAAAAAGCGCAGGAATACTTGATGTATTCCGAGTATTTTTAACGCGGCAGATGCTGTTTTCAGTAGAATTTACCAAGGGTTTGGAGTTTTCAGAATGCCCCTAATATTTGTCTCTTCTGTGTACCGTGTCGGCCGGCTGGTCGTGCAGGATAGGCTCGATGGCTTCGACCGTCTTGATGGGTTGGGGCTCCCAATTCAGCATAGAATCTCCGGCCTGCGATTTAAGTCGAAACCTGCCGACCAGCTCCTTGAGCATCTGGGCCTGACCCGAAAGCTCCTGACTGGCGGCGGCCGATTGCTCCGCAGTGGCAGAGTTGGTCTGCACCACCGCCGATATCTGGTCGACGCCCTGTGTAATCTGGTTGATGGAAACCGCCTGCTCGCCGCTGGCGCGGGAGATATCGGCAATCAACCTGCTGACCTCCTGCGCGCCCCGCACAATGGCCTGCAGCGACTGGGCGGTATCGTGGGCCAGCTTGGTGCCGTTGTTGACCGCATGCATCGAGTCCTCAATGAGGGCCGAGGTGTTCTGGGCGGCTTCGGCGCTCTTGTTGGCAAGGTTGCGCACCTCGTCGGCCACAACCGCAAAGCCCTTGCCGGCCGAGCCCACGCGGGCGGCCTCCACCGCCGCGTTCAGCGCCAGTATATTGGTCTGGAAGGCGATGTCGTCGATGGTTTTTACAATCTTGCCGATGGTGGCCGAGGTGTCGCTGATTTTATTCATCGCCTTTACCATCTGCTCCATCTGGGCGTTGCCCTGGTCCACCTGCTGGGCGGCATCGTCCGAAAGCTTGCTGGCGCTGGCGGCATGGGTTGCGTTGCCCTTGACCTCTTCGGAAATCATGGCGATGGAGGCCGAAAGCTCCTGAATGGAACTTGCCTGCTCGGTTGCGCCCTGAGAGAGCGCCTGCGAGCCACCCGACACCTGCTCGGCGCCGCTGGCTACCTGATCGGCGCTCTGGTTAATCTGCTCCATGACGTCGTTGAGCGATTGGCTGATTTCATCCAGCGCCCGCTTGATGGGCACAAAGTCCCCGGTATATTCCAGATGGGATGCAGCGGCAAAGTTGCCCTTTGCCAGCTCGCCGAGGTTTTCGGTGATATCGCCTATAATGGCGTTGAGGCTGTCCACCATCTGGCTCATGGCCCGGGATAATACGGCGGTTTCGTCTTTTTTCTGCAAAACCGTGACTGGTGTTTTGAGGTCGCCCTCGGCCAGCAGCTTGAGCCGGTCAACCGAGGTTATGATGGGGGCCGAGATGCCCCCGGCAAGCCGGAGTGCGATGAATATCGCGACGGCGGTTGCGGCCAGCACCAGCAGAATGGTGGCCACCGAGCTGGTAACGGTGGCGGACAGAAACTCGCTTTCATCCACCACGATGCCGATGCTCCACCCCTGGGTATCGGGGATGGGGGCAAAGGCCACCAAAACCTTCTTGTTGTTTTCACGGTACTCGCCGATAGCGGCTTCGCCCTCCACCATCCTCTGGTGAACCCCGGCTTTTTGGGCCAGCTCGGAGGAATCCTCTGCTTGCTTAATGGCGTTATAGCGGTTGAGCACCTCGTCGCGGTTGGGGCTGGCAATCACATTGCCTGCTTTATCCAGTATGAAGGCGGTGCCTTTTTCGCCTATCTTAATCTGGTCGGTGATGGTACTCAGGAAGTTTGCATCCAGCACGCCGAACACAATGCCGTTAAAGGTATTGTCCACCTTCAGGGGGGCCGCCACCGTCACCGCCATGGCGCCGGTAACGGCATTGATGGCGGGTGCGGTCAGGTACGACTTGCCCTCATCCCGGCAGTGCTTAAAGTAGTCGCTCTCGCGCACATAGGTGTATCTTTCCAGAGAAAAGCCGGTATCGTCGGTGCTGTCTACAATCTGGAACCCATGCCGCCCTTCGGCCTTGCGGAACTCCGCCACCTTATCGGCTTTGCTGAAGATACGGCCGCCCTGCGCCGGCTCCTGTGCCTCCTGGCCTCCCTCCGCCACGACGGTGGCGCTGGAAACGCCACTGATGATAGGGTTTTGGGATACCTGCTCCATCACCTCGCGGTAGCCCTTAAGCTCGGTGCTCACCCGCTGCGCGGCAAGTTGCACCGTCTGCTGCATCGAGAGCTCCAGAGTATCAAAGGTGCTTTGATTGCTAAGCACCACCGACATAATGCCGGTTATCATTAAAGCAACCAATATGACCGCAGTCATATTTATCAGAATCTTTAACCGGATACTTTTCATTGCTTTGCTCCTTTACTTTCACTCAGCATTATGCCTGGGGGGCGCTCCCGCTCTTCTTCCTGCTCCTCTTTTTCCCACTCGGGTTCGAGGTGGGTTCCGGTTTAGGGTCCTGCTCGGGGGCAGGGTCGAGGGCAGGGTCGAGGGC
>JAEWWW010000048.1 GCA_023396215.1 Bacillota bacterium | reverse complement strand
GAACGCCCCGGCCCCGGCGCAGCTTTGCCTCCGGCAGGCAGTCACCAGTTAGCACTTGCAAACTCGCGGCTGCAAGCCCGGGGCTTTTTTGTCTGTCTTGGCCGCCCCGCGGGGCGAAGGCGGGGTTGGTATGAAATTATGTGCTATCTCGCCAAATTACCCCCTGTTTCGATAGCAATTTAATGAACTTTTGTCAGTTGAATGTGCGGTTCAAATAGGGTAAAATCAAGGTAAAGATGCGGCGCCGGCCCTGTTGGGCTTGCCTTCCCCGCAAACGATGGGACGAAAAGAGGCAGACGATTTGCAGCTTTTAAAAGAGAGAATTGTTAAAGACGGCAGGGTGAAATCCGGTAATGTGCTCAAGGTGGACAGCTTTCTGAACCACCAGATGGACATTGCTCTGTTCGAGGAAATCGGCAGGGAATTTCAGCGCCGTTTTTCTGATTGTTCGGTCACCAAAATTTTAACCATAGAAGCATCCGGTATTGGGATTGCATGCATTGCGGCACAGTTTTTTCATGTGCCGGTGGTTTTTGCAAAAAAAAGCCGTACCAAAAACATTGACGGCGAGGTATATACCACCCCGGTCGAATCCTTTACCCACGGCGGAGTGTACGACATTATGGTTTCCAAAAAATTCCTGAAACCGGACGACTGCGTGCTGATTATCGACGACTTTTTGGCCAAAGGCAACGCCCTCAAGGGGTTGGTGCATCTGGTTGAAAGCGCGGGGGCAACGCTGGCAGGGGCCGGAATTGTAATTGAAAAAGGCTTTCAAGAGGGCGGGAGCGCCATTCGCGCCCAAGGGGTTCGCCTGGAATCCCTGGCCATCATAGACCGCATGAGCGAAGAACAGGGAGTAGTGTTCAGATAGTCTGATGCACGCTCCCTGGGCTTTTGGCCCGGTTTACGCAGGGCGGTAACCCGCCGCCCTTGTAAAGATAGAAGTGAAAGAACGAAGGTACGTGCAACAAGGAGGATTATGAGAATGTCCAAGAGAATCATTGCCCTTTTGATGGTCGCCATGCTGTTGTTTGTCACCGCCTGCGGCGGCAACCCCGGCGGCGGAAGCTCCGAACCCGCGCCCGCACCCAGCAACCCCGGTTCCGAAGGCCCCGCCCCCACCGCCGGCATAGCCAAAGAGGACCTGAAGGTAGGCTTTGTGTACATCGGCGCCCATAACGACGAGGGTTATTCTCAAGCGCATGACAGAGGCCGTCAGGCCGTTGAAGCGATGGGTATCGAAACGGTCTATGTAGAGCATGTACCCGAAAACGCAGACTGCGAAAAGGCGATTCGCGACCTGATTGACCAGGGCTGCAACGTGATTTATGCCACCAGCTTTGGCTTTATGCCCTACGCCATCAAGGTCGCCAAGGATTTCCCCGACCTTTACTTTGGCCACTGCTCGGGCTACGAAACCGCCGAAAACCTCTCGCAGTACTTTGGCAAGATTGAGCAGCCCCGCTACCTTTCGGGTATCGTGGCCGGCATGAAGACCAAGGCCAACAAAATCGGCTATGTGGCCGCCATGCCCATCCCCGAGGTTATCCGCGGCATCAACGCCTTCACACTGGGCGTGCAGTCGGTCAACCCCGACGCCACCGTCGAGGTTATCTGGACCAACACATGGTATGACCCCGCCGTTGAAAAACAGGCCGCCATCGAGCTGCTGAACAAGGGCGTCGACATCATGGCCCAGCATCAGGACACCACCGCCCCCCAGACCGCCGCGCAGGATAAGGGTGTGTTTGCCATCGGCTACAACTCCCCCACCGCCAACGCCGCACCCAAGGCTTACCTCACCGCTCCCCTCTTCCATTGGGAAACCTTCTACACCGACGACGTGCAGAGAATCATCGACGGCACCTGGCAGTCCCGCACCTACTGGGAAGGCCTTGATGTAGGCATGGTCGGGCTGGACGAGCTCACCGAAAACGTGGCCCCCGGCACCGCCGAAGCTGTAAAAGCCGCACAGGATAAGCTGATTGACGGCAGCCTGAACGTATTCTCCGGCCCCATCGCCGACCAGAAGGGCGAAGTGAAGGTACCCGAAGGCACCACCATGACCGACCCCGAGGTCTGGAACATGAGCTGGTTTGTCAAGGGCGTTATCGGCACCGTTCCCCAGTAATCACCAGTAATCATCCGGTTGGCCTTATGGGAGGTACCCGGTACCTCCCATACCCCCCGGTATCGCGGCGCGGTTGGGGTTAAAGTTTGCCCCGCAGATGGGCAAACTTTAGAGGCGGGGGCTCGCTCCCCCGCACCCGTTCCGCCGCCCGGTACAGCCACCGGTTTTTTGGATGCACTGAATTTTTCGACGTGAAAGGCAAGGCCCCATTTTTATCGGGGCCTTGCCAAAACCATTCTAAGCAGTTGCCGGCGGTATGGCTTCACTGTTTTTAGGTGGGCTTTCTGCTGTGTTCCCCCCCAATATCAGGCGGGGCAGGCATAACCAATCGGCCATTACCCAAAACTATGATTACAGGAGGGCGCTATGTCGGATAACAGCTATATCCAGCTAAAAAACATCTCAAAAAGCTTTGATACCGTTGCCGCCAACAGGGATATCAGCCTGACGGTAAGCAAGGGTGAGATTCATGCGCTTTTGGGGGAAAACGGCTCGGGAAAGAGCACCCTTGTCAACATGCTTTCGGGCATCTACACCCCGGACAGCGGCTCAATTTTCATCGGTGGCAAAGAAGTGCAGTTCACCTCGCCCAAGGACGCCATCAACGCCGGTATCGGCATGGTGCACCAGCACTTTAAGCTGGTGGAGGTAATGACAGCGAGAGAAAATATTGTGGCGGGCAGTGCCGCCGGCTTCTTCATCAAGGATAAAGCCCTTGCCCAGCGCATCGAAACGGTGGGCAAACGCTACGGCCTGGCTGTTGACCCCGAAAAGAAGGTCTACACCATGTCGGTGGGTGAGAAGCAGACGGTGGAAATCCTCAAGGTGCTCTATCGGGGCGCCGATGTTCTCATTCTGGACGAGCCCACGGCAGTGCTCACCCCACAAGAAACCAAAACCCTCTTCGATATCCTGCGCAGCATGAAGGAACAGGGCTGCGCCATCATCATCATCACCCACAAGATGGGCGAGGTGATGGAAATCAGCGACCGGGTCACGGTGCTGCGCAAGGGTGAAAGCATCGCCACGGTGCGCACCGCCGACACCGACCCCCGCCAGCTCACCGAAATGATGGTGGGCCGCCCCATCTCGCTGGAGATTGAGCGGGCCGCCGCCGAAAAAAGCGCCCAGCCCATCCTGGTGGTGGACAAGCTTTCCACCTTGGACGCGCAGGGCACCCACACCATGCGGGACGTAAGCTTTGCGCTGAGCAGCGGCGAGATTTTGGGCATCGCGGGCATCGCCGGCAGCGGCCAGCGGGAGCTCTGCGAGGTCATCGCCGGGCTGATGAAATCCAGCGGCGGCAGCGTCACCTTTCAGGGGGAGAATATCCTCGGCCTTTCCCCCCGCGATATCATCCGCCGGGGCATCAGCATGAGCTTTATTCCCGAAGACCGCCTTGGCATGGGCCTTGTGGCGGGCATGGATGTGGTGGATAACGTGCTGCTGAAATCCTACCGTGACACCCCCGGCCCCTTTGTGGACCGGGCCAAGGGCAAGCGGCTGGCCGAAAAAATCGTAAAGAAATTTCAGGTGGATACCCCCTCGGTGGGGCATGTGGTGAAGAAACTCTCGGGCGGCAACATCCAGAAGGTGCTGCTGGGCCGCGAGATAGAGCTCAACCCCCAGCTTCTCATCACCGCCTACCCGGTGCGGGGGCTGGATATTGGCGCCTCCTACAACATCTATGACGTGCTCAACAGCCAGAAGCAGGCCGGGGTTGGGGTGCTGTTCATCGGCGAGGACCTTGACGTTCTGCTGGGGCTGTGCGACCGTATTCTGGTGCTGCACGCCGGGCAGGTGATGGATATTGTGGACGCCGCCACCGCCACCAAAGAGGGCCTTGGGCTGCTGATGCTAGGCCACAAACAGGCAAGGGAGGCCAGCTGATGATTCAGATTGTAAAGAAGGAAGCCCTCGCCCCCGGGCGGGACACCCTGATGCGGGTTTTGGCCGCCATCTGCGCGCTGGCTTCGGCCGCCGTGGTGCTGGCTCTGCTGGGCTACAACCCCTTTGCCGTCTACGTCAAGATTGTGGAAGGCTCGCTGAGCTCGGCCTACCGCCTGAAGGAAACCATCAACAAGGCCATCCCGCTGGTGGTGCTTTCGCTGGGCATCGCCGTCGCCTTTAAGATGAAGTTTTGGAACATCGGCGCAGAGGGCCAGTTCTATATGGGGGCCTTTGGCGCTTCGCTTATCGCCTTTGGCTTTAAGAACCTGCCCGCCTACCTGATGCTGCCGCTGATGTTTGCCTGCGGCGCCCTTTGCGGCGGGCTGTGGGCCTCTATCCCCGCTCTGCTCAAATCGCGTCTGGGTACCAACGAAACGCTGGTAACCCTGATGCTCAACTATGTCGCCATCAAGTGGATTTCCTACCTGCAATACGGCCCCTGGAAGGACCCTCGGGCAGGGGGCTTCCCCCGCATCTCAGCCTACCCCGACGCGGCGGTACTGCCCAACCTCTTTGGGGTGCATCTGGGCTGGTTGATTGCGCTGGTGCTAGCCGGCCTTATCTACCTGCTGCTGGGCCGCACCAAGCTGGGGTATGAGATCGCCGTGCTGGGCGAGAGCGAAACCACCGCCCGCTACGCGGGCATCAGCGTCACCCGGGTCACGCTGATGGCTATCCTCATCAGCGGCGGGCTTTGCGGCGCGGCCGGTATGATGCAGGCCTCGGCCATCGAGCAGTCGCTTTCCGACCAGCTTTCGGGCGGCCTCGGCTTTACCGCCGTTATCACCACCTGGCTGGCCCGGCTGAGCGCCCCCGCCATCGTGGTGGTTTCCTTCCTGTTTGCCATGCTGCTGCAGGGTGGCAGCTACCTGCAAAGCGCCATGAAGATATCCTCCTCGGTGTCGGGCATCCTGCAGGGCATCATCCTTTTCTTTGTGCTGGGCAGCGAGTTTTTCATCCAATACTCTGTGGTCTTTAAAAAGAAGGCCCGGTCACAGGAGGGCAAGGCATGAGTGAGTTTTTGCAGAGCTTTTCGCTCTTTTTGCAGACGGCGGCCCAGATGGGCACCCATATCCTCTTTGCCATTCTGGGGGGCATCCTTTGCGAAAAGGCGGGCAACCTCAACCTTGGCGTGGAGGGCATGATGCTGCTGGGGGCGGCCTTTGGCTTTGCCACCGCGTCGGCCACCGCCAACCCTCTGCTTGCGGTGCTGGCCGCCGGGCTGGCAGGGGCCTTTGGAGCGCTGCTTTACGCCATCGTCACCGTTACCCTGCGGGGCAACCAGGTGGTAACCGGGCTGGCGCTGACCATCTTTGGCACCGGGGTTTCGGGCTTTATGAGCAAAGACCTTTCGGGCATCGCCCTGCCCGAGCAGGTGACCCAGACCTTTGCCCCCATCACCGTGCCGGTGCTTTCGCAGATACCGCTGCTGGGCAAGATGTTTTTTGACCAGAGCATCTATGTGATGATGGCTCCCGTTACCGCCATCCTCATCGCCATCTATTACAGCCGAACCTATCTGGGGCTGCGCACCCGCATGGTGGGTGAAAACCCCGGCGCGGCCGACGCTTCGGGCATCAACGTAACCCTCTACAAATATGCCAACATCACCGCCGGGGGCTTCCTGTGCGGGGTGGGCGGCGCGTTTTTGTCGGTGGTGTTTGTGCCCCGTTGGCAGGAGAATATTACCGCCGGCGCAGGCTGGATTGCGGTGGCGCTGGTCATCTTCAGCCGCTGGAACCCCCTGACCGCCATACTGGCAGCCTACCTCTTCGGCGCGCTGCGGGGTGTTGGGTTCAAGATGCAGAACGCCGACCTTCAGCTTTTCGGCAAGCCGCTGGTGCTTTCGGGCCAGTTGCTGGATATGCTGCCCTACATTGCCACCATTGTGATGCTGGTGTTTATCACCCTGCGCAAAAAGAAGGAGGACCTGCCCCCCGGCAGCCTCGGCGTGGCTTATTTCAGAGAAGAACGGTAACCAACCCGGATTGCAAAAGGCCGCCCTCTAAAAATAGAGGGCGGCCTTTTTTGATGCGGCAACTAAATTTTAATCTTAACTATAGATAGGTAAGCTTTTTGCGCAAAATGAGCTATCATAATTCATGACCACACAATCAATAAAAGCAGTGGCACCGTTACAGGCAGCCCGCCATAACAGCAAAAGGAGGAAACCATGGCCGATAGCAGCAGCTTTGCAGGAAACCCACCCGGTACCCGGCACAAAGAAAGCGGGGTGGCCTTCCGTTGAGCTTTACCTTAGAATCACTTTTTTACCACGGGGTGTTCCCTTTTGAACAGGCTGTCCCCAAAGACCCCAAGTACCGGCAGATTAACCATGCGCTGGACAAAGAGCACCATTACCTTGCGGAAAAGCTGGCCCCGGAGGATGTCGCCCATCTGGACGCCATGGAGGATTTGTGCGCCGAATCCTCCATGCTATATGGCTGCGCCTGTTTTGCCTATAGTTTCAGGCTGGCGGCACAGCTTTTGACCGAGTCATTGACCAACGAACAAAAATAAGTGGCAGGGGAAGCTTTATAGGGGTTTGATGCCAACATCGGGCCGCGCGCACCACCTCGCCGTAGGCGACACCCCTCCAGGGAGGGGAATGGGAAACTGTCTGTAGGGGCGGATATTATCCGCCCGTTTTGCCCTCTGTACAGATTCCGCGGGCGGCTGGTAGCCGCCCCTACGGCTGTTGCCACAAGGGGAGCTTGCGGGGGCTCCGATGCCCCCTGTCGGGGGTTCGCTATCGCCGTTGGCTACGCCGACCACATCGGGCCGTGCGCACCCACCCCATTCACAACAACGCCAAACCGCCCGGCTGCAACGCAGCCGGGCGGCCTTTTTTTCTATGTTACCCCGTTACCCCACGGGTTATGCCCACTGCCGCACCCCCGCAATGCGGATTGCCCGCAGGTAATGGTAGCGGTAGCTGGAAAGCTTGCGGTAGTCGCAGTCGTAGGTATGGGTAGAAACCAGTATATTCTCGGGGATGGAGGGCACGCCCACCTCTACCACCAGCAGCGAATGGTGAAAGCGCACATTGTTCAGCGAAAGCTGAAGCACGTCGCCGGGTACAGCCTCCTCCAACGGTATCACATAGCCATAGGGCCCCACCCCGGTGTTTTTGGTCAGAAAATTGAACAGGGCATGCACGCTGGTCCACGCCGGAGCCCGGCTGACAGGGCTGTTGTAAAACCAGCCCAGATTGGTGTTGTAGTTCATCACCGGCGCACCGGCATAGATGCATTGCGAGATAAAATTGGTACAGTCGCCCCCCAGCCCGGTCAGGTTAAAATACTTGGGATTGCGCCCAAACGCCCACTGGTGAGCATACGCCACCGCCTGCTCGTTGTTATAGCCGATCTCCTTCAGGTGAGCCATAGCAAAAACCCCCTTCGCCTTTGTACATCATACTGCTTCGGGGGCGGTTGTATGACTGTCGGGGCGCAGAAAAACCGCCGGAAAAACAGCCCCGCGGTTTTGCCCGCAGAGCCGTCTTTTCAGGGGAATTGTCCGCCGCCTTTGGCGCCACCGGCCTGCTGCCCTTATGCCCCAAACGCAAAAAATGGCGGCAGAAGCGGGCTGTACCCCGGTCTGCGCCATTTCTGGTAAGGGCAAAAGGCAGAGCTATTCCTCTGCCATATCTGCATGCAGCTCTTCGGCCATTTTTTTGCTCAGGGCCTCCAGCTTGCCAAAATCCATCGCGCCGATGTAAAGCGCCTCCAGCAGGTCGTGCTTTGCCTTGGCCTCGGCCAGCAGCGAGGAAGCGTGGTCAATCATCTGAGCCGCGCCCTTGAGGTTGAAGGAGATGCGCTTTTTGCGCTGCTTAATCTGCTCGGCGTCGGTAAAGCGGCGGGCATGAATGGTGCGCTCGCCCTTGGTTTCGACGCTGTGAAAGCGGTTGACCGTCATAATTCCCAAATCAAGCTGGGGGATGAAGAGATGGTCAATCTTTTCAAAGGGGGCCAGAGGGCAGTAGCAGGTGATGACGCTGTAGCCCGCCTCCATGGCGTGGCTGCGCAGTGCCATCAGCAACAGGCGCGAAGCCGCGCCGTAGTCGTCGTCTATCAGGTAGATATGCTTGCAAAGCTCCTGCGCCGTTTGCGAGAAAAAGTAAGGCCCCTTATCGGTGATGGCCGAAAGAAAGCGCACCGCCTCGGTGGGGGCGGCCTGCGGCAGCTTTTTAAACTCGCGGGCGGCAAAGGAGGCCGCGTAACGGGCAACCTTGGCTGTATCGGTGGCTTCGAGGGCGATGCGGTATGTATCTGCCAGAAGCGAGCCTGCGGCGGTCAGAAAGCGGGCGCAATATTCGTGGCAGTGCTTCACCGCTTTGGTGGCCTGCATAATCTCTTTGCGGCGCTCATAGAGGGCTTTACGGTCCCAGCAATCAAAGACGGGGACAATATTTTCATAGGCTCCGGGATATTTCGGCTCGATAACGTGGGGCGGCGTGCCGTCCGCAATTGAAATTTTGTGGTCCGAAAAAATAACGCCGTCCAGCGAGGCCACGTCGGATGAACAGTGAATCATCTCCACCTGACCGCACAGGGGCGAAAGCTCGCTTGCCAGCCTGCGCATCAGGGTGGATTTTCCGCTGCCCGGCCCGCCTTTTATCACATAAAGCCGCCAGTCTGCGTCGGGGTCGCCCAGTTGGTCAAATCTTGATACAAACCCTTGGGGGGTACTGGACCCAAGGAAGAAATGCAGGACCTTGGGGTTTGATTGCATATTTTGCCCTCCTAACTACATGTTCTACTGTATGGTATTCATCTTATGGGCAAAATGCTACCTATTTGCCAAAACACGGCGCTTATGCAAAGGGCAAAAAAGCCCGCCTGCAGCGGTTGCAGACGGGCTTCGGGGTGCTCGTATGGATGGCATCTGTCCCTCTTATTCCCCTCCCCGGAGAGATGGGCCTACGGCGATGTGGTTTCGAGGGACGGGCGCTTCCCCATTCCCCTCCTTGGAGGGGTGACGCCCGCAGGCGGCGGGGTGGTCGGCGGGATGATATGGGTGGAAACCCAAGGCCTGCTACTCACCCCCCGCACCCCTGCGCTGCACCGCAGTTTGCCTTGTTGTGGGGGCACAAAAGGAAGGGGCAACCCGCCCCAACCCCGCCGGAGGCTTGGGGGGTACACGGGGGGGCCTAGTCCCGCCCGTGGGGCGCTTCTCGTCCTTTTTCGTAGAAAAAACGCCCGCATATTCCGCAGAATATGCAAGCGCCTACAAGGGGCGGAAAAATCCGCCCCCTCAGGTTAATTCATATACAACGCCGCCTTAAAGCAGCCCGCTTTCGCCGATGAGCCGCGCCGCCCGCTGCAGCTGCTCCTCGGGCTGCACCAGCGCCATGCGCACATAGCCCTCGCCCATGCTGCCAAAGCCGATGCCGGGCACACAGAGCACCCCTGTTTTCTCCAGCAGCTCCATCGCGAAGGCGGCCGAGTCGGTGTAGCCCTCGGGCAGCGGGTACCAGGCAAACATGGTGGCGTGGCAATCGGGCACCGGCCAGCCCGCCTGTCGCAGGCTCTCGCTCAGCAAAGCGCTGCGCCTGCGGTAGGTGCTGCGGTTGCGCTCCAAAATATCCTGCGGGCCGCCCAGCACCGCGGCCACCGCCTTTTGTATGGCGGGGAAGATACCATAATCAATCTGAGAGCGAAACGCCTTAAACCGCCGGATGATTTCGGCATTGCCGATGGCAAAGGAAACCCGCATCCCGGTCAGGTTGTAGGATTTTGAGAGGGAGTTAAACTCCACCCCCACGTCCATCGCCCCCGGCACGCTGAGGAAGGATATACCCGGCTCACCTTCGTACACCAGCTCGGAATAGGCGTTGTCGTGCACCACGATGATATCGTTGGTTTTGGCGAAATGCACCAGCCGCTCGTAAAAAGCCCGGTCGGCGGTGGCGGTCAGCGGGTTGTTGGGGTAAGAAACCACCATTATCTT
The DNA here is from genome assembly GCA_023396215.1 of Bacillota bacterium. Taxonomy (GTDB): domain Bacteria; phylum Bacillota; class Clostridia; order Oscillospirales; family Ruminococcaceae; genus Heteroruminococcus. The sequence continues at coordinate 16,242 of JAEWWW010000048.1, read as the reverse complement.
AGCCCTGCGCGCAGCGGCGGGGCTGATGGCGTCAAAGTCGATGAGATAGTTGTTTTTCTCGGTCAGCGGCATGGTGATGAGCTGGGCCCCCGCCATGGCCGGCCCAAAGCTGAACACCGGGTAGCCCGGGTCGCAGACCAGCACAATATCCCCGGGGTCACAGATGGGGAAGGCAATATGGGCCAGGCCCTCCTGCGAGCCGTAAACCGAGGTGATATTCTCGCGCTCCAGCGCGACGCCGTAGCGGCGCTCATACCAGCCGATGACCGCGTCCAGCAGCACCGGCAGGTCGGTCAGGGCGTATTTGTAGTTTTCGGGGTCCATGCTTTCGCGCAGCAGGGCCGCCATTGCCGATTTATCGGGGGGCAAATCCGGGGTGCCCACCGAAAGGTTGATAACCTCCCGCCCCTGCGCAAGCAGGCGCTGGCGCTCCATCTCCAGCTCGGTCAATATGTTGGAGGAAGCTCCTCCGGCCCGTTTTGCAAATTCCATTCCATCATCAGCCTTTTCGTCTATTGGGGGGATTTTCGCCGCACTGCCCCCGGTTGGTATCGGGGCGGGCTGCAAAAAATCCCGGTCGTCCCGGGGTGCAAACAGCTCCTGTCACGATTATATTTTATTGCCCCGCCGGTGTCAACAACGCAGCCCCCCCTTGTGGAGTATCGGCAGCCGTTTTGCGCGGGAGCCGCCGCGATATTCCTTCGTCCCGCTCAGCGCCCTATCAGACAGGGCAGACGCCCCCTATAAGGTAAAGAGCAGCTTTGGGGCGAAATGTAAACGCATCTGCCTTATCAAAATTACAGCTTTGGTTGACAGGCCAAAAAAGCCTTGCTACAATCGGATAAGCGCAGCCGGGCGGGTGCTTTAGCCCGACCCGGCGGCAAGGGGCAGACCGCCCCACCCCATCTTTAAAGGAGCCTTCCCATGCATGTCGCCGACTCTCACCTGCACACCCTGCACTCCTTCGACTCGGTCACCCCGATGGCCGGGCAGTGCGCCGCCGCCCTTACCGCCGGTGTGGAGGAGCTTTGCTTCACCGAGCATTTTTCGCTAAACCCCAAGGCCCCCACCTACGGCCATCTGGAGTGGGCCGCTTATGAAGCCGACTTTGCCGCCTGCGCCCGGCAGTTTGAAGGGCGCCTGCTGCTGCGCCGGGGCATCGAGCTTTGCGAGCCCCACCAGCCCACCGAAGCCTACCGCGAGCTGCTGGGCCGCCTGGGGCTGGATATGGTGGTGGGCTCGATACACAATGTGCAGGGGCTTAAGCTGCGTACATTGGTAGAAAGCCGGGGCGCGGGCGAGGCCTGCCGCCTCTACTTTGCCGAGCTGCTGCAGATGACCCGGGCCGCCGACATCGACGTGGTGGCCCACCTCGACCTGATTAAGCGTTATATCGGCCGCCCCCTCACCCGGCAGGAGCGGGAGCAAAGCCGCCCGGTGCTGGAGCAGCTATTTGCCGTCATGGTGCGCCGGGGCCTTACGCTGGAGCTCAACGCCTCGATGCTGGAAAGCCTGGGGCAGTTCTCCCCCGAGAAGGAGGCGCTGCGCCTCTATGCCGCTCTGGGCGGCAGCCGCCTGACCTTTGGTTCCGACGCACACAAGCCCTCGCGGGTGGGTTACGGCTTTGCAGAGGCGGTAGCGCTGGCAAGGGCCTGCGGCTTCGACGGCTTTTATACCTATCTGCAGCGCCGCCCCGTGTTCCACCCCTTTGAGGGGCAGGCTGTCGAAAAAGTCACGCAACCGTAAAATGGTTGCACCATTTCACTTACTTTGTTGGCCGCGCTTGCAAATTTCGGTCACATATATCAAATATGCTCCCTCATTTGCTGCGTTTGCCGCCTCGTCTTGCGCGATTTTTCGCCGCCGCCCCATGTTGGAAATGTTCACCCCCCAAAAGGCCAAGGCCCTCTGGGGGGTGTTTTTGTGGCAGGCTATGGGTTCTAGAACTCCATCCTTTTGGCGATATAGGCCGCCAGCTGGTCGGCGGGGATGCGCTCCTGCTGCATGGTGTCGCGGTCGCGCACGGTGACGCAGCCGTCGGTTTCGCTCTCGAAGTCGTAGGTGATGCACAGCGGAGTGCCAATCTCATCCTGACGGCGGTAGCGCTTGCCGATAGAGCCGGAGTCGTCATAATCCAGCATAAAGTGCTTGGCCAGCTCGGCATAGAGCTTGCCCGCGGGCTCGGCCAGCTTTTTGGAAAGGGGCAGGATGCAGGCCTTGTAGGGGGCAAGGGCCGGGTGCAGGCGCAGCACGGTGCGCACATCCCCCTCGCCTACCTGCTCTTCGTCGTAGGCGTCGCAGAGGAAGGCCAGCGACATGCGCTCCACCCCGAGGGAGGGCTCTATCACGTGGGGGATATAGCGCTCGTTGGTTTCGGGGTCAAAGTACTCCATGCTTTTGCCCGAATGCTGCATATGCTGCTTCAGGTCGTAGTCGGTGCGGTCGGCAATGCCCCACAGCTCGCCCCACCCAAAGGGGAAGAGAAACTCAAAGTCGGTGGTGGCGTTGGAGTAGTGGGAAAGCTCCTCGGCGGAATGGTCGCGCAGGCGGAGGTTATCCTCCTTGAGGCCGAGGCTCAGCAGCCAGTTTTTGCAGAAGCTTCTCCAGTAGGTGAACCATTCCATATTGGTGCCGGGCTTGCAGAAAAACTCAAGCTCCAGCTGTTCAAACTCGCGGGTGCGGAAGATAAAGTTGCCGGGGGTAATCTCGTTGCGGAAGGATTTACCCACCTGACCCACGCCGAAGGGCACCTTTTTGCGGGAGGTGCGCTGCACGTTGGTAAAGTTTACAAAGATGCCCTGCGCGGTTTCGGGGCGCAGGTAAATCTCGTTGGTCGCGTCCTCGGTAACCCCCTGAAAGGTTTTAAACATCAGGTTAAACTGGCGGATGTCGGTAAAGTTGGCGCCGCCACATTTGGGGCATTTAATGGCGTTGGCGTCGATATACTCCTTCATCTGCTTGTTGGACCAGCCGTTAGGTTCGGCGCCGCTCTGCTCCTCGATGAGCTTATCGGCCCGGTGGCGGGTTTTGCAGTCCTTGCAGTCCATCAGCGGGTCGGAAAAGCCGCCCACATGGCCCGAAGCCACCCAGGTCTGGGGGTTCATCAGAATGGCGCTATCCAGCCCGACGTTGTAGGGGCTTTCCTGCACAAACTTTTTCCACCATGCGCGCTTTACATTGTTTTTAAACTCGACGCCCAGGGGGCCGTAGTCCCATGTGTTGGCAAGGCCGCCGTAAATTTCAGAACCGGCATATACATAGCCCCGCCCCTTACAGAGGGCAACCACCTTTTCCATCGATTTTTCATGATTGGCCAGCATTTATTATTTTCCTCCCGCCTCATAGCAGGCTGCCGATAAAGTTGTGCACCCGCGAAACGGCTTTACAGCTTCTCTTGCCGCGCTTACCGCCTCGCTTTACACAATTTCTCGGAGCCCGCGCCCTTTTAATAAAGTCTCGTAGTTATCCAACTTTTAATTTTATATGCAGGGTAGGTATAAGTCAAGGGTTATCTGCCCCTATACCCCACTGGCGCATATAAAGTGGTTCACGGGCGGCTGATAACCGCCCCTACCGCGTTTCTCATTCCCCTCCCTGGAGGGGTGGCGCTCACAAGCGCCGGGGTGGTCTGGCGGGCCGATGTGGGCATCGGCCCCTACAGTGTTTTTCCATGTTTGTGGGTGTAGGGGTCGTTGCCCGCCCCTCAGCTCTGGGGCGGAACATCCCGCATTGAGAGGGAGATTCTCCCCCGCTTTGAATCCACCTCCAGCACCCGCACCCGCACAATATCCCCCACCTTGACCACCTGCGAGGGGTGCTTCACATAGCGGTCGGCCAGCCGGGAGATATGCACAAGGCCGTCCTCATGCACCCCGATATCCACAAAGGCGCCAAAGTCGGTGACGTTGCGCACCGTTCCGGTGAGCACCATTTCCGGCTTTAAATCCTTCAAATCCATCACGTCGGTGCGCAGCACCGGGGGCGGCAGTTGGTCGCGGGGGTCGCGCCCCGGCTTCTGCAGCTCGTCAATGATATCCCGCAGGGTGGGCTCGCCCACGCCGGTCTGCCGGGCCAGCTCAGCAAACCCAATGTCGGCGGCGCGGCGCGGCAGTTGGCCGATGTTGCCCGCCGCCACGTCGGCCAGACTGTAGCCGCAAAGCTCCAGCAGGCGCTTTGCCGCCTCGTAGCTTTCGGGGTGCACCGCCGTGGCGTCAAGGATATCACCGCCGTAGATGCGCAGAAACCCGGAGCACTGCTGGGCGGTTTTCGGCCCCAGCTTGCCCACCTTCAGCAGCTCTTTGCGGCTCTTAAACGCACCGTTCTCTTCGCGGTAGGTTACAATGTTTTTGGCAATAGTGGGGCTGATACCGGCCACATGCTCCAGCAGCGAAAAGGAAGCGGTGTTCAGGTCTATCCCCACCGAGTTCACGCAGTTTTCCACCACGCCGCCCAGCGCCTGGTCAAGGCGGGCGGGGGGCATATCGTGCTGGTATTGGCCGATTCCGATGGCCTTGGGGTCAATCTTCACCAGCTCGGCCAAGGGGTCCTGCAAACGGCGGGCGATAGAAACCGCCGACCGCAGCGAAACGTCATATTCGGGGAACTCCTGCGCCGCCAGCTTGGAGGCCGAGTAGACCGAGGCCCCCGCCTCGCTGACCACCATGTAGGAAAGCGGCATCCCCAGCTCCCGGATGAGGTCGGCCACAAACTGTTCCGACTCGCGGGAGGCGGTGCCGTTGCCGATCGATATCACCGTCACCCTGTGCTTCTGTATCAGGGCGGTCAGCTTGTTCTTGGCCTCCTCCACCTTGCTCTGGGGCGGGGTGGGGTAAATCACGGTGGTATCCAGCACCCGGCCGGTGGCGTCCACCACCGCAATCTTGCAGCCGGTGCGGTAGGCGGGGTCGAGCCCCAGCACCACCCGGTCTTTCACCGGGGGCTGCATCAGCAGGTTGCCCAGGTTCAGGGCAAACACCTTGATGGCCTGCTCGCTGGCCGCCTCAAACAGGCTGGCCAGCACCTCATTTTCAAGGGAGGGGAAAATCAGCCGCTTGTAGGCGTCGGCAGCAGCGGCGGCAACCGCCTGCCCGCAGGGGCTGTCATTACGCTGCACCGCGGCCAAAATCTGCCCCAATGCCCGCTCTGCCTCCAGCGCTATCGAGAGCTTAAGCAGCTTTTCCTTTGCGCCCCGGCTCACCGCCAGCACCCGGTGGGGGGCTATCCTGGCAACCGGCTCCTCAAAGTCGGCATACATGCCGTATACCCCCACCTCCTCGGCGGCGGCAACGGTACGCACCCGGCCCTCGGCAAAGAAAAGCGCCCGCAGACTCCCCCGCAGCCCGGCGTTATCCGATATTCCCTCGGCGATGATATCCAGCGCGCCGGCCAATGCGTCGGCGGCGGTTTCCACCCCCAGCTCGGGGTTCACATACGCCTGCGCCAATTCAAGGGGCTGGTCGCCTTTGTTCTGGGCCAAAATCGCGTCGGCCAGCGGCTCCAGCCCGCGCTCCCGCGCCACCGAGGCCCGGGTTTTGCGCTTCTGCTTATAGGGGCGGTAGATATCCTCTATCTCGGCAAGCGTTTTGGCCTTTGTCAGCGCCGCCGCCAGCTCCCCGGTCAGCTTGCCCTGCTCCTCGATGGCGGAGCGCACCTCCTCCCGCCGCTTTTCCAGATTGCGCAGGTAGGTCAGGCGGTCGTAAAGGTCGCGCAGCACGTTGTCGTCCAGCGAGCCGGTGGCCTCCTTACGGTAACGGGCGATAAAGGGGATGGTGTTTCCTTGGTCAATCAGGGCGACAGCGCTTTCCGCCTGCGAGGGCTTGATGGCAAGCTCCTGCGCCAAGGTTTTAATCAGGTCCATAGGGCGCCTCCTTATATTAGGGCCTGTTGACACTATCTAAAATGCTCAGGTTTTGAGCGCGTTTTGTGTCAGACAAGGCAAATTTTTGAAGGAATACTCAACGTATTTCAAGAAAATTTAAAGGCAACGCCGCACAGTTCTAAGTGCTCTGGCGCATCGGCGGATTTTCCGTCAGATAAAACAAAAACCGCAGGGAATACTGGGTGTATTCACGAGGAATAACGTGAACAATCACGCTATTCCTTCATGTGCCAATCGCTCCTCGCCTACGGCGAGAACCGCGGATTGATGCACAAAAAGCGTGAAAGCTCACGGAAAATCCGCAAGCGACAGGGTATTTAAGGCGGTAGCCGTGAATTGCGCGGTGTTGCCTTAACGCGGTATGGCGCAAAATGCGCCATAAAATGGGCGTTGAACGGTAGCGTCAACGGGCCATGATCCGCAGTGAAAAGCCCCCTGCCTTTCACCTGCCGCGGGGTGCGCGGCAGCGGGCAGCGCCCGTGCAGTTGTTGTTGGGCAGGGTTGGGCGCAGCCCAAAGTTTCCCGGCAAAAAACCGGGCATATTTGGGGCCGCAGGGTAAGTATGAACTATAAATATAGCCAGTATTATGGTATAATTCAAAATTGGAGCAGACTTTTTGCGCCGCCGCAAACAGGCGGGCAGCCCAAGATTTTTAGGGCTTCTGAACGCGTTGCCAAAGGCGAAGCCCGGAGAAAAACCCGGCTCTGCCGCTGCGGCGTGTTTCACAACAGGTCTGATGCATAGAATAAAGGCAATACCGCACAATTCTAGGTGCTCTGGCGCGCCGGCAGATTTTTCGTCAGGTAAAACAAAAACCGCAGGGAATACTGGGTGTATTCGCGAGGATTAGCGCGAAAAATCACGCTAATCCATCATGTGCCAATCGCTCCTCGCCTACGGCGAGAACCGCGGATTGATGCACAAAAAGTGCGAAAGCTCACGGAAAATCCGCAAGCGACAGAGTGCTTAAGGCGGAAGCCGTGAATGGTGCGATGTTGCCTGAATACAAAGGGGAAGGTTGTTATGTCAGGAATGGGTTTTGGGTTCGGCGTGGCCGACATTATGTTCTCGGCTGTTCCGGTTATTGTGGTGATAGGCTTTATTGTTGTGTTTGGCACGATGATTGCCGGCCTGTTCAGCGCCGCCAAGCAGCGCCGCTATAACCGCAGCCAGCCTGTGCTGACGGTGGATGCCAAGGTGGTTTCAAAACGGGGCGATACCAGCTACCACACCCATCACCACGGCACCCCCGGCGAGGCGGGCCACCACACCACCCGCAGCAGCAGTACCAGCTACTACGCCACCTTCGAGGTGGAAAGCGGCGACCGGATGGAGTTTATGGTGACCGGGCAGGAATCCGGTATGCTGGTGGAGGGCGACACCGGCCGGCTCACCTTTCAGGGTACCGACTACAAGGGCTTTGAGCGCCGCCGCTGAGGAGCAGTGCCGGTTGCGGGGCATGTCCCACGCTGTCGGCCCGGCTTTTGTGCCGCCCCGGCGCATCGGCAGCCGCCGCCCGGCATAAGCTTTAAGAGCACCCGGCCTTACAGCCGGGCCGGGGCAAAAGCTTGGCAGTTTTGTAACAATCGCGCTCTAATAATTTACCACAAACCGGCAAGGGTGTAAACAAGGGCAGGGCAGCAGGGAGGGTCTTGATGTAGCGCGCGGTGGCTCTGGGGGGCGGAGGCTCCCGCGGGTCGTATCAGATGGGCGTTTGGAAGGCGCTGGATGAGCTGGGCTATGAGTATGACATCGTCTGCGGCACCTCGGTGGGGGCGCTCAACGGCGCGCTGATGGTGCAAAACGAGTTTGAAAAGGGCATGGCCCTTTGGTCTACCATCACCACGCTGGACGTGCTGGATATTGATAACCCCACCGATTTTTCCACCCTTTCGGGCCGCCGCGAGGCGCTGGCCGCCTTTATCTCCCGCTTTGTCAAGGAGGGCGGAGTTGACCCTGCCCCGCTGGAGCGGCTGCTGCGCCAGACGCTGGACGAGGATAAGGTGCGCAGCTCCCCGGTGGATTTTGGCCTTGTGACGGTGGAGTTTCCCTCGATGACCCCGCTGATACTCACCAAGGAGAACATCCCCGAGGGGATGCTCTGTGACTTTTTGATGGCCAGCGCCGCCTGTTACCCCGCCATGAAGAGCCGCCAGATACAGGGCAAACGGTATGTGGACGGGGGCTACCACAGCAACCTGCCCATCGAGATTGCCATCAACCTCGGCGCCGACGAGATTGTCGCGGTGGATTTGGAATGCATCGGCATTATCCGCCCGGTGCATCGCCGCGACCGGCGCATCAAATATATCAAAAGCCACTGGGATTTGGGGGTGTTCCTTCACTTTGAACCCCAAAACGCCTACCGCAATATGATACTGGGTTACAACGACACCATGAAGTCCTTCGGCCAGTACGAGGGCGAGGCCTACACCTTTGCGCGGTTTGAAAGCGAGCACAACCGGGATGATATTTTAGCCCGCCTTGAGGCCGCCCACCTGACCGCCGGGCGGGAGGGCGAGCAGCACCGCCGCTTTTTGGGGCGGCTGGCCCAGAGCGCCCTTGGCAGGCTTTCGGGCAGCAGCCCCGCCCATATCTCTACCCTGACGGTGCGCCGCTGGGCCGAGGCGGCGGGCAAGGCGCTGGCCCTCGACCCGCTGCCGGTCTATACCTTTGCCGACTTTAACCGCCTGATACAGCAGGGCTTTTTGCAGGCAGGCGAGCGGATGGCTGAGCTTTCGCTGGAGGCGCTTGCCAGCGCGCGCAGCTTCAAGGATCTGCTGGGGATGCTGACCAAGCTGGACCGCAGCTTTTTGGCCAACTATCTGCTGGGGCTGCTGCAGGAGCCGAAGTTTGGCGACCGGCAGCGGGAGCAGCTTTCGCTGGCCGCGGCGCTGACCCCCCTTGAGTTTATGGCGGCCTATTACGGCTACGCCCTGAGCCTGCCCCCGGCGGGCGGCCTGCTGCCCGGGGCGGAAGAGCCCGCTCTTTCAGACGGATAAAGAGGCAAACGCGGCCCCTGTGCAAAGCCTCAATGACAATATTCTTTCGCTGTTGCTCTGCCACCTGCGGCGGGCGACCGCAGGTCGCCCCTACGGCTGCGCGTCAAATATTGTAGGGGCGGTCTTTGACCGCCCGCAAATTGCCTGCCCACTGTGAGGGCCGATGCCCCCTGCCGGAGGGGGACGCTATTGCCGTCGGCTGCGCCGACCACATCGGCCCGCCCCTCGAAACCATCTCACCGTAGGCGGCACTCCTCCAAGGAAGGGAAAGGATTCCCCTGCCAACCGGCGGATTTTTACCGTTTGGTCACAGTTTATTCAGCCGGTACACATGCTTTTGAATTGACAAGGGTGTATCTTTAAGAGTAGTATTGCAATAGCCCGCCCTGCCGCCGGGGGGCCTCGGGGCCTTGCGCACGCAAAAGAGCAAAGGCCCGCCCCGGCAAAGCGTATAGGCAGGGCGCTTTTACCCAAACCTTGTATCGAGATCCCCACCCCGTGAGGCCCCCGAAGGGAAGCTCCGGCGGGGCAAACCAAGCTGCGCAATGTTACCGGCTGCCCTTTGGCAGGCCATTCTGATAGGACAAAGGAGAAGGACTATGGGATTTCTTAAAAAGCTGCTGGGCTCTTATTCCGCGAGGGAGCTTAAGCGCATCGACCCCATTTTGGACAAGGTGCTGGCGCTGGAGGAGCACTACCGCGCCCTTTCGGACGACCGGCTAAAGGCTGTGACCCCCGCCCTGAAGGAGCGGTTGGCGCAGGGTGAAACGCTGGACGATATTCTGCCCGACGCCTTTGCCGCCTGCCGCGAGGCCGCCGACCGGGTACTGGGTATGCGCCACTTCCCTGTTCAGATTATCGGCGGCATCGTGCTGCATCAGGGGCGCATCTCCGAGATGAAAACCGGCGAGGGCAAAACCCTTGTGGCCACCCTGCCCGCTTACCTCAACGCCCTGACCGGCAAAGGCGTGCATGTGGTGACGGTCAACGACTACCTTGCCAAGCGCGACAGCGAGTGGATGGGCAAGGTCTACCGCTTTCTTGGCCTGAGCGTGGGGCTGATTGTCAACGGCCTCGAGCCTGCCCAGCGGCGGGAAGCCTACGGCTGTGACATCACCTACGGCACCAACAACGAGGTCGGCTTCGACTACCTGCGCGACAACATGGTGACCTACAAGGAGCATCAGGTGCAGCGGGGCCACAACTACGCCATCGTCGACGAGGTGGACTCTATCCTTGTGGACGAGGCCCGCACCCCGCTGATTATCTCAGGTCAGGGGGATAAATCCACCGACCTGTATATGCAGGCCGACAGCCTCGCCAAGCGTCTGCGGCTCATCAAGGTCAAGGAGCTCAACGAAAAAGAAGAGCACGACGATGTGGACGCCGACTACATTGTGGACGAAAAGGCCCGCACCGCCACCCTCACCTCCTCGGGCGTGAAAAAAGCCGAAGATTTCTTTAAGATAGAAAACCTCACCGACCCCGAAAACGCCACCCTGCTGCACCATGTGAACCAGGCCATCAAGGCCCGGGGCATTATGCAACGGGATGTGGATTATGTTGTGCGGGACGATCAGGTGCTGATTGTGGACGAGTTCACCGGCCGTCTGATGATTGGCCGCCGCTACAACGAGGGGCTGCATCAGGCCATCGAGGCCAAGGAAGGGGTGAAGGTGGAGCGCGAATCCAAGACCCTTGCCACCATCACCTTTCAGAACTACTTCAGAATGTACCTCAAGCTTTCGGGTATGACCGGTACCGCCATGACCGAAGCCGACGAGTTCCGCGAAATCTACCGGCTGGACGTCATCGAGATACCCACCAACCGCCCGGTGGTGCGCACCGACCACCCCGACGTCATCTTTAAGACCGAGGCGGGCAAGTTCTCCGCGGTCATCGAGCAGATTATCGACTGCCACAAAAAGGGCCAGCCGGTGCTGGTGGGTACCGTTTCCATCGAAAAATCCGAGCTGCTTTCCTCCCTTTTGAAGCGCAAGGGCGTGCCCCATCAGGTGCTCAACGCCAAGTACCATGAAAAAGAGGCGGCCATTGTGGCGCAGGCCGGTAAGTTTGGGGCGGTCACCATCGCCACCAACATGGCGGGCCGCGGCACCGACATCGTGCTGGGCGGCAACGCCGAATATATGGCCAAGGCCCAGATGCGCACTCAGGGCTTCAGCGAGGAGCTCATCGACCAGTCCACCGCTCATTTTGACACCAGTGACCCCGAAATATTGGAGGCGCGCAAAACCTTTGCTCAGCTTCACCAGACCTACAAGGATCAAATTTCAGGCGAGGCCATTAAGGTAAAAGAGGCGGGCGGGCTGTTCATCATCGGCACCGAGCGCCATGAATCCCGCCGGATAGACAACCAGCTCAGAGGGCGTGCCGGGCGTCAGGGCGACCCCGGTGAAACCCGCTTCTATATCTCGCTGGAGGACGACCTCATGCGCCTCTTTGGCGGCGAGCGCCTCCAGAACATTATGGATACGCTGGGCGTGGAAGAAAACATGCCCCTCGAGAACAAGATGCTCACCGGCTCTATCGAAACCGCCCAGAGCCGCATTGAGAGCCGCAACTTCCAGACCCGTAAAAACGTGCTGCAGTTTGACGACGTTATGAACAAGCAGCGCGAGATTATCTACGGCCAGCGCACCAAGGTGCTGGAGGGCGAGGACGTCACCGACTTCATCAAGACCATGGTGGACGAAAACATCGACAATGTGGTCGACCGCTTTGTGCCCGACACCGACGCCCACGACGACTGGAACCTGGACGGCCTGCGGGAGTATTTCCTGGGCTGGCTCACAGGCAAGGACGACTTCCGCTACAGCCGCGAAGAGCTGGAGCAGGCCGACCGCGAAGCCATCAAGACGCTGCTGAAGGAGCGCGCCGCCGCCCTTTACGCCAAACGTGAGGAGGTTTACACCTCCCCTGTCATGCGCGAGCTGGAACGGGTTGTGCTGCTGAAAAACGTCGACCTGAAATGGATGGACCACATCGACGCCATGGATGAGCTCAAACGGGGCATCTACCTGCGCAGCTACGCGCAGCGCGACCCGGTCATCGAGTACCGGATGGAAGGCTTCGATATGTTTGACCAGATGATTGCCTCCATCAGGGAAGACACGGTACGGATGATTTTGACGGTGCAGCTGCGTACCGCCGACCAACCCAAGCGTGAGCAGGTGGCGAAGCCCACCGAGAACAAATCCGGCGACGGCAGCCTGCAAAAGCAGCCGGTGCGGGCAGAGAAAAAGGTGGGCCGCAACGACCCCTGCCCCTGTGGCAGCGGCAAAAAGTACAAGAAGTGCTGCGGCGCATAAGGAATAGATGAATTCTCCCCCCGCCTGTGGCGGGGGGAGAGCAGATTTTGCGGCAGCAGCAAAAGCTTAAAGTGTGCTGCGACGAAGAAGGAATGTACAAATCCTCCCTCTGGCTGCGGCAGGTGTAGCGCAGATTTTGTGGTAGCTGCAAGAGCTTAAAGTGTGCTGCGACGGAGGGGGAATATACAAGTCCTCCCTCTGGCTGCGGCAGGAGAAGCGCAGATTTTGTGGCAGCGGCAAGAGCTTAAAGTGTGCTGCGACGTAGAAGGAATATACGAAACCTCCCTCTGGCTGCGGCGGGGGGAGAGCAGATTTTACGGCAGCAGCAAGAGCTTAAAGTGTGCTGCGGGCGCATAAAAATCTGCATATTCTTTCTCACCCATGGCTGAGAGAACGGCTTTTGCGATGGCAGGAAATCAGAAATTGCCGTAGGGGCGGATAGTATCCGCCCGCGTTCCCCAAATCAAAAATCATGCGGGCGGCTGATAGCCGCCCCTACCGCCATAGACATAAGAGAACACTGTAGGGGCGATGTGGCATTGGCCTGCAGCCACCCTTTTTCCCACCGCCTTAACCACCCCGTCGCCTGCGGGCGCCACCCCTCCAAGGAGGGGAATAAGAACCTATCCGCCCGCCTGTGGGACAAGCCCCTTGGCAGAGGGCGGGTTCCCCCGCTTGGGCGCGCCAACTGCCCCCATCCGCGCAGAAGCTTTTGTGGGCGGTCGACAGCTTTCCCGGAAAAATTGTGAAACCCGTGGGCTTTTGCAATAATTTTTAGTAAAAAGCTGCACAGAATAAAGGAGATGCAGGTTCCCTGCTCTTTAGCCGGTGGACAGGCTGCAAAGAGCGTCCGATGCTTTGGATGCCGCGTGGCCTCAAGCCTTAGATCATCAACGGAGGTACTCCCATGAACCGTTTCAAACGCACGGCTGCCGTTATGCTTGCAGCAGCCCTGATCCTCTCTCTGACAGCCTGCGGTGACCGAAAGCCTCCCGGCAGCAGCTCCAGTTCCACTTTGCAGACCACCTCTGCGCCCCAGACCTCCACGCCCGAAACCAGCAGCCAGCCCGAAACCAGCCTGCCCAGCAGCTCCTCTGGCAGCGAGCCTGCCACTCCCACCATGAGCGCCGATTTTGCCGCGCTTGCCGCGCTGGACAGCAAGCCGCAGGGTTGGGGCCCCGGCGGCCCGGTGGACGACCGCAACCGTTCGGTGGGCTCTTTGCAGTTTAACAAGAAGTACGGCAAATACAACGCCGCCTTCATCAACGAGGAGAGCGACCATATCTACCTGACCTTTGACCAAGGCTACGAAAACGGCTACACCCCCCCTATCCTCGATACCCTGAAGGAAAAAGAGATTAGGGCCATCTTCTTTTTGACCTACGACTATGCCAAGCGTAACGCCGAGCTGGTGCAGCGGATGATTGATGAGGGGCATGTCATCGCCAACCATAGCTGGTCCCACGCATCCATGCCCAACCTGCCGCTGGAAAAAGCCTTTGAAGACACCAAAAACATGCACGACTACATAGTCGAGCATTTCGGCTATACCATGAACCTCTACCGCTTCCCCAGCGGCGAATTCAACGAGCAGACGCTGGCCCTGATGCAGTCGTTGGGCTACAAATCGGTTTTCTGGAGCTTTGCCTACAGGGATTGGGAGGTGGACAACCAGCCCGACCCCGCCGCTTCGCTGAAAAAGATTGTGGATTCCGCCCACCCCGGCGGCATCTACCTGCTGCACAGCGTTTCTAAAACCAACGCCGAGATACTGGACGACGTTATCGACCAGATGCGCGCCCGCGGGTTTGTCTTTGGCGACCCCAGCGATATCTAAACAGCGAAATATGCAGCGCCGCCCCGTCCTTTTGGATTGGGCGGTGTTTTTTCTTTAGCAGCCTGCAAAACCAGCCCGCCGTATCTTTGGTTTTTGCGGCCCTACCCTTTTAGGGCCTCCTCCCACTCGGGCTGCTTAAAGCCCACCAGTACCTTATCACCCGCCACCAGTATGGGGCGCTTCACCAGCATGCCGTCGGTTGCCAGCAGGGCAAGCTGCTCCTCCTCGCTCATGCCGGGCAGCCGTTTGGCCAGCTCCATCGATTTATACAGCAGGCCGCTGGTGTTGAAAAAGCGCTTTAGCGGCAGCCCGCTTTTTAGCTGCCACTCCCGCAGCTCCTGCAGGGTGGGGTTTTGCTCCTTGATGTGGCGCATCTCGTAGGCCGCGCCGTTCTCCTCCAGCCATTTGGCCGCCTTCTGGCAGGTGGTGCATTTGGGGTAGCATACAAAAAGGTTGCCGGTCATGTTAAAGACCATTCCTTTCACTTATATTTCGGCACGAACAGACCATAAAAAGGAATGATCTGTTTGTGCATCAATCCGCGGTTCCCGCCACAGGCGGGGAGCGATTGGCACATGACGGATAGCGTGATTTTCACGCTATTCCTCCTCGCTGATAATCTGCTGTACCCGCCCCACCTGCTGGCCTTCCTGCAGCATCACCTTGATGCCGTGGGGGTGGGTGGCACTGTTGGTAAGGATGCGCTTGACATGTCCGCGGGTCAGCTTGCCGGTGGGCTGGTCCTTTTTCAGTACGACATCCACCAGTGCGCCTATTTTGATATCACTTCTGTTTTTACCGTTCATCTGTCCGCCTGTTCCTTCATTGTGATTATCTTATATTTTATGCCACCGGGGCGGCAAATACAAGGGCATGCCCCCCTGAAAGGCCGCGCCTGTTTTTGGGTGCGTCGCAAAATTTAAGCTGCAACACAAAAAATATGGTATAATAACCGTAAAATGGCTATTATACCGTTATTTTGATGCCCGCCTATGGCGATGGCGAATTATACCATGCCGCTCTGCGGACATGGTATAATAACCGCATAATGGATATTCTACCCTTTTATTTTTGATTCCCGTTCAAACAGATATGGTGTTTACAGCCGATATTGAGGAAAGCCGGTGGTACCAGTGTCTTTGAAGGAAATCGCCCGCATATGCGAGGTGTCGCCCTCCACCATCTCCCGCATTTTATCGGGCAAAAACCCCAAATGCGCCTCCGAGGCGGTGAAGGCAAGGGTGTGGGCGGTGGCAAAAGAGATGAACTACCTGCCCAACCAGAACGCCCGCCTGCTGAAAACCGCCGCCGAGGAAGCCGCCGCACCAACGGTGGGCATCGCCTTCAGCCGGATGAGGGACGCCTACAGCAACCACTTTTTTCAAACCCTCATCCAGTCTATCAGCGAAGAGGCGCTGCGCCGGGGCTGCCCCGCGCCCAAAACCCTCTATGTTGAAGACTACCTGCAAAGCCCGCCCAAGCCCGATAAGAAGGCCGGGCTGGTGGTGCTGGGGCGTTGCTCAGAGCAGCGGCTGCGGGAGCTTGTCCGCAGCTTCCCCAGCCTCATCTGCGTGGGGCTTAACCCCTATGCCCCCGTCTGCGATCAGGTCATTTGCAACGGCCGCACCGCCGCCGAAATGGCGATGCAGCACCTGCTGGATAAGGGCCACCTGCGCATCGGCTATGTGGGGGAGTGTGAAAACGAGGTGCGCTATCTGGGCTACCGCAGTATGCTGATCGACCGCGGCATCCCCTTTGACCAGGCGCTGGTCTACAACACCAGCCAGAGTCTGGAGGGGGGGCGCAGGGCCGCCAAGCGCATCCTCGATACCGCCGACAGCCCCTCGGCCCTCTTTTGCGCCAACGACGCCACCGCCATCGGGGTACTTTCCGAGCTGCAGGCCCTTGCCCCCGAGATGCCGCGTCCGGCGGTTATCTCCATCGACAACATTGACCAGGCGCAGGAAAAACACCTGCAGCTGACCACCATCCATATCCCCATTCAGGAGATGGGCGCTATGGCGGTCAAGCTGCTTCTCGACCGCATCGGCAAGGGGCATGCCTCGCCTATCCGGGTGGAGTTTCCCTGCAATCTGGTGCGCAGGCAGAGCAGTTAATCCGCCCGCCCTTTTGAGCATAGCGCAGCAAACGGCGGGCGGGGGGGGGGGGGCCGCCGCCCGCGGGGGGTGAGATTT
>JAEWWW010000028.1 GCA_023396215.1 Bacillota bacterium | reverse complement strand
ATATAAGGCATCGAAAGCCGAACCCCCGGGATGTTAACCCCTTTTCGGTCCGAGATGATACCCCCGTTGATTACCTGACACACAATGTCGAGGTTGTCAATCTGGGTCACCTTCAGCTCAATCAGGCCATCGTCCAACAGGATGCGGGTGCCGACGGCGATATCATGAATCAAATCCTTATAGGTAATAGAAACGCGGCTGTTATCCCCCAGTACCTCTTCGCAGGTCAGGCGGAAAAACGAACCCTTAACCAGCATCGCCATGCCGCCTTCAAATTGGCCCAGACGTACCTCGGGGCCCTTGGTATCCAAGAGAGCGGCGATGGGCAGCCCCATTTCACGGCGCAGCTTGTCCAGAATCTTGAAGCGTTCCAGATGCTCCTCATGGCTGCCGTGAGAGAAATTGAAACGAGCCACATTCATACCGGCGAGTATCATCTCGCGCAGCGTTTCCTCCGCTGCGGTAGAAGGGCCCAAAGTACAGATAATCTTTGTTTTGCGCATAATGCCTCCAATATATAAACCACCAAAAGGGCTGAATAATAATGTGAAAAAGTAAATTACTGGGTATAAATACCCCCGCCAAACTAACCCTAATGATAGACCAAAGGTATAAATTAGTCAATGTTTATAACAAAATTGTAACATAACAAGGCGGCCATTTTCTGGATATCCGCCCTTTGGAACCGGAGGCGCCGGGCAGCCCGAAGCAGCAGGCTGTAATAATAAGTGCTCAAAAAATGGGATTTTGTTGCATCTGCGATGGGCGATACCCGCAATATTGCCTGTGGCAGTCCCTTATTGTTTTTTTACTGAACTATTTTTGCAGGAAGCGTTGACAAGGCGCGATTCGCGTGCTATTGTTAAAGCGTACTACGTGAACTAATACGGATAGATTGCATGTGCGGAAAGGAGGAGGCGCGTTGTTTAAAATAGATTGGCAGAGCAGAACACCCATCTATCAGCAGATTGAACACAGGGTCATCGAGCTGATTTTGATAGGGGAGCTCAAAGAGCACGACCAGTTGCCGTCGGTGCGCAGCATGGCCCGGGAACTGGGCATCAACCCCAACACCATCCAAAAGGCGTATCAGGATCTGGAAGGCCGGGGGATTATCTATTCGGCGTCGGGCAGGGGCAACTTTATCGCGGCGCCCGAAGCCGCAGGCGAGCAAAAAAGGCAGGAGTGCTTCACAGCCCTGCGCAAAACAGTGGGGGATGCCAAAATAGCAGGCATTGCCCGGGACGAGATTAACAGCCTGGTGCAAGAGGTATACGAAGACCAGGGCGATAATAGGGGGGAACATCATGATTAAAGCGCAGCATCTGACAAAAACCTTTGAGGGCTTCACCGCGCTGGATAGCCTCCAAACCGAAATCGCTCCCGGCTCCATCTACGGGCTGGTGGGGTCAAACGGCTCGGGCAAATCCACCCTGCTGCGGCTGATTGCCGGCGTCTATTATCCCGACGGCGGCAGCATCGAGATAGAGGGCCAAAATGTTTTTGAGAATATCACCTTGAAAAACCGCATCTTCTTTCTTTCAGACGACCTTTACTTTCTGGCAAAATCCACCGTCAACGAGATGGCGGCCTTTTATAAAAGCGTTTATTCCCGCTTCAACGAAGAAAAATATGAACGTCTCAAAAAGGTTTTCCCCATCGATTGCACCAAGCGCATCAACACCTTTTCAAAAGGGATGAAGCGGCAGGCGGCCATCATGCTGGCCCTTTGCTGCATGCCCGATTACCTGCTGCTGGACGAAGCCTTCGACGGGCTCGACCCGGTCATCCGCTTGCTGGTCAAAAAGCTGGTGGCCGACGAGATTGCCGACCGCGGCATGACGGTGATGGTTACCAGCCACAACCTGAGGGAGCTGGAGGACCTTTGCGACCATGTGGGACTGCTGCATAAGGGGCGCATTCTCTTTGAGCGGGAGCTGGATGACCTCAAGCTGGGGCTGTGCAAGGTGCAGGCTGTCTTTACCCAGGAGCCGGATTGGCAGGCAACCGGCCTGAACATCATGCAAAATAAGCGTCAGGGCAGCATCGTCAGCTTGCTGGTGCGCGGCCCTGCAGAAGAAACCCTCTCGGTGCTGAAAAGCTACGACCCCGTCTTTGTCGAGGCGGTGCCGCTCACGCTGGAGGAAGTATTCATCGGTGAAATGGAGGGAGTAGGATATGACTTCAACAACATTATTTTCTAACAAAACCAATTTTGCATCCCTCTGCAAAAACCTGATGAAGCGCAATCTGGGGGCAATGATTTATCTGACCATACTGGGGTTTGTGTTTTTTCCGCTTCAGTATATTCTGACCACCTTTTCGCCCCGGTTTGACAGAGGCATAGACTACGCGCTCACAGCCGCGGGGGTTTACCCCGACGCGCTGGCCCACACCTATGGCGGCCACACGCCGGTATCTTTGGTGTTTTTCACCATGATTATGCTGATAACCCCTGTGGTGGTGGGCATCTCTCAGCTTTCCTACCTGCAATCCAAGCGGGCGGTGGACGTCTACCACAGCCTGCCGGTAACCCGCGACAGCCTGATGTCGGCCAATTTCATCGTCAGCTTTTGCACCATCATGCTGCCCGCCCTGTTTAACTACATTGCCACGGTGCTGGCCGTCGCCTTCAAAGCGGCCTCCACCCCCTACACCTTTGCCATCACCCCGCTGATTACCGACCTTGGCATCTGGGCGATTATCGTGCTGGCGATCTTGGCGGTCATCGCCTTTGTAGCGGTGCAGGTGGGCAGCTCCTTTGATAACTTTGTCTTTTCCGGCGAGCTGCTTTTGGCCCCGGCGGCGGTTATCCTGCTGGGCCTGATGATACTCGACCAATTTATGCTGGGCTTCAGCATCAGCAACATCGAGCTGGAAAACCTGCTGCTCTACTCCCCGGTGACGCTGGTCATCTGGCGATATGTGGCTTCGGTGGATAACGGCGATATGTCCAGCCGGTTTCTGCGCAACACCAACATCGCGCTGATTGTCTGGCTGGGGCTTGCCCTGCTGCTGTTTGCCGCGGCGATGCTCATCTACCGCAAGCGCAAAAGTGAGCTTGCCGAGCGCAACGTTTCCTCCAGCCCTATCGCCCAGTTGGGCAAGCTGATTTTCGTCTATCTGGGCGGTCTGCTCATCGGCCTGATGTTCTACACCATCTTTGAGCAAAGCAGCCGCATCTACTTCGCGGTGTGGAGCGTCTTGGGCGCGGCGCTGGTCTATGTGCTGTCCGAGGTTATCCTGCTGCGCGGCTTCAAGGGGCTTTCCAAAAGCCTGCTGCCCGGTCTGGTTCCGGTGGCGCTGGTGGGCATCTTTGCCTTCGCGGCGGTGGGCAGCGGCTTCGGCTATGTAAACAAGCTGCCGGAGCTCTCCTCGATAGAAAGCGTAAGCATCAACTACCGCGGCCGGTATGGCGATATCCAGCGGATAAAGGGCTCCACCCAGACCATGCGCGAGCAGTTCTGGTGGGAGGGCGACCAGCAGATGTCCTCACCCTATTACAACTACGAACGCTATGACGACGTAACACTCACCACCTCCGAGGCCATCTCGATGATTCGGGATTACCACAAAGGCGTTCTGGACTATAACACGGCCCCTGAGCAAGAGGATGATCAAAACGGCTATTATTACAACAGCTATACCATCTCTTACACCCTCAAGGGCGGCAAAACCTTAATCCGCAGATATCAGGGGGAGGAGATTCCCAACTCTGTGCGGCGCATTCTGGCCGAGCTGGAGGGCACCGAGGAGTTTAAGCGCCAGACCCACCCCATCTTTAACACCACCGCAGCGGATTATAAGAGCATTCTCATCACCGACAGCTTTGGGCTGAAAAACAGCGGTGAAATCAGCAACGTGGGCCAGATTGAACGTCTGCTGGAGGCCATGGCCAACGACATGCTGGAAGAAGACATCGGGCGTGTCATGAACGGCAGCGCCAAGGTGCTGGGCTATGTAAAGCTCAACTCCAAGATAAACCCCTTTGAGGAAGGCACCGATAAAGACCTCTTTATCGGCGGACATATCATCATTACCGAGGACTACCGCCGTACCGTAGCGCTTATCCGCGAAATGGGGTTTGGTGAGCTCATGACCGAAGACCTTTCCACCCTGACCAGCGTGGGCATTACCACCAGCGTGTATTCTTATGACAGATCCTCTTCCATTTTAAAGCCCGCGCTGGAGGAATATCTGCCCATAGCCATAAAAGAAACCGCCTATGAGGAGGAGTACGACAGCAAGCTCTTCGGGAGCCCCGACTTTACCAGCGACGACCCCGCCATGATACGGCGCCTGACCGAGCTCTCCTTTGTACAGGCATATATCCCGGATAACAACCAGCAGGGGCTGATTACGCTCATCTTTTACGGTCCCGACAACCGCGAGGGCATCAGCCGGTTTATTCACATGGACCAGCTTCCCTCCGAGATTGTAGAGGAGCTGCCCCAGTGGTATAAGGATGATATCAGGGCCAAGATGGAACGGGCCCGAGCCATCGAAACGGTGGTAGCCGCCGCTGCTTAAGCAGGGCACAGACGGGGAAACGCCCCATATACAACAATAGAGGAAGGGAGCCGATATCGGCTCCCTTCCTTTATTCATCATGAGGGGGCGTGTTTGTGTTTTGCTTGAGGGTATGGATAACCCGAATATCCGGGGCTTCCGCCGATATATACATCTCTTCGGTCTGCCTTTGTGCTTCCTGCAGCAAAGCGATGGCCTGTGTTATAGACCGAAATAAGGTGAGATACATTTCTTTATAGTCCGGCATATAAGCACCGCCTTGCTCCATTATTGGAGCGATTATAACACAAACTGTTTGTATAATCAAGTTGGATTTGCTCCACAATTGGAACTTAAGGGCGGGTGGCCATATGGCACAGAGCATAAAATCCGACAAGACGATAGGCGGGAATATACGAAGAGCCAGAAATAAATGCAATTTTACCCAAGAGCAGCTTGTAGCGAAGCTACAGGTTATCGGTTGCGACATATCGCGTGGTACGCTTGCAAAGATTGAAGCGGGCATTCGGCATATCTCTGTGGAGGAGCTAAAGGCGGTTAAAGAAGTGCTGCAGATGAATTATGAGGACTTTTTTGCTGGTCATGAGTAACTCCTGCCACTTTGCACTATGCTGAGGGCCATGGGCCGCAGACGCAAAAAAAGCACCGGATGAAAATCCGGTGCTTTTATGCTGCCGAAAAAATCGTGCAAACGTAAAATGCCTTAGGACATTTTACTTACTTTGTTGGCTACACTTGCAAATATCGGTCACATATATTAATATGCTCCCTCATTTGCTGTGTTTGCCGTCTCGTCTTGCACGTTTTTTCGCCGCCTGATTGTGTTTTTGTCAACTTGCCCGCCGCCATCAGCCGCAGGGGTTTATCTGCCGGGGTAGTAGGTGCCCACATACTTGGAGGGGTCCATATACCGTCCGCCCACTCTGACCTCAAAATGGAGATGCACGCCGGTGGCGCCCACCACATTGCCGGTACGGCCCACGGTGCCGATCAACTGGCCCTGCTCCACATACTGGCCCACCGCCACAGAGCGGGAGTTCATATGGGCATACAGCGTCTGCACGCCGTCGCCATGGTTAATCATCACATGGTTGCCATAAGCGCCGTAGTATCTCGAAATAACCACGCGGCCGGCCTTTGAGGCTCTCACCGGTACGCCGATGACCCCTCGGGTGGCAATATCCATGCCGGTATGTCCGCGGTAGCTGTAAATACCGGCGCTGACATAGCCGCCGTCCACCGGCCAGAGGAAGCCGTTCGGGTTGCCGCCGCCGCCGGGCAGGGTAATCAGCGGCCTTTGGGTACCCACAATAACCTTTTGGGGAATCGGCTCCTTCACCAGCTTGGTGCTCAGGATGTTGCGCTCAACCTCCACCCCGTCGATATAGGTGACGTCGGCCACAACCTCCTGCACGCCCTTGACCCCCGCCTTGGTAACGGCGGTGTAGCCCTCGTAATAGCGGTTGTCGGGGGTACTCTCGGTGCCGAAGGGCACATCCTCGTCGTAGGTTTCGGTGCGGGTCAGCTTCACGCCCAGGTTGGGCGAAGACTTGGAGATAAGCACCTGCTGCCCCGGCATCAGCGATTTTTCGATATCCGGGTTCAGCGCCTTGAGCGACGCGTAGGTCACCCCGTTGTCGGAGGCAATGCCGGTGGGGGTATCCCCCGGCTTTACGGTGTATATCTTGCTCATATCGCTGTCGCCGTTAATATTGTTCAGGATATCCACCATGTTTGAAATCGAGGTAACGGGGTACAGCCCTTTTTTTACCTGCACCTTTTGTATAAAGGTGATTGTCTCGTTGGATGCGCCGGTGCGGTACTGGTCCAGCACCGAATCCAGATAAAGCAGCAGATAGTCGCCGTTGGTGGTGGCGCCCATAAACTTGTCGCCGATATAGATGCCCTCGGCGGTTTCCAGCACGTTACCCGAGGCACTGATCAGCCGGTTGGCCAGTGTGTCCACGTCGGTCAGCTGGTCTTCGTCCACAACCGCAAGGCTGAAACGGGGGATGGTATTATCCGGCCGGACATATTCCTCGTTGATAATACGCTCCATCATGTTTTCCTGCGCGCTGAAAAAAACCGACTCGTTTTTGATATAACCGATGTGGTCGCCGTTGTACTCCACCGCCAATGCAAAGTTCAGCGTTTGCACATAGCCGATGGTGTTAAAGAGTATCAGCAGGCCCACCACAGGGGCGATATAATTAAAAAAGATGCCCAGCACCCGCCGTCCGCTTTTCAGCAGCCTGCCGATGGAGAGAAACACCACCTTCACGGCGTGCCACAGGCTGACCCGGCGGGCAAGCGATATGCGGTGGGCAAAGCTTTTGTACTGGCGCTTTACATCCAGATAAGGGGCGTAAAACGAGCGCCCAAGCTCGGCAAAATAGCGCTGCAGTTTCAGCTTGTACGAAGCCCTGAGATAGGCCAAATGGGCGGAGAAACCCTTGTGCAGCGTCTTGGCCCGGCGTCGGTAGCGCAAAAACATCCGCAGCACCTGAATGCCGGTGTAGTAAAGGCAGCGGTAAAGCCGCTCGCCCGGCCCGTATTGCGGGGCTTCATCATGGGGCGGTTGTGCCGAAAAAAGCTTGAAAAAGCCTGCCCATGGGCTGGCCTTCTTTTTGGCTGGCTGCGGGTTGCCGCCGTGGGGGGGGGCAGCCTTAACGGCAGTATCTTTGCGGGCGGTCTTAACCCCCGGTTTCATCTTAGAAACGGCTTTGACTGACGTTTTTTTCGCCTTGCGCTTTCGGGTGGTTGGCCGCAGGGCTTTCCACCATCCCGAGGAGGCGGCTTTTTCGTCACCGGCAGATGGTCTTCCGCCCTTGTCGGTTGCCAATGCAATCACTCCCTTTGGGAAAAAGGTTAAACTCCGCCTGGCTGCCGCAAGCAAAAGCTGCTTACAGTTTGGGTCGTCCCAGACAGAAAGTACAAGAAGGTCAATGCTTTAGCTCATAACCATGATACCGTAGCCGCGAAGCGGCATGGTATCATCCGCCATCGCCGTATGGCGGGCGTCAGGATAAGTGTATAATAACCGCAACGCCCGTCCAAAAGCGAAGGTTTCAATAATAGGTGAGGTTATTATACAGCAGTACCGAATATAAATCAAGAAAGCCCGCCGGTACCAAAGAACAAAGCCCACAGGCATTTTTGCCGGCAGGCTTGGCGGGGCGTTCCCTGAAAACAGCCCCGCAACCGGCGCTGCTGTTTGCAGCAGGGTTATTATAGCACTCAAAAATGGCAAAACTGTGAAGAGGCTGTTAAAATCGGCAGGCTTACCCCTTCAGATAACCCGCCTGCTCCGAAATCAGCCGCTTGGTTTCCAGCAGATGCACCACAAGCTGGGCCACCCGCTCGTCATCCATGCGGGCCAGCGGGGCCGAAATACTCACCGCGCCCATCGCCTTGCCGTCAAAGCCCAGTAGCGGCGCGCCGACGCACCTCACCCCCAGCTCGTTTTCCTCGTTATCCATGGCGTAGCCCTGCCGGCGCACCAGCTCCAGCTGCTCCAGCAGCCCAGGGAGCTCCACAATGGTATGGGGAGTCAGGGGGGTAATCTCGCTGTTTTCCCACACCCGCTTCACCTCACGGAGGCTCATGGTGGCCAGAATGCTTTTGCCCACGGCGGTGCAGTACATGGGGCTGCGCAGCCCCACCCGGGAAGAAAGCCGGATGGTATTGTTGTTGCTGTCCACCTTATAGATATAGACAATATCGGTGCCATCCCGCACCACCAGATGCACCGCCTCCTGAATGAGCTGGCTGAGCCTGTCCAGATGGGGGCGCGCCAGCGTCAGCACATCCATGTCGTTCACAATCCTGCTGCCCAGCACAAAAAAGCGTAGGGTCAGCTTGTAGTTGCCGGTTTCGGTGTCGCGGGTGACATACCCCAGCGCCGAAAGGGAGGCCAGCAGCCGGTGCACGGTGCTCTTATGCAGCCCCACCGCCTGGCTTAGCTCGATGAGCGGCAGCCCTGCCGGGGTTTTCGAGAGGGTTTCCAGTATAATAAAGGTGCGCTCCACCGATTGTACCGCGTTTTTTTCCATGACTACTCCTTATGCCCCCGCTTCGCGCCCCGGTTGGCGCTGGTAAAGGGCAACTTTATTTTAGAGGCTTTCTTAAAACTCCAAATTCTTGATAAATTCTACTGAAACCAGCATCTGCCGCGTTCAAAATGCTCGGAATACATCAAGTATTCCTGCGCTTTTGGCCTTGCAGCTGCTTGTTTTCAGCGAATTCCCCGGCGGTTTTCCGTTTTAAGAAACGCCCCAGGCGGCTTATCCGGCCCGCCGGCTTCCCAAGGCGGAGGCTGGCCCCCACCTTCCCCGGCAGCCGGTGTTTTTTCGGCAGGCTACCATTTATCCGGGGATTCTACAGATAATAGTAGCAATTCTACCTGCAAAAAACAAGAGAAAACCCCCTTGCAATTATCGTGAAAACAGGTTAAAATATAGCTGTATTTCATATTTCGATACGAAGTTTCATAATGCGAAACTCAAATGGAGGAGGAAACGCAATGAATCAGGTATTAAAACAGGTGTCGGCAATGGGCATCGTCCCGGTCATCAAGATTGACGACGTAGAAAAGGCCGTGCCGCTGGCAAAGGCCCTGTGCGACGGAGGCCTGCCCTGCGCAGAAATCACCTTCCGCACCGCTCAGGCCGAAGAATCGATTCGCCGCATCACAGCAGCGCTGCCCGATATGCTGGTGGGCGCGGGCACGGTGCTCACCACCGAGCAGGTGGATAAGGCGGTGGCCGCCGGTGCAAAGTTTATCGTCAGCCCCGGCCTCAACCCCAGGGTGGTCAAGTATTGCTTGGAAAAAGGAGTACCCATCACCCCCGGCTGCGCCAACCCTTCGGATATCGAACAGGCGCTCGAGCTGGGCCTTGACGTGGTCAAGTTCTTCCCGGCCGAGGCCAACGGCGGCATAAAGGCCATCAAAGCCATGTCGGCCCCTTTTCCCAACCTGAAGTTTATGCCCACCGGCGGCATCGACGCCAAAAATCTCAACGACTACCTCTCGTTCAATAAAATTATCGCCTGCGGCGGCAGCTGGATGGTGAAAGAGGACCTGATTGCAGCCGGTGAGTTTGATAAAATCACCGCTCTGACCCGTCAGGCCATCGAGGCCATGCTGGGCTTCGAGCTGGGCCATGTGGGCATCAACGCCGCCAACGAGGAGGAAGCCCGCCAAACCGCCCTAATGTTCTCCAAGATGTTCGGCTTCCCCACCAAGGAGGGCAGCAGCTCGGTCTTTGCAGGCACGGCGGTAGAGGTGATGAAGGGGCCCTTTTTGGGCAAAAACGGCCACATCGCCATCGCTACCAACTACATCCAAAGAGCGATGGATTATATGACTGCTCAGGGCTTCGAGCTGGATGAAAGCACCGTCAAGCGGGATGAAAAGGGCAACATGGTTGCCATCTACTTTAAGCACGAGGTAGCCGGCTTTGCGGTTCATCTTCTGCAAAAAAAGAAGTAAGATTGCAGGTTTACGAAAGGGAGGACTTATCTGTGGGTAAGGTTGTAACATTCGGCGAAATTATGCTTCGCCTGGCCCCCGAGGGCTACTACCGTTTTGTACAGGCACAAAGCTTTGGCGCCACCTATGGCGGCGGCGAAGCCAACGTTGCCGTTTCTTTGGCCAACTATGGGCTGGATGTACGCTATGTCACCAAGCTGCCCAAGCACGACATCGGGCAGGCTGCGGTCAACTCGCTGCGCCAGTTTGGGGTGGATACCAGCTATATCACCCGCGGCGGCGAGCGCGTGGGCATCTATTTCCTCGAAAAAGGCGCCAGCCAGCGTCCCTCCAAGGTCATCTATGACCGCGCCGGGGCCGCCATCGCTAAGGCCACCACCGCCGATTTTGACTGGAACAAAATCTTCGAGGATGTGGAGTGGTTCCATTTCACCGGCATCACCCCCGCCCTGGGCGATAACGTTGCCGAAATCTGCCTCGAGGCCTGCAAGGCCGCCAAGGCCAAAAACATCACCGTCAGCTGCGACCTGAACTACCGCAAAAACCTCTGGAGCCGTGAAAGGGCCGGGCAGGTGATGGCGGGGCTGATGGAGTATGTGGACGTCTGCATCGCCAACGAGGAGGACGCCAGCGACGTATTCGGCATTAAGGCCGACGACACCGACCTCACCACCGGCAAGCTTTCTCACGAGGGCTACAAATCGGTTGCCAAAAAGCTGGCCGACCGTTTTGGCTTTAAAAAGGTAGCCATCACCCTGCGTGGTTCCATCTCGGCCAACGACAACAACTGGGCCGCCATGCTCTATGACGGCAGCGACTACTACTTCTCTAAAAACTACCTCATTCATATTGTAGACCGCGTGGGCGGCGGCGACTCCTTCGGCGCGGGCCTCATCTATTCCTTCCTCACCGGCGCAGGGCCCAAAGAGGCGCTGGAGTTTGCGGTGGCGGCAAGCTGCCTCAAGCACACCGTGGAGGGCGACTTTAACCAGGTTAGCATCGATGAGGTGCGCAAGCTGGCCGGGGGCGACGGCAGCGGCCGCGTCCAGAGATAACCGGGTTTTTAGTACGCAGCCCCACCGGGAAGACGCCCGGCGCAAAGCCTCATTTGCTGTACCCTTTCTGAAAGAGAGTATAGAATATTTTTAACCGGCAAAGTTCCCGCCGCCACGGCGGTGGGGGTTTTGTCTAAGGGGCAAGAGCGGCTGGCGGCCGCCGTTGCCTCTTAGCCAAGGCTATTTTCATAGCTTATCCTCTTTTTACTCCATTGACACGACCGGGCCTCCGCTGTTTCCTGTGCAGCGGAGGCCCGGTCGTTTTTATGGCTTTGCACCAGATGTGCGGGCCTGCCTGCCGATACCCCTCGGGCTATAGGAGCGGGTTTTCCCCCGCGCGGGTATCCGCCTGTTGAAAGGTCAGCCCAGCAGCATCCGGTCGTTGTCAAAATCCTTGTTGCTCTGCTGCTTAAAGAGGGTCAGCAGGGCGGGCACCGTCATATCCTTGCGCTGCTGCCCCGAAAGATCCAGGACAATCCGCCCGTTATCCATCATAATGGTGCGGCTGCCCAGCTCCAGCGCCGAGCCGATGTTGTGGGTAATCATCAGGCAGGTAATGCCCTCCTGCGCCACAATCCTGCGGGTGAGGGCCAGCACCTTCTCGGCGGTGGCGGGGTCGAGGGCGGCGGTGTGCTCATCCAGCAGCAGCAGCTTGGGGGTCACGAGGGTGGCCATCAGCAGGGTCAGCGCCTGCCGCTGCCCGCCCGAAAGCAGCCCCACCTTGGCCTTGAGGCGGTCCTCCAGCCCCATATCCAAAAGGGCCAGCCGTTCTTTGAAGTAGGCGCGCTCCTTGCTGCCGACAGCGGCCAGCCGCATGGTCTGGCGCGAGCTGCGCAGGTAGGCGAGGGCGAGGTTTTCCTCGATGGTCATGGTAGGCGCGGTGCCCCGCAGCGGGTCTTGAAACAGCCTGCCGATACCGGCCGAGCGCTTGTGCTCCGGCCGGAAGGTAATGTCCTCCCCATCCAGCACCACCCGCCCGCGGTCGGGGAAGAAGGAGCCGCCAATCGCCCCAAAGAGGGTGGATTTACCCGCCCCGTTGCCCCCGATGATGGTGACAAACTCGCCTTTATCCAGATGCAGGCTTACGTTCTCCAGCGCCAGACGCTGGTTCACCGAGCCGGGGTTAAAGGTTTTGCTCAGGCCTTTAACGGTCAGCATCCTGCTCACCTGCCTTTCTCAAACGGTGGAAAGCGATGCGCTCCCGCACCGCAGGGTAAGAGATTGCCGCCGCCACAATCAGCGCCGAAACCAGCTTGAGGTCGGAGGGGGATATGGCCGCCCGCAGCGCAAAGGCGATGATGATACGGTAGATGGCCGCCCCGGCCACCACCGCCGCCACATGCAGCGGGATAGACCGCTGCCCCAGCAGCACCTCGCCGATAATAAGCGACGCAAGGCCGATGACCACCGTGCCGATGCCCATGCTGATATCGGTGGATTGCTGGTACTGGGCCAGCAGCGAGCCCGAAAGGGCCACCGTGGCGTTGGCGATGCACAGCCCCACCGTCTTGGTAAAAGCGGGGTTGATAGAGGAGGAGCTGACCATATCCGGATTGTCGCCGGTAGCCCGCACCGAAAGCCCCAGCGGCGTGGCCAAAAAGAGGATGAGTACCAGCGCCACCACTGCTACACAGAGCAGCAGCGCCGCCAGCCGGTAAAGCTCGGGGCCTGCCCACTGCTCAAAATAGGTAAAGAGGGTGGTCTTGCCCAGCAGCGGAATATTTGACCGGCCCCCCATCACCCGGATGTTGATGGAGTAGAGTGCGGTCATGGTGACGATGCCCGAGAGTATCGGCTGCACCCCGCAGCGGGTTTGCAGCTGGGCGGTGATAAAGCCTGCCCCTGCCCCGGCCAGCAGCGCCAGCGCCATGCCGGTCAACGGCTGCCCATTGGCAGCATACACCGCCGTTACCGCAGCGCCCAGCGTGAAGCTGCCGTCCACCGTCAGGTCGGCTACCCCCAGCACCCTGAAGGACACAAACAGCCCCAGCGCCACCAGCGAATAGACCAGCCCAAGCTCCACCGCCCCTTGAAATGCCAATAATGTCATCTTACAAAACCTCCCCAAAACGAGTTCGCCTGCATACAGCGGATACCGGACGTGACCGACGCCTGCACCCTGCTTAGATAGGACAAAACAAAAAGCGCCTGCCCTCATTACAAGGACAGGCGCTTGCCTGCGGTACCACCTTGCTTGCCGCTTTCAAAAGCGGCCGCCTCGTGAAGGATGCCAACACACCCCTCGCTCTGTAACGTGAGCACACGTCGAAGGATACTGGGGGGCCAAGCCCCTGTTCACCACGCCCTCCACGGTCCATTTATCCGCTTCGCTTTCTGCCGGGCTCTCAGCTGCCCCGGCTCTCTGTAAGTGCGCCGCGCGGTTTTATCTCCGTGTCATCGGTTTAGATTATTAAAGCACAATCGGGCCGGGTTGTCAATGGCTATAACGCTGCCAGACAGGGCAACAGCAACTGTTTTGGGTGCGACGCCTTGGCAGATATGCCGAAAACAGCGGCTCCGGATGAAGGGCCAAAGCCTGCCACATCCCCCGGTGCTTGTATGCTCTGTGGAACATGCGGATGTCTTACAGGCGGGATGAAGTTCCCATCTGTCCCTCCGGTTTAGCGTTCCCGGAACACCCCCTAGGGGCTTTCTGAAAACTCCAAATTCTTGGGGGATTCTACTGAAAGCAGCGTTTGCCGCGTTAAAAATGCTCGGAATACATGAAGTATTCCTGTGCTTTTTGCCTTGCAACCACCTGTTTTCAGCGAATTGCCTCTCGGTTTTCCATTTTCAGAAACGCCCTAGATAACCTCGCTGTAGTTGCCCAAAAAGACAAACTGGTCCAGCGTGCTTTCCAGCTCGCAGAGCAGCTGGGCCACCAGCGGGTCGCCCACCCATGCGTCGATGTCAAAGTAGAACATAAACTCAAAGTCGGTGCCGGGTATCGGCCGGGATTCCAGCTTGCTCAGGTTCAGCTGCAGCGCCGCAAACTTGGTGATGAGCCGGTAAAGGGAGCCGGGGCTGTGGGCGGTGGAGAGCATCAGGCTGATTTTATCCGCCCCGGGGTAAAGCTCAAAGTTTTTCGAGATGCAGATAAAGCGGGTGTAGTTGCTGTCGTTATCCTGCACGCTCTGGGCAAGGGCGATCAGCCCGTAAAGCCCCGCGCAGTTTTTGGAGGAGATGGCCGCAATATCCCTGCGGTCAGACTGAGCGACCTCCTTTGCCGCCGCCGCCGTGTTCTCACAGACGGTGATTTTCAGCTTGGGGTGCTCCTTGATGAACTGCGCGCACTGGCTCAGCGCCTGCTCGTGAGAAACAATCTCGGTCACATCCTCCAGCCTGACCCCCGGCTTTGCCAGCAGGCAGTGGTCGATGCGCAGCCGCAGCGAGCGCGCAATGTGGAACTTATACCGCTTCATCAGGTCGTATACCTGTGTCACCGAGCCGGCCGAGCTGTTCTCGATGGGCAGGATGCCGTACTGGCAAAGCCCCTGCTGCACCGCGCCAAACACCCCGTCAAAGGTGCGGAAATACATGATGTTGGCCGACCGGAACAGCTTGTCGCAGGCCAGTTGGGAGTAGGCTCCCTCAACCCCCTGACAGGCCACCACCGCCTTGGAGGGGAACTGCTGGAGGTTTTCCGCCTTGGCGGCCTCAATGGCATCCATCACTGGGGAATGCCCGCCGATTTTCTGTACCTGATGGGCGCGGCTCAGGTCAAAGAGGGTGGAAAACAACACCCGCGTATACCGCTCCAGCTCCTCGCCCGACTGGCTTGTCATCCGGCTCAAAATCTCGCGCTCCCGCCCGGTATTCAGCACCGGCAGGCCGCTCTGCTTTTTGAAGTCGGCAACCTCGGCTGCCAGCCCCATTCTTTCCTGAAACAGCTTCAAAAGCTGGTCGTCAATGCCGTCAATGCGGCCTCTCAGTGCATCTAAATCCATTGGTTCCATCCTTTACTGATAAAATATAAATATACAAAGCGGGTGCAAGAGGTTACAGCCGTCCTGCCCAAAGCAGTATATCCAGCAGGGTTACCGCCACCGCGGCCTCTACGCAGGGCACCGCGCGGGGTACCACACAGGGGTCGTGGCGGCCATGTATCACCAGCGTATCCTCACCGCCGCTGTGCAGGTTCACCGTCTGTTGGGGGCGGCTGATAGAGGGTGTGGGCTTAAAGGCTGCACGCAGCACCAGCGGCATCCCGGTGGAGATGCCCCCCAATATCCCGCCGTGGTGGTTGGTGCGGGTCTTTACGCCGCCGTCGCCGGTGGGGTAAAAGGGGTCGTTGTTTTCGGCGCCGGTGAGGGCCGCGGCCCCAAAGCCCGCGCCAAACTCCACACCCTTGACAGCGGGTATGCCAAAGATTGCGGCCGAGAGGCGGCTTTCCAGCCCGTCAAAGATGGGCTCGCCCAGCCCGGCGGGCAGGCCGACGGCAACGCATTCCACCACCCCGCCCAGCGAGTTTTGTGCCAGCCGGGCCTCCTCGATGGCGGTCCGCATCCGCTCGCCCGCTTCGTCCGAAAGCACCGGGAACTCCTTGCCAATCACCCCGGCCAGTTGGGTGGAGGTAACCGCCACCGGGTCAAAGGGGGTATCGGCAATGTGGTGGATGGCGGCGATATGCGCCCCCACCGCGATGCCCCGGCGCTCCAGAATTTGCAGGCAAACCGCCCCCGCAAAGCAGAGGGGCGCGGTGAGCCGGGCCGAGAAATGCCCCCCGCCCCGCACATCGCTGTGCCCGCCGTACTTCAGGTAGGCGGTGTAATCGGCATGGCCGGGCCGGGGCAGGCTGCGCAGCTGGTCGTAATCCTGCGAGCGGGTGTCGGTGTTTTCGATGATGCAGCACAGCGGAGCGCCGCAGGTTTTACCCTCCACCAGCCCCGAGAGAATGCGGGGGGCATCCCCCTCACGCCGGGGGGTGGAGTGGCGGTTGCGGCCGGGTGCGCGGCGCAGCATAAAGGCCTGCACCTGCGCAAGGTCGATGGCTTCGCCGGGGGGCAGGCCGTCGATGACCACCCCGATACCCTCGGAATGTGACTGCCCAAAAAGAGTAACCCGAACCTGCTGCCCAATGCTAGAGGACATTTGCGGCACCTCCCAAATGCTGATAATCTTCAAAAAAGCGGGGGTAAGATTTTGCCACCGCCTCGGCGCCGGTGATGGTCACCGGCTGCTGACAGCCGATGGCGGCAATCGCCATGGCCATCACAATGCGGTGGTCGTTGTAGCCCTGCACCTGCCCGCCCGCAAGGCTGGGCTTGCCGTTGATAATCAGCCCGTCGGGCAGTTGGGTCACATCCGCTCCCAAACGCGTAAGGCCATCGGCCACGGCGGCAAGGCGGTCGCTTTCCTTAATGCGCAGCCGTGCGGCGTTGATGATGTGAGTGGTGCCCTCGGCCAGCGCGGCGGCTGCCGCCAGCACCGGTATCAGGTCGGGGATAGGCCCCGCGTCGATGGTGACCGCCCGCAGCCGTCCGCCGCTGACGGCCACGCCGTCCCCGAGGCTTTGAACGGTCGCCCCCATCTGCCCAAGGATATCTGCCGCCGCCCTGTCGCCCTGCCCCGAGGCGGGGTCAAGGCCGGTGCAGGTCACCCCCGCGCCCAGCGCTCCGGCCACCAGCCAGAAGGCGGCGCCCGACCAATCGCCCTCAACAGCCACCTGCGCCGGGGCCCGATACCCTTTGCCCCCCTCGATGGTGAAGGCGGCGGGGGTGCGGCCCACCGGCAGGCCGAACTGGGCGAGAGCGCCGCAGGTCAGGTCGATGTATCCGGCGGATTCCAGCGGGGTGGTCAGGCGTATCTCGCTGGGGCTTTCCAGCAGGGGTAGCGCCAGCAGCAGGCCGGTGATGTACTGTGAGCTGACGTTGCCGGGCAGGGTGTATACCCCGGCGGTCAGCCTGCCGGTCAGGGTAAAGGGCATGCCGCCTATCCCCTCAAACCGGCAGCCGTGGGCGGCCATCTCTTCCCACAGGGGGGAGAGCGGGCGGGCGGGCAGCCTGCCCCGGCCGGTAAAGGTAGCGCGCACCCCAAGGGCCGCCGCCACCGGCAGCAAAAACCGCAGGGTAGAGCCGCTTTCGCCGCAGTCCAGCGTGGCGGCCTCGGGCAGCCGCCTCCACAAAGGGGTTACCCGGATGTCGTCACCAGTTATCTCAAAGCCCGCACCCAATGCCCGCAGGCAGTGGATGGTGGCGTCAATATCCTCGTTGCTGCTGCCCCCCAACCTGACGGTGCAGGGCTTATCAGCCAGCGCGGCGGCAATCAGCGCCCGGTGGGCCGCCGATTTTGAGGGCACCGCCGCCACCTTGCCCGCAAGAGCCGCGGGGGTTATTCTAATATCCATAAAAACCTCCTTGGGATGGGGGTTGCCTCCGGCAAGGCAGTGGCCTTTACACCGCCGGTTAAAGCCCTTTTTCAATAAAGCTTTTCAGGCGGCTGACGGGCAGGGGATACAGCTCGCTTCGCCCCAGCGCCCGGGGCACAATCAGCGTAATGACCTCGCCCTGCCGCTTCTTATCGGCAAGGGCGGCCTGCATCAGCTCCTCGGCCCCAAAGGGGCAGGCAACCGGCAGGTCGTACCGGGTCAGGGTATCGGCAAGCCGCTGGGGGCAATCGGGGCCGCACAGCCCAAAGGCGGCGGCCGCCCGGGCGATGGCAACCATCCCAATGGCTACCGCGTGCCCGTGGCTGATGGTATATTCGCTGAGCTTTTCCACCCCGTGGCCAAGGGTATGGCCCAGGTTCAGCAGTTGGCGCTCGCCGGTTTCATGCTCGTCCCGCTGCACCACATCCCGCTTAATCTCCACACAGCGGCAGATAATCTCCTCAAGGTATTTGTGAAGCTGCCCGTTTTCCAGCAGCTCAAAGAGGGAAAGGTCGGTCATTACCCCGTACTTCACCACCTCGGCAGCGCCGTCGGCAAAGATATCGGGGGGCAGGGTGTTCAGGGCGTCGGTGTCACAGACCACAAGGCTGGGCTGCCAAAAGGCCCCCACCAGGTTTTTGCCCGCCTCAAGGTCAATGCCGGTCTTGCCGCCCACCGAGGAATCCACCGCCGCCAGCAGGGTGGTGGGCAGCTGCACAAACCGGACGCCCCGCAGATAGGTGGCGGCGGCAAAGCCCGCCAGATCGCCCACAACCCCGCCGCCCAGCGCCACAATCAGGTCGCTGCGGGTAACCCCGGCCTCGGCCAAAAAGCTGTAGAGCTGCAGCAGGGTGGCCGCGCTTTTCGAGCGCTCGCCGTGGGGAAAAGCAAAGCGGCGGGGGGTAAAACCGGCGGCCTGCAAAGAGGCCTCTGCCTGCCGGGCATACAGGGGAGCCACCACGTCGTCGGTGACGATAACGGCGGTACAGGGGCGATGTATCTGCTGTATAAGTACCCCGCACTGCTCCAGCAGCCCCGGGCCGATATGAATGTTATACTGCCTTGAGGCAGCAACGTTGATGGTTTTCATCCGGGCGCCTCCTCGTCCTTATTCCGCTTCGGGCTGGTCCACCAGCTCTTTGATTTCACGGCCCTCACGCAGCAGCCGGCGCAGCGTTTCAGCATCGCCCTCGGCCAGCGCCTTGCGGTAGAGGGCAAGGTTTTGCATCAGGCCGTCCAGCTCCTCCACCAGATAATCGCTGTTGCAAAGGAAGAGCTGGCTCCACATCTCCTCGTTGAGCTTTGCCACCCGGGTCAGGTCGCGGTAGCTGCCCGCCGAAAAGCCCTTGTGCCTGCGCGAAGAGGGGCTCTTCACATAGGCGTTGGATACCACATGGGCCAACTGGGAGGTGTAGGCAATCAGATGATCGTGGTCGTCGTCGCTGGTGACCACCACGCTGCCAAAGCCGATTTGCAGGCAGAACTTTTTTACATTATCCACCGTCGCGATGGAGGTACCGGCGTAGGGGGTCAGTATCATCGAGGCCGAGGCAAAAAGGTTTTCCTGCGAATACTCAAAGCCCGAAAACTCCCGCCCCGCCATGGGGTGCGCGCCGATAAAGAGGAAGCCTGCGTTTTCCATCAGGCTTTGCAGCGGGCGGCAGACCTGCCGCTTCACCCCGCAGGCGTCCAGTATGATGGCGCCGGGCTTAAAGCGGTTGGCGTTCTGCTGGACGAAAGCTACCGTGTCGCCGGGGTAGATGGCTATAAACATCATATCGCAGCGGGAGATATCCTCCTCCTGCAGGGGGCCGTCGATGGCGCCCACCAGCTTTGCCTTGTGGATAACAGTGGGTGAAAGGTCGTAACCCAAAACGGTGTGGTCGGTGTGCAGCTTGATGGATTTCGCAATCGAGCCGCCAATCAGCCCGAGGCCAATGACTCCGATAATCATGCCTGCACCCCGCCTTTCTCGAGAACCGCCCTGCCGGTGATGGGCAGCAGCGCGTTGATAGAGCCCACCAGATTGTCAAAGGCTTCGGGGGTCAGCGATTGGGGGCCGTCGCAGAGCGCCCGCGCCGGGTTGTTGTGTACCTCGATAATCAGCCCGTCGGCGCCGGCGGCCACCGCCGCCATCGAAAGGGGAGCCACCAGCCGTGAAAGCCCGGTTGCGTGGCTGGGGTCGACGATGACCGGCAAATGGGTCAGCTCCTTGAGCAGCGGGATGGCCGAGATATCCAGCGTGTTGCGGGTGTAGGTTTCAAAGGTGCGGATGCCCCGCTCACAGAGAATGACGTTGCGGTTGCCCCCGGCCAGAATGTATTCGGCGCTCATCAGCAGCTCCTCGAGGGTGTTGGCCAGCCCCCGCTTGAGCAGTATTGGCTTGTCGATGCTGCCCAGCTCCTTGAGCAGCTCGAAATTTTGCATGTTGCGGGCGCCAACCTGAATAACGTCCACCTGCTCAAAGAGGGGCAGGTGAGAGGCGTCCATAATCTCGGTCACAATCGGCATGCCGGTTTGGGCCTTGGCCTCCAGCAGCAACTCGATGCCCTCGGCGCGCAGTCCCTGAAAGGCATAGGGCGAAGTGCGGGGCTTGAAAGCGCCCCCACGCAGCAGCTTTGCACCCGAGGCCTGCACGCTCTTGGCCACCGATGTAATCTGCTCGGGGGATTCTACCGAGCAGGGCCCGGCGATAATCTGAAAGTTGCCGCCGCCTATTTTGATGCCGCGTATATCCACCACTGTGTCGTCTGGGTGAAACTTGCGGTTGGCGTTTTTGTAGGGCTCCTGAATGCGCTTGACGTTTTCCACAATATCCAGCGCCCTGATTAGGTTGATATCGACCACCGAGGTATCCCCCAACAGGCCGAGGATGGTGCTGTGGCTGCCGTGGCTCAGGTGGGTTTCAATCCCCATGCTCTGCAGCCATACAATGAGGTTATCCAGCTGTTTCTGATCGGGGTTGTTTTTAAGCAGTACTACCATTTCGTTTCCTCCCGTGCTGCGGTGCAGCTGACTAAGTTGATTAGACCGGTTGCAAAGCGCCGAATGAGCCGATGCCTGAGTTCTTTTTCGCAAAGGGCCTGTCGGGTGGGGTGCCGCAAATATTCCAAAAAATGCCAAAAAACCGGCTGCTATACACCAAGCAGCCGGTCGCAGGTTATGCGGTATCCATCCTGTTACATTACACCTTAGGATTTTTAGCTGGCAATTGGCACTATGCTGTTTTTTCGGCAGTAAAAATAGCCTGCGCTAAAATAAAAGCCCAAGCTAAAGTAAAAGTAATATTTTACTGCAGAAAGTGACAGACTCATGCTGTTGCCGCTCCCTTGTAAGGTTATTGCAACAACTATATCTTAACAAAAAGCATTTGTCAACAAAAATACGCAAAATTATCGGTCACTACTGACAAAGTTTTTTTGGGCGCACCCCTGTAAACGGCCCGACAGATGCCTAAAAGGCGGCCCGATTGGAGGCAAAGGCCGCCCCTATTTCATCAGCACGGTATACCCCAGCGCCTCCACCGTGTCGGTCACCTGCAGGTAGTCCATATCCATGCCGCCCACCTCGATAACGCCGTTGTCCTCCGATATTGTCACATACTCGATGCCGCTGAGCTCCATAATCGAATCAATTACCCGCTGGCGGCAGGTTTCGTCGATGCCGTCGACGCTCAGCCTAAGCTTATTCACCATGACCATCCCTCCTGAAACTAGTATATGCAGCCGGTTTTCAGGTATGTGGCGCGGGGGCTTGCACCGGGGGCGTTTTTACAATAAGATGTATATAAATACAGACAGATGCGGGCGGCGGCCGTTGCCGCCGGGCTGCCGGGGCACAGTGCTTTATAGGGGGAAGCAGGTATGGCAAAAAACAAAGCGCCGCTTTATCTTGCGGTAAAAAACGCGATTACCGACCTTATAAACGACGACCGTTATGAGGCGGGCGATAAGCTGGAGTCTGAAAACGCCCTTGCCGAGCGGCTGGGGGTTTCGCGCATGACGGTGCGGCAGGCCCTTGCCGAGCTGGAAAGAGAGGGGTATCTCCGCCGCAGTCAGGGCAGCGGCACCGTGCTGCTGAAAAAGCCCAGCAGGGTAGACCTCACGCTGGATAAGGTGGGCAGGCTTTCCGAGATATTGGGGCCGGAGGTGCGGCTGGAAACCACCATGCTGGCCATCGAGGAGCGCCCCGCCAGCGAGCTTGTGGCAAAAAAGCTGCAGATTGAAACCGGCGAAACCATCATCGAATACAAACGGGTGCGCACCGTCAACGGCGTGCCCGCTGTTTTTACGGTGGATTATCTGGCCAAGGGGCGCATCCCCGGGCGGGTGGATTACGAGCACGCCGGCCTTTCGCTGACACAGGCGATGGGGGTCGAGATACAAAGCAGCAGTATCCGGCTGGTACCCACCGAGGCCGGGGCCGAAATCGCCCGCCACCTTGGGGTAACCCCCGCCACCCTCTGCATCATGGCGGTCGAGCTGGGCTGCGACGCGCAGGGCCAGCCGATTAACTACGCCAACGAATACTACCTGAGCAGCCGCTTTAACTTTCTGGTGGCCCGCCATAAGCTGTAAAGGGCGCAGGGCTTTCCTATACGATAAAAGCCATGGAGCAATTTCGCTCCATGGCTTTTTTGCAGTATATATATCCTTAGAGGTCAGACAGCCGCCCCGGCGGGCCCTGTCCATCGCTTGCCACCGATAAAGACGGCATGGGGGGCAAAGTCATCGTCCACCAGCAGCAGGTCTGCCCGCTTGCCGATGGCAATGCTGCCAATCAGGTGGTCGAGGCCGATGACGGTGGCGGGATTACGGCTGGCGGCTTCCACCGCCTGCCGCAGCGGGATGCCCCAATCCACAATGTTGCGCAGGCAATCCAGCAGGTTGGTCACCGAGCCTGCCAAAACACCGCCTGCAAGGGTGGCCCGCCCTTTTTCCACCTTTACCGGCTGCCCGCCCAGCTCATAATCGCCGTCGGGCATACCGGCGGCCCGCATCGAGTCGCTGACCAGCACCATACGGCGGGGGGCGGCGGCCCTGAAGGCGGTGCGCACCATCGAGGGGTGTATGTGCAGGCCGTCGCAGATAATTTCGGCAAACATACCGGTATCAAAGACGGCGCCCGGCACCCCCGGTGCCCGGTGCATCGGCTGGTTCATGGCGTTGTAAAGATGGGTCACCAGCGACGCGCCCCTGCGGGCGGCTTCCACGGTGGTGTCGTAGTCGGCGTCGGTGTGGGCCAGCGTGACGGTAAACCGCTCCTTGGCTTGGCTGATGAACTCCATGGCGCCCTCCAGCTCGGGGGCCACCGCCACCACCCTGGCGCGGCCGCCGCTCAGGCGGTCGAGGCGCTCCAGCGCGCTCAGGTCGGGGGCGATGATATGCTCGCCCGCCTGCGCGCCCCGCTTGTCATAGTTGAGGAACGGCCCCTCCACATAGATGCCCCGGGGTACCGCCCCATGGCTGTGGCTGTCGCAAAACTGCCCGATGCGGGTGCAAATCTCCTCCAACTGCCGGGTCGGCAGCGTCATGGTGGTGAACAAAAAGGAGGTCACCCCCCGCGAGGCGTAAAAGTCGCTCATCTTCTGGTAGCCCGCGAGGTCGCCGTCGCAGCCGTCGAAGCCCACGCACCCGTGGGAGTGAATATCCACAAGGCCGGGCAGCAGCAGCTTTCCGCCGGCGTCCAGCAGCTCATCCCCGTCTCCGGACAGATTGCCGCCGATTTCGGCAATGGTGTCGCCCTCGATGCGCAGGTCGCCCTGCTGCAGTTCAAAATCCTCGCCGATAATCCTTGCGTTCTTAATAATCATTCCGTTTTTGCCCGCCTTTCTCGTTGGATTTTATTGTTCTGCAAGCCCGCGAGCGCGGCGCTTTTAGTTGTGAGAGGTTATCAGATGGGGGGCCTGCCGCTCCAGCAGTGCCAGCGCCTCCCGGTCGGCTACCACCGTTACGTCGCCGTGCAGCTGCAAAACAGAGGCGGGCAGACGGGGGGTCACAGGCCCGGTCACCATTTGGCAGAGGGCGTCGGCCTTATCCTCGCCGCTGACCAGCATCAAAATCTTGCGCGCCTTTAGAATGTTGCCGATGCCCATGGTGTAGGCCTTTTTGGGCACCTGATCGATGCTGTCGAAAAAGCGCTGGTTGGCCTCGATGGTCTGCTGCGCCAGCCCGACGCAGTGCACCTCCGGCTCAAAGCTTTCGCCCGGCTCGTTAAAGGCGATATGGCCGTTGTGGCCGATGCCCAGAAGCTGCAAATCCACCCTGCCCAGCGAGCGGATGAGCTGGCTGTACCGGGCGCACTCCGCCTGCTGGTCAAGGTTGGTGCCGTCGGGGATATGGGTGTTTTCGAGCTTTATGTTGATGTGTTCAAAAAGCTGCTCCCGCATAAAGTGGGCGTAGCTCTGGGGAGAGGTTTTCTCCAGCCCATAGTACTCGTCCAGATTCACGGTAGATATCTGCGAAAAATCCAGATACTCAGTTGTATGCCACTCAATCAGCTGCTGATATGTACCTATCGGGCCCGAGCCGGTGGCCAGCCCCAGCACGCTGTTGGGCTTTAGGGTGACCTGCGCGGCAATCAGGGCTGCGGCCCTGCGGCTCATCTCGGCATAGTCTTTTGCTGCAATAATCTTCATATGCTACCTCCGATGTTGTATTAAAAGATGTCTACTAAGTTCTATCTTAACATCGCCGAAAGCAAAATACAATTGCCGTGCGGCAGCCCGCGTCGTTCTTGGGCTGGCTTCGGCCACTTTGGCCGCAGAAAGGCTCAATCTTTTACCGTAAATGGAAATTAAAAGTAAATGTGTTAAAAAATGAGCAAACAATGTTGTGTAAAAGGTTTGTAGTAATAGGTAACAAAATATAGTATAATTAAGAAAACAATTTGGGAGGTATGTACTATGAACCGATGCAAAGACTGCGGCGCACCGGATGCGAAATACACCGTTCAGGGCGGAGGGCTGGTCTGTGAGAACTGTGTAGGCTCCTATTTTGTCTGCTCCAGCTGCGCCAAGCTTTTTTACCGCGACGACTACGAAAACGGCGATGCAGGCAGGGGCCTTTGCACCCAATGCGCATCCGCCCGGTAGGCCCGCCTCATGCGGAAAGCTACATATCCCCCTGCGGTACGAAAGGTCACCTGTTTTTGCAGGTGATTTTTTATTGGGCAAACGGCCTGCCGCCCCAGAGCATATGGGGCTATTACAAAGAAAAAGACAGGCAGCCTTCGTAGTGAAAACTGCCCGCCCGAAATGTCTAAAATGGTTGTATGCGAAGGGTGAAGCGGGGAAGCGCCATTGGCGGGGCCTGCCACCCCTTACCCTGTCTATACCCTGCGGCTATTTTTACGGGATATCCTCGTCGCGGGCGGCTTTGGCCACCACCCCAGAAAGGGCAATCAGCGCAATCAGGTTGGGAAAGACCATCAGCGCGTTGAAAAGGTCGGAAAGGTTCCAAACCAGCTGCACCTTAAGGAAGGAGCCCAGAACGATGAACAGCACCACAATCAGCGCGTAAACCTTGACGGCCTTGCCGCCAAAGAGGGCCTTTACATTCACCTCGCCAAAGAAGTACCATCCGATGATGGTCGAAAAAGCGAAGAACAACAGGCAGATGGCCACAAAGGTGCTGCCGAAGCCGCCCAGTGCCTGACTAAAAGCGGCCTGTGCCAGCGCGGGGCCTTGGAGCGCACCCTCCACGCCGGGCTGCAGCTGCCCCGAGGTCAGGATAACCAGCGCCGTCATGGTCAGCACAATGAAGGTGTCGATAAATACGCCCATCACCGCCATCGCACCCTGGTCCTGAGGCCGCTTCACCTTAGCAATCGCATGGGCGTGGGGAGTGGAGCCCATGCCCGCCTCGTTGGAGAAAAGGCCGCGGGCCACGCCGAAACGCATCGCCTCGCGCACGCCGATGCCGGCCGCGCCGCCCAGCAGCGCCTGCGGGTTAAACGCCCCCACGACAATCGACTTCAGAGCGGGCAGCAGGGCGGCGTGGTTGATAACCAGCACGACCAGGCAAACGGCAAGATAAAAAATTGCCATCAGCGGCACCAGCTTCTCGGTCAGAGAAGCGATGCGCTTAATGCCGCCGAGAAAGGTGAAGGTGGCGGTGGCCGCAACCACCAGCCCCACATAGATGGGGTTTATGCCAAAGGCGGTTTCAAAGGCCTGACCGATGGAGTTTGACTGCACCATGTTGCCGGTGAACCCCAGTGCAAAGATGATGGCCAGCGAGAAAAAGCCCGCCATCAGCTTGCCAAACCGGCCCTTAAAGCATGCGCGAATGTAATAAATCGGCCCGCCGGTCACCTCGCCGGCGGCGTTGGTGGTTTTATACTTCTGCGCCAGCACCGCCTCGCCATAGTTGGTGGCCATCCCGAAAAAGGCGGAGAGCCACATCCAGAGGATAGCGCCCGGCCCGCCGGAGTAGAGGGCGGTTGCACACCCGGCAATATTGCCGGTACCCACCTGCGCGGCCACCGCGGTGGTCAGCGCCTGAAAGGAGGACATGCCGTCCTTGCCGGCCGCCTCGCCCCGCAGACGAAAGCTGCCGAAGATGCTGCGAAGGCCCCGGCCAAACTGACGCACCTGCACAAAACGGGTGCGCAGGGTAAACAGGATGCCGGTGCCGACCAGCAGGTAGAGCAGCATGCTGTTCCAGACGATGCCGCTGAGTTTGTCGATGAGCTGTGCGAATTGTTCCATTTGTGAAAACCCCTTCTTTTTTGCCGACCAATCAAAAAAACCAAACCACAATCTCGTGGTTTGGCTCTTCAATGCAAAACAAAGGCTTAAAAGCCGTTGTTTTCCTGAACTCTGTCCTTTTGCCTGAGAGATTAATGCGGCGTCACCGCATCTTGCACCTTCGGCACCCATCGCTGAGCTTCTCCAGAGCCACATCCATTCATAGTCGCTGCCCGGTGCTCCGGGCGCCTGAGAGTGTTACTCCTTCGGCAGACCGCAGTCATTTTCCTACGAACTTCACCTGTCGGTATTTATTTTTCGCTATACACAGTAACACATTTCCCCGCCAAGGTCAAGGGTGGGCGGCAGTGGGTTTATGCAACTGGCCCCGGCTTGTTCATAAGCTCAATGGCCTGCTTACCGGTCATATGCTCAATGCCAATCCTGACGATAGACAAAATGTTCCACTCCTTTTTTATCTCATTTTCTCCCTTCTCCTCCAGGCCGGGGGCATATTTCCGGTTCAGC
Organism: Bacillota bacterium; assembly: GCA_023396215.1. Lineage (GTDB taxonomy): Bacteria > Bacillota > Clostridia > Oscillospirales > Ruminococcaceae > Heteroruminococcus. The sequence goes on along the minus strand of JAEWWW010000028.1, from coordinate 1,547 downwards.
AGGCGTATTGCCCGCAGCTTTTCATCGTCTTCCGTAACCTCTGCCGCCCTGCCAAATGCGATAACGCTTCTGAAATAGGTGGTGAACGCCTCGGGGACGATATCCTCTTTATCGATGACGCAGAAGGACACCTTGTCGTTCCTCCTGATGGCGTCCAGCTTATGCCCGGCCTTTGCACAGTGAAAATAGATGGTATTTTCCGCATATGCATAGTTGAGCGGCACAGCGTAAGGATAGCCGTCATCCCCGGATACCCCCAGAACACCTGTTACGCCCTGCGCCAGTATTTCTCTGGTCAAATTCTCCGGCAATAACTGCTTTTTTCTTCTCAGCTCTCGAAACATATCAGCACCTCTTTCTTTTGGCCGTTTCTGCAAATCAGTATACAACATTATTGCCACGCTGTCAGCTTGTTGAAATATTCATGTTGGGATATTGCAAAAACAAACCCTGAACTGCCTGTTTTTATATATAAATAAGCAAATTTGCAGGGTTTGTTTAAAATTCATTCAAATTTGTTGTTGACAAACAAAGCGGGGTCGACTATAATCAGTCGCATAAACAGCAAGGGCGCTGCGGGGAGCATTCCCCACAGCGCCCTTGCTTTTTTCATAAAGCAGGGGCATCCCCAAGGGCAGGGAGCAACAGAGAACTTTCCCGGTCGGCAGGCGCTACGCCAAAATGCAAAGAACGCAAATGCCCGGGCTGCGCGTTCGCGCTATTATTCGCACAATGCTTTGCCGGTGCAATTCTGCCTCTTGCCACCTTCGGGGAACCCCCTAATTTGAGGAGGAAAGTTTTATGGATCAAATTTTTGAAGCGGTCAATGGCGTCGTATTCCCCATATGGTTCCTGATCGGCGCGGCGCTGGTGTTCTTTATGCAGGGCGGCTTTGCCATGGTGGAAACCGGCTTTACCCGCGCAAAAAATGCCGGCAACATCATCATGAAAAACCTGATGGATTTTTGCATCGGCACCGTGGTTTTCGTTCTCGTGGGCTTCTCGCTGATGATGTCTGAAAACTATCTGTTCGGGGTCATCGGCGTTCCCTCGTTGCAGATTTTCACCCATTTTTCCGAGTTCGATTTTTCCAGCTTTGTTTTTAATCTCGTATTTTGCGCCACCGCCGCCACCATCGTTTCGGGCGCGATGGCGGAACGTACCAAATTTTCCGCCTACTGCCTTTACAGCGCGGCCATCAGCCTGTTGGTCTATCCAATCGAGGCCGGCTGGGTTTGGAATTCCCAGGGCTGGCTTTTCAGCAAAGGGTTTATTGATTTTGCGGGTTCTTCCGCCATACATATGGTCGGCGGTCTAGCGGCTCTCATCGGCGCGTCCATCCTTGGCCCGCGCATCGGTAAATATGTGGTCGATCCTTCAACCGGCAAAAAGGTTTCCCGCGCTATTCCCGGCCACTCCATCACTCTGGGCGCGCTTGGTGTGTTCATCCTGTGGTTTGGCTGGTACGGCTTTAACGGAGCAGCAGCTACCGACATCGAGCAGTTGGGGGCGATTTTCCTCACCACTACGCTGGCGCCCGGTATCGC
>JAEWWW010000017.1 GCA_023396215.1 Bacillota bacterium | reverse complement strand
GTCCGGGTCAGCAGCAGAACCGTCCGGGTCAGCAGCAGAACCGCCCGGGTCAGCAGAACCGCCCCGGCCAGCAGCGCCCGGGCCAACAGAACCGCCCCGGCCAGCAGCCCCGGCCCCAGCCCAGCGGCGGCACCTCGGTGCAGGCCGGCGCCGCCCAACCCCAGCGCCCCGGCTCCACCCATGTGGATATGCGCTCGGCGCAGGTTAATCTGGATAAATACAACGAGCGTTACGAAAAAATCGCTCCCACCAATATGGAAAAGAAGGACACCGGCGTTCGCAAGCAGAAGTTGAACCAGCGCTCTGCCCACCGTGGCCGCCCGATACTCTCCCGCAAGGAGCAGGAGGCCGAAAAGCTGCGCCGCCTCGAGATGGAGCGCCAGCGCCGCCAGCGGCTGCAAATCGAGCTGCCGGAAGAAATTTCGGTGGGCGATTTGGCTGCCCGCCTCAAGGTGCAGGCCTCCGAGATTGTCAAACGGCTGATGAATTTGGGGGTCATGGCCTCTATTTCTCAGGTCATCGACTACGACACCGCCGCCCTTGTGGCGATGGAAATCGGCGCAAAGGTCACCAGAGAGGTGGTCATCACCATCGAGGACCGGCTCTTTGCCGCGGATGAAGAAGCCGAGGAGAACACCGCCGAGCGTTGCCCGGTGGTGGTGGTCATGGGCCACGTCGACCACGGCAAAACCTCGCTGCTGGACGCCATCCGCAACGCCGACGTCGCACAGGGAGAGGCCGGCGGCATCACCCAGCACATCGGCGCCTATCAGGTGGAATCCGGCGGCAAGCCCATCACCTTCCTCGACACTCCCGGCCACGCCGCCTTTACCTCGATGCGGGCGCGCGGCGCTCAGGTCACCGACATCGCCGTGCTGGTGGTGGCGGCCGACGACGGCATCATGCCCCAGACGGTAGAGGCCATCAACCACGCCAAAGCCGCGGGGGTCAGCATCATCGTGGCCATCAACAAGATGGATAAACCCTCCGCCAACCCCGAAAAGATTAAGCAGGAGCTCACCGAGTATGAGCTTGTTCCCGAAGAATGGGGCGGCGATATCATTTGTGTGCCGGTTTCGGCCAAAACCCGGCAGGGCATCGATACCCTGCTGGAGATGATTCTCCTCACCGCCGAGGTAAAGGAATACAAGGCCAACCCCGACCGTCTGGCAAAGGGCACCGTCATCGAAGCCAAGCTGGATAAGGGCCGCGGCCCGATTGCCACCCTGCTGGTGCAGAACGGCACCCTGCGCACCGGCGATATCATCATCGCAGGCACCGCCGTGGGCCGTGTCCGCGTCATGCTGGACGACCGCGGCAACCGCATTGACGTCGCAGGCCCCTCCACCCCGGTGGAGGTCAGCGGTCTGGCCGAAGCCCCCGCGGCGGGCGACATCTTCAACGCTGTTGAGGACGAACGTCTGGCCCGCGAGCTGGTGGACCAGCGCCGTCAGGAGGCCAAGGAGGAGCAGTTCAAGGCCTACCAGAAGGTCACCCTCGACAACCTCTTTTCCCACATCGAGCAGGGGGATATCAAGGAGCTGCCGGTCATCGTCAAAGCCGACGTACAGGGCTCGGTGGAGGCCGTCAAGCAGTCGCTTGAGAAAATCTCTAACGACGAGGTACGGGTGCGGGTCATCCACGGCGCGGTCGGCGCCGTCAGCGAATCCGACGTTATGCTGGCCAGCGCCTCCAACGCCATCATCGTGGGCTTTAACGTGCGCCCCGACCCCATCGCCAAGCTCAACGCCGAGCGCGACGGGGTGGAGGTTCGCCTCTACCGCATCATCTACGACGCCATCGAGGATGTCACCAACGCCATGAAGGGCATGCTTGCACCCAAAATCCGCGAGGTGGATTTGGGCCGCGCCGAGGTTCGTGCGGTTTACAAAATCTCCAGCGTGGGCACCATCGCGGGCTGCTATGTGCTGGATGGCAAAATCACCCGTTCAGCCAACATCCGCGTGGTGCGCGACGGCATCATCATCGCCGACGACAAGCTGGATAGCCTGAAGCGGTTTAAGGACGACGTCAAAGAGGTGGCCACCGGCTACGAATGCGGCATGGGCCTCACCAAGTTTAACGATATCAAAGAGGGCGACATCTTTGAAGCCTACATTTTTGAGGAATACAGAGATTAACCCGGCCTGAGGGTCGTTGGGGGCAAGCGTCCCCCTTGCGCCCGCTTGTCCCAGAGAATTTTAACGGGAGGTACACCACATGGCATCACATAAGCTGCAGCGCACCACAGAGGACATCCGGCGGGAGCTTACCGACATCATTCGTTCGATGAAGGACCCCCGCATCAGCGGCATGCTTAGCATTGTGCGGGTTGACCTCACCAACGATATGTCACACTGCAAGGTTTATATCAGTTCGATGGAAGGGCTGGAGGCCGCACGCGAAGCGGTCAAGGGCCTCACCAGCGGTGCGGGCTTTATCCGGCGCGAGATTAACCTGCGCCTCGACATGCGCCGCTCGCCCGATTTTAAGTTTATCGCCGACGACTCCATCGAGCACAGCGCCGATATCAACCGCCGTCTGGGGCAGATTATTCGCCCCGAGGGCGACCAATAACCCACCCCCGCATTTTATTGCAGATTGTACCACCCAGGAGGAAGCCGATGAAAGTAACGTTGGAGCAAGCCTGCCGCCTGCTGGCGCAGGCCGACAACATCACCATTATTGCCCACCAAAAGCCCGACGGAGATACCCTCGGGGCCTCCTTTGGCCTGCTTTGGGGGCTGGAGCAGTTGGGCAAAACCGCCCGCGTGCTCTGCAGCGACGGCTTTCCCGCCCGTTACTCCTCGATCATCACCGGCGACTACCGGCCCGTCGATTTTCAGGAAGAGTTTGTGATGGCGGTGGATACCGCCGATCTGCAGCTCTTCGGCGACCTGCGCGAGGCTTACGGCCACCGGGTGGATTTGTGCATCGACCATCACCCCTCCAACAGCGGGTATGCCCGCCATCTCTACCTCGAGCCCACCGCCGCCTCCACCGCCGAGATGGCGCTTAAGGTGCTGGAAGAGCTGGAGGTAGCCATTACCCCCGAAATCGCCACCGCCATCTACACCGGCATCTCCACCGATACCGGCTGCTTCCGCTACGGCAACACCACCGCCGAAAGCCACGCCGCCGCCGCGCGGCTCATCGGGCTGGGCGCAAGGCACGAGCAGGTCAACCGCCTGATGTTTGAAACCCACTCCCGCGAGCGCTTTATCGTGGAGGCACGGGCCAAGGCCTCGATTGAGTACTACTACGGCGGCAGCTGCGCCATGATGTATATCACCCCCGAGATGCTGGAAGGCACACAGGTGGATGAATATGATCTGGAAGGGTTTTCCGCCTTTCCCCGTCAGGTAGAAGGGGTGGAGGTGGGCGTCACCATCCGGGTGCGTGAAAACGGCGAATGCCGCGTCTCGATGCGCACCTGCGACCGGGTGGACGCTTCGCGCGTCTGCCAGCAGTTGGGCGGCGGCGGCCATATGCGGGCTGCGGGCTGCACCCTCATTGGCAGTCGGGATGAGGTTCGGCAGCAGCTGCTGCAGTCCCTTGCGTCCTCCTTTCCCGGGCGGGAGCGCTGACCATGGCGGGCAGCAAGCAGGCCGTCCTCTACGACGGCATCCTCTGTATCAACAAACCGGAGGGCTTTACCTCCTTTGATGTTGTAGCAAAAATCCGGGGCATTCTGGGCCAGCGGCGGGTGGGCCATGCAGGCACCCTCGACCCGATGGCCACCGGGGTGCTGCCGGTTTTTCTTGGAAGAGCCACCCGCATCTGCGACGTCGCCCCCCGGCGCGAAAAAGGCTACCGGGCGGGGCTGCGGCTGGGGCTCACCACCGACACCCAGGATAGCACCGGCACGGTGCTGGCCGAAACCGCCGGCAGCGTCACCCGGCAGCAGCTGGAGCAGGCCCTCGCCACCTTGGTGGGGGAGAGCATGCAGCTGCCGCCCATGTATTCGGCGATCAAAATCGGCGGGCAGAAGCTCTACCACCTTGCCCGGCAGGGCATGGAGGTGGAACGCCCCCGCCGCCCCATCACCGTTTATGACATGACGCTGGCGGAGTTTGACCCCGCCGCCCAAACCGCAGTCATCGACGTAACCTGCTCTGAGGGCACCTATGTGCGCACCCTCTGCCACGATGCGGGGCAGCTTCTGGGGGTGGGGGCGGTTATGACCAGCCTCTGCCGCACCCATGCCCTCGGCTTTGGGCTGGCCCAGTGCGTCACGCTGGAGCAGCTGCAGGCCGCCGCCGACAGCGGCAGCATAAGTAAGCTGATTTTACCCACCGAGCAGGCGTTGGCCGACTACCCCCTGCTGGTGCTGGATGAAACCCAAACCCGGCTTTTTTCCAACGGCGTGCGCCTTGACCTCGACCGCATCACCGGCTGCCCCGAGGGCGAGGTGCTGCGGGTGCGCGGGCAGGACGGCCGGTTTCTGGGGCTGGCCCGGCAGGATACTGTGCAGAAAGAATTGGCGGTGCTCAAGCTGCTGGCCTGACCGCCTTACGGGGTACCCGGTACCCCTCATACGCCCCACAGGCCGCCCCGACAGCCGGGGGGCAGAGAGGCGATATTAGGAGGGATTGTTCAAGGTGATTTCCATACTGGACAGCATTTTACCCCAACGGGAAACCGCCCTTGCGCTGGGCTTTTTTGACGGGGTACACCGGGGCCATTGGGCGGTCATCGACGCCGCCGTCAACTGCGCCGCCGCCGAGGGCTTGCTGCCCTGCGTTTTTACCTTCACCACCGGCAGCAGCACCCCCCAGGGCAAAACCGGCTACACATGGCTGACCACCCGGCAGGAAAAAGAACGCCTGCTGCGCAGCCGCGGCATCGAGCTGGTCGTAGCCCCCGACTTTGAAGAGATACGCGGCCTCACCCCGCAGCAGTTTGTAGCCGATGTGCTGGTGGGGCAGCTTCGGGCCAGAGTGCTCAGCTGCGGCGAAGACTTTCATTTCGGCAAAAACGCCGCCGCCGGGGCGCAGCAGCTGATAGAAATCTGCCGGCCTCTGGGGGTGCGGGTGCAGGTGGTAAGCGCGGTTTCCGACCAGGGGGTTATCGTCAGCTCCACCGTTATCCGCCGGCTGATCGCCCAGGGCGATGTGGCGCAGGCCGCCCGCCTGCTGGGCCGCCCCTTCGGTTTTGCGCAGGAGGTTGTAGCGGGTAAGCGGCTGGGGCGCAAGCTGGGCTTCCCCACCACGAACCAGCGTCTGCCCGAGGGGATGACCCTCCCGGCGCCGGGGGTGTACGCCACCCGGACATGGGTGGAGGGCAAGGCCATGCCCAGCGTCACCAGCATTGGCCCACAGCCCACCGTCGGCGGGCAGGAGCCCCTTGCCGAAACCTACATAATGGGGTACAGCGGCGACCTTTACGGGCAGGAGATAAAGGTGGAGCTGATTGAGCGGCTGCGCCCGGTGGTGCGCTTTGATACGGTGGAGCAGCTGCGCCAGCAGGTGATGCAGGATGCCGAGGACGCCGCCCGCTTGCTGGGCGGGCAGATGAATAAATGATGCTTTACAACCAATGATAAATGTGGTATATTATATCATTAGTATGACCTTTTTCCAGGCTTGAGGGTATTGCCCAATAGGGGAATCACCCACCTCTTGCTTAGATTAAGGCTGCAATTTTAAAACGAGGTGATATTCATGCTGCTGAAAGAGCAGAAAAACGAGCTGATTGCCGCTCACAAGACCCACGAAAGCGACACAGGCTCCCCCGAGGTGCAGATTGCCATTCTCACCAAGAGAATCAACGACCTCAACGAGCACCTGAAAGTGCACAAAAAAGACCATCACTCCCGCCGTGGGCTGCTGAAGATGGTCGGTCACAGAAGAAACCTGCTCAACTACCTGATGAAAAGCGATGTCGAACGTTACCGTGCCATCATCGCCAAGTTGGGTCTGCGCAAGTAACTGCCGCTGGAGGCATCGGGTGCATGATTGCGCCCGGTGCCTTTAAAACGTCAATCACCCGCAGCGGTTGCGGTGATTGGGCTTGGGGCCTTGCCGAAACGGCTTTGGCCGGGCTCCGACGTAAGATGGGCTGGCATGATAATTTAGCAGTGAATCGGGCCGTTAAGGCAGCTTAAAGGCCGGATTAATTGCTAAAACATCGTGTCGTCCCTCAAAAACAGTATTGGAGGTAGCAAGATGTTTGAAAACTACCGGGTTTTTGAAACCCAGCTGGCCGGCAAAAAGATTACCTTTGAAACCGGTATGATGTGCGCCCTTGCAGGCGGCTCCTGTATGGTGCGCTGCGGAGAAACCAGCGTTCTGGTCAATGCCACCATGTCGCAGAAACCCCGCGAAGGCATCGACTTCTTCCCCCTGTCGGTGGATTTTGAAGAGAAGCTCTACGCCGTGGGCAAAATCCCCGGCTCCTTCCTCAAGCGTGAGGGCCGCCCCAGCGAGAAGGCCGTTCTGGCCTCCCGTCTGGTCGACCGCCCCATCCGCCCCCTCTTCCCCAAGGATATGCGCAACGACGTTTCGGTGGTCATGACCGTCATGTCGGTCGACCCCGACTCCCAGCCCGACATCCTGGGCATGCTGGGCGCTTCCTTCGCCCTTTCCATCTCTGAAATCCCTTGGAACGGCCCCATCGCCGGTGTTTCCGTGGGTCTGGTGGATGGCGAGATAGTGGTCTGCCCCGACGCAGCCCAGCGCGAGAAGAGCGACCTTTCGCTCACCGTTGCCGGCATCGCCGACAAGGTCTGCATGATAGAGGCGGGCGCCAACGAGGTAGACGACGAAACGATGATTAAGGCCATCGACGCCGGCTTTGCAGAGATTCAAAAGCTGGTGGCCTTCTTTAATCAGGTGCAGGCCGAAATCGGCAAGCCCAAAATCGCCTTTGAATCCAAAGAAGTTGACCACGACCTCTTTGAGGCCATCAAAGAGTTTGCCATCGATAAGGTCAAATACGCGCTGGATACCGACGATAAGGTTGTCCGTGAAGAGCGCCTCGCCCCTGTGGTGAAGGAGATTCACGAGCGCTTTGACCCCGAGTACCCCGAAAGAGGCGCAGAGATTGACGAGTGCATCTACAAGCTGCAAAAGTTCGTGGTGCGCCGCTGGCTGCTGGATGAGGGCAAGCGCGTAGACGGCAGAAAGCTGGACGATATCCGCCCGCTGGACGCCCGCGTGGCCCTGCTGCCCCGCGTACACGGCTCGGGCATGTTCACCCGCGGCCAGACCCAGGTTATGACCATTGTCACCCTCGGCCCGGTCAGCGAGGCTCAGTTCCTCGACGGCATCGACGACGAGGACGAGAAGCGCTATATGCACCAGTATAACTTCCCCTCCTACACGGTGGGCGAAACCCGCCCCAGCCGCGGCCCCGGCCGCCGCGAAATCGGCCACGGTGCGTTGGCTGAGCGCGCTCTGCTGCCGGTGATCCCCCCGGTTGAGGAGTTCCCCTACGCCCTGCGCCTTGTTTCCGAGGTGCTTTCCTCCAACGGCTCCACCTCTCAGGGCGCCATCTGCGGCTCCACTCTGGCGCTGATGGATGCCGGCGTGCCCATCAAGGCTCCGGTTGCGGGCATCTCCTGCGGACTCATCACCGAGGGCGACCGCTGGATGACCATGGTGGACATTCAGGGGCTGGAGGACTTCTTCGGCGATATGGACTTCAAGGTAGGCGGCACCCACAAGGGCATCACCGCCATCCAGATGGACCTGAAGATTGACGGCCTTACCCCCGAAATCATCAGAGAAGCGCTGGCAAAAACCCGCGAGGCCCGCCTGCACATTCTGGACGACGTTATGCTTAAGGCCATCCCCGAGCCCCGGGCCGAGCTTTCCAAATATGCGCCCAAGATGCTTACCCTCACCATCCACCCCGACAAAATCCGCGAGGTTATCGGTTCGGGCGGCAAGGTGATTCAGAAAATCTGCGCCGAGTGCGACGTTAAGATTGATATCGAGGACGACGGCCGCGTGTTTGTTTCGGGCATCGACATCGATAACGCCCGCCGCGCCGTGCAGGTCATTGAAACCATCGTCAACGACCCCGAGGTGGGCGCCATCTACAAGGGCAAGGTCACAAGGCTGATGAACTTCGGCGCCTTTGTTGAAATCGCCCCCGGCAAAGAGGGTCTGGTGCACATCTCCAAGCTGGACAACAAGCGGGTTGAAAAGGTGGAGGATGTGGTATCCCCCGGCGACGAGGTGCTGGTCAAGGTCACCGAGATTGACGCTCAGGGCCGCATCAACCTTTCCCGCAAGGATGCCCTTGCGGCGATGGAAGCCAAAAAGAAAGACGAGTAATCAACAAAATGATTGGGGCGGCCGCAAGGCCGCCTTCGTTTATCTCTATTCCTCCCGGCATTCTTTCCTAAAAGGCGATGCACCGTTTCATCAACATACCCCACGTCCTCGCGCTCCCATCCAGCTGAAATATAGAAAAAAGCCGCCTTATCCTGCAATACAGGGTAGGGCGGCCTTTTTGGCCTATGATGCGGTCATTTATCCTTGGGGTGGCGGGGGCCGGGCTGACGCTCCTCTTGGGAGCCTTGGGGCGGAAAGAGCGGCGCCGGCTTGGTGAAGCGGACATGTTCAGCCACCCGGTCGGCATATTCGGTAAAGTTGCGTTTATAAAGGTTTAGTACAAGGGTGTTGATGATAAACAGGTGGGCGGAGGTTTCGGTATAGTGCAAAAACCTTGTCTTTACAGGGGAGTAACTGACCTTAAACCAAACGTCCAGATAGGCCGACATCGAGTTGGGAGCCATATTGGTCACCCCGATGACCTTCATCCCACGCTCCTTGGCAAACTTGATTACCTCGTTGGTCACGGCGGTTTCGCCCGATTTTGAAAAAGCAATCAGCAGCGCATCGCTGCCGTAATTGCGCATCGAAGCCATGGTGGTGTAGTTATCCAGACAGTAGGCGTTAAACCCAAAGAGCTGCAGCAGGCAGCGTATATGGTCGGCCATCGAGCCGGTGGAAAGAAAGCCATAGCAGAAAATCACCTTGGCTTGCTGAATCATATTAATGGCGGCGTCGTAAGAGGCCTCCTCATTGATTTCGTAAGTAAGGTCAAGCAACTGCTGGATATGTGCCTTTACCTTTTCATTGGTAGAAGCAATAGGGTCCATCAGTTGGATTTCTTCAACCGATTCCTCACTTTCATCCGACTTCTCTAAATCTAAAAGCAGGTTGCGGTAGCTTTTGTACCCCAGCTTTTGAGAGAAGCGGATAATAGTAGGCTGGCTCACGTTGATGGCGTCGGCCATCTCCTGTGAGGTCAGCTTGGTCACATTATGACGGTTTGCCAAAATGTAATCGGCTATTTTCGTTTCGGAATAGGTCAGGCTGGGGTAGATACCCTTTAACTTGGTAAAAAACAAAAAATCACCCACTTTGTCATATAGCAGACGCCAAATTTATATCGGTTCCCACCGGCAGCCGCACACCCTTGCTCAGGGCCGGGGCGGGCAGAAAGACGTCTTTTATTGCAGGTTGGCGTGGCGGGTTTGAATCAAAGCGTCAATTTCGCTGATATCCTTTATCAGCCCCAGCCGGCCCGCCAGCTCTACCCCGATGGTATCGCACAGCACAAACAGGCTCTGTTCAAACTCACTGCCGTTGGAATGCAGCTTGCAGCTGCGCTTATAGGTGGGGATTTCCACCACAGCATCTGAAAGGCTGCCCAGCTCGCAATCGCTGCGTTTGGTGATGGTGGCCACCCTTGCCCCCAGCTTTTTGGCCTTTTTTACGATGCCCACCACCGTACCGGTAGAGCCTGAGCCCGACCCGGCAATCAGCAGGTCGCCCTCTCTCAGGGCGGGGGTGTTGGTGTCGTATACAATAAAGGAGGAAAAACCCAACTGCATCAGGCGCATGGCAAAGGTGCGCATAATCAGGTTGGCCCGGCCCGCCGCCAGCGTAAAGACCTGTTTGCCTTCCCGGTAGGCCCGCTCCAGCTCAGCCAGCAGCGCTTCCACCTGTGCGTCGTCCACCTCGCCGAGAATCTCCCGAAGCATATCGAGGGTTTTCAAAGAATATTCTACAACCATCTTGCTTCTCCTCCCTACAGGCTCTGGGCAACCCGGTCGATAATCGCCCGGATATTGGCCGCAACCTGCCCGCAGTCAGCTGCTTTGTGAATAGCGCCGCCCACAATCACCACATCGGGGCCCAGCTTGCAGATGTCCTCGGCGGTCTGCTCGTCAAGGCCGCCGGCCACCGCAACCTTGCAGGTTTTCACAAGGCCGATAATCTCTGAAAGGTCGGCGTAGGGGTTCTGCCCCGCCTGCTGCACATCCACGCCGCTGTGGGCACAGATATAATCTGCGCCAACGGCTTCGCACAGGGCGATGACCCTGGCCTTATCCTGCACGCAGATGAGGTCAACCATAGCCTGCTTGCCATTGTCATGGCAGGCTTTTATGGCGCCCCGGATAGTGGCGGCGTCCGACACACCCAGAATGGTGACAATATCCCCGCCGGCGTGGCAGCCCAGAGCGGTGTTGTGGTAGCCGCCATCCATAATCTTCATGTCGGCCAATATCTCTTTCTCGGGGAAGGCCTGCTTCATGGCTTTCACGGCTTCCATGCCGTAGCGCAGTACAAAGGAGGTGCCCACCTCCACGATATCGACATAAGCGGCGACATCGCCTACCATCTTCAGGGCCTGCTCCAGCGTTCGGGAGGCGGCGCCGTCCATGGCAAACTGCATCTTTATCTGCTTCATGTAAAATGTTCCCTTCTTATTTTAGAATAGCATGAAATAATCTAAAAAGAAAGGTTCAGGTCCGGCCGATTGGCTGCGGCGGCACTGAACCTTTCAGAATGGTTATGCGCGCTTGTTTTTGTAGGAGATATAAACAATATCCATGCTGCCCTTGAAATCCACCGGCTCATAGCCCTGGGGTACAAACAGCACCTCGCCCATGTTAAACTCCATGCCGTTTACCGTGCCCTTGCCGTTTACGCAGAACATGAAGTAGAACTCCGGCATCTGGAAGGTGGCCTTGCTATTGATCTCCAGCCGGCCGGCGGTGTACTCGCCCGGTGCGTCGTGGTACAGGGTGTGGCGGTGGCCGGCATAGTCGGTGCGCACACCGGTGGTCACATTGATTTTATCATCGGGGATGACGATGTTCTCATAAACCTCCTGCACATGGGTCTTGCGGGGCTTGCCGGTCTTGGGGTCAAGCCGGTCATAGTCGTAAAGGCGCAGGGTGACGTCACTGTTGCGGGCAAAGGCAATCATGAGGCCCCTTAGGCGGAAGCTGTGCAGGGTGTTGGCGGGGATATGTATATAATCGCCGGGGTTGTAGTTGACCAGACGAAAGAGCTTGTCAAACTCCCGGTTTTCGTTCCATTCAATGAACTGCTCCTTGGTTTGGGCATGGTGGCCCAGCAGCAGGTCGGCAGGGGTACCCTCCAGATAGAGGATGCCGCCGGGCTTGCCGTACTGGCCAAAATGCTCCAGAGCATAGTCGTCCTCGGGGTGAATCTGCACCGACATGTTATCCAGCACGCTTTCGATGGTCAGGCGCACCGGCACATCCTCGGTATCGCTCCCGAACAGGTCGCGGTTGTTGTGGTAAAAGTCGGAAAGCTTGTCGCCGGTGTCAATCACATCGCAATCCAGATGGTTGGGAATCGCGATGCAGCAGTAGGATTCGGCAATATTCTTCAGCTCGGTTTTATAACCGTACTTTTCAATCAGATGCTGGCCGCCCCACATTCTTTCTTCAAACACAGGCTTGATGCGGTAAATTTTCTTTTCCAATCTGTATTCCTCCTAGTCGTTTTGTTGGGGCAAGGCCCTGAAGACTTCCATAGCGCTGGCCTGGCCCATACCAAGGCGGTCGGCCCCGGCGCTTTGCATGGCCAATACGCTTTCTACCCCGCGCACCCCGCCCGACGCTTTAATTTTTGCCCGGCCGCCGATGCACTCCCGAATAAGACGCACCTGCTCGGGGGTGGTGGGGTTGGGGCTGCGGCCGGTATCGGTCTTGATATAGTCGGCCCCGATTTCAAGGGCAATGGCGCAGACGGTGCGGATTTCCTCCTCGGTCAACTGCGGTGAATGGATGATAACCTTCAGCACCACATCCCTGGCCAGCTGCCGGGTCTGCTCCAGCTCGCTTTTGTACTGTTCCCACATGCGGGATTTGATCCAGCCCAGGTTGGTGGTCAGGTCAATCTCGCCGCACCCAACCTCAAGGCAGCGGCTGACGCTGGCCAGCTTGACCGGGGTGGGCCAGTTGCCGTCGGGGAAGCCGCCGCCCCCCAGCAGCCTGACCGTGCCCTCCATGCCCCGTTCCCTCAGCTTTTGAATGACATAGGGGTGGTAGCAATAGGGGCAGCCCAAAGAATAAAACGGCCCTGCGCAAGCGTCCTCTATCAGTGCGTCCACCATTCCGAGGGTGGTGGCGGGTGAAAGCTGCACAATATCCACCATTCGGGCAAATTCGCGGTTGGTCATAACCTTCCCTCCCTGGTTGTCACGCCGGGGCAGGGAAGCGGGGCCGGGCCCCGCTCCCTCCGGCGTGGGTCATATGGAAAACATGGAGTACGCTAGAAAATGCCGAGATAGGTACCAATGACTACGATGATAAGCATGCCGAGAATCATCCGGCCCATGCCCAGGTTCTTTTTCTTGACCATATAGTAGCAGCCAAAGATGACCAGCAGCGAAAGCAGCTTGGGGAAGACGCCGTTGATAATATCCTGCAGCTTGGTCACACTCTCGCCCGAGGCCCAGCTCAGAGCGGTGGTAGCGTTCACATAGTTGGCGCCCAAAGCGCCCACCACCATCGAGCCAAAGAGCATAAAGGCTTCGATGACCTTGTTCACATTGTCGCCGGTCATGATGCTGAGAGCGGAACGCCCCATGGTGTAGCCCTTGTTAAACAGGAAGTAGGAGCCGAACACCACGATGGCCAGATAGGAAAAGATGTAAAACAGAGGCCCAAAAACGCTGCCGCCCTCAGAAAGGTTGATGCCGATGCCCAGCAGCAGCGGGATAAGGGTGCCCTGCACCACGCTGTCGCCGATGCCGGCGACAGGCCCCTGCATGGTGGCCTTGGTGGTGCGGATAACCTGCGGGTCAACATTGCCGGTGACCGCGCGCTCTTCCTCCATGCCAACCACGATGCCCGCCAGAATGGACGCGGTCTGGGCCTCGTTGTTGTACCAGTCCAGATGGTTCTGCATGGCGTTAATCTGGCCTTCTTTGTTGTAATACTTTTCAAACATGGGGCGCAGGCACCAGGCCCAGCCGTTGCCATAGAAATTTTCAAAGTTGGTACAGCCGTTATAGAACCACATATACCGGTTCCAAAGCCGGGTGCGCTCTTTTTGGGTCAGACGCTCTTTGGTTACAGTCTCAATTGCCGTTGCCATTTACAGAACCTCCTCTTCGTCGGAAATCGGTGCGCCGGCTGTGGCGACAGCGGTTTTATTGTTCGAGATGATGAAGTAGTACAGCAGGGCGACCACCGAGGCAAATACTGCGGCGCCAAGCACGCTCATGCCCAGATAGGCGTAAAGGGCAAAACCGAATACGAAGAAAGCCATGTACCATTTTTCCCGGATGAGGAACTTCATCAGCAGAGAGATACCGATGGCGGGCATAAACCGGCCAAAGGTGGACATCCCTTTCAGCAGGGTTTCGGGCAACGCGGCAAGCATGCTCGATACAAAGTCAGACCCGAAGTACATCATCAGGAAAGCCGGTACAAACCGAACCATAAAGAGTGCGGCCAGCGGCAATCCAAAGTAGAAAAAGTCCATCTTTTTCTTGTTGCCTTCGGCGATGGCAGCCTGATAGCGGCGGTTGGCAAAAAGGTTGATGGTGCGCAGCAGGGAGTTGCCGTGGGCGGCAATAATTGCCACTGCTGTGCCCAGCGCAATGGCGGAGCCTGCGTCCATCTTGGTGGTGATGGCGATGGCGGTAATGGGATAAGCCAAAAAGCCCTGGTCCACCGAGGCGGCGCCCCCGATGGTCATATAGGAGATATAGGCCAGCTGAATCGCGCAGCCGATGGCCATACCGGTCTGGATATCACCCAGCAGCAGGCCGCAAATCATGCCGCCAACCAGCGGCTTTGCCAGAATATAGTTGCCCCCCGTGTAGCCATACAGTGGGAAAAAGTAGTGGGCAGCCATGCAGAACAAGCTGATGATAACACATGCAATAATGTTCATAATAAGTCTTTGCTCCCCCTTATGCTAAATTAATCTTCTTCTTGGCGTCCTGCCAGGTGACGGGTTTTTCGGTCAGGATAGATTGCATCTCAATCTTGACACCGGTTTCCGCAATGGTGTCAAGGGCGGAGATTTCTTCCTGAGTCAGACACATGGTGGGGAAAAACGTGGTGGTGCCCGGTCGTGAAATCTGAGGCCCAATCATGATGCTGGGCAGCTTAATCTGATAGCCCATCTTAACCATCTGGGCCAACGCGGTGGGGTGCTTGAACACAACAAAATAGTTTTTCTGGGATTGCTCTGCCTCTGGCAGCTTTCGCATGGCAACCTCCACGCTGAAAATAAGCACTTTGTAGTTGGTCATACCTTTAAAGATGCCGCAGAGGTAGGGGTCGGCCGCAATCTCATCGTCCACTACCACAATTGCATCGCAAGGCACCTGCCGGGTTACCACGTTCAGGGTCTGCCCATGAATTACTCTTTCGTCCACACGGTAATATGTAATCATCCATTACCCTCCTTTCCTTTAGAGTTGGTTGTTTTTCCCGCACCCGCCCACCTCTGACAGCGGCACGGATATTTCATGACGCAGGGCCGGGGCAGATGCCTGGCTCCTGCGGCCATTTACAAAGGCTACAGGTCCTCGTCTGCGTCCTGTGCGGCGCTGCCCAAACGGCGCTCCACCTCTTCACGGGTCACCAGACGCATGCCCTTTCGGCAAAGCTCAATCATCTCCAGCAGCTCCTCGTCGCTGGGCTCCTGCCCCAGCAACGACATCACTTCCATAGCCAGAAGCAGATTGATGCCGGTGACAATCTTCAGGTTGCGCCGCTGCATCTGGCGCATAAAAATTTGGTTCACGCTGCCGAAAAACACATCGGTCAGCACCAGAAGGTCGCCATCGTCGGGGTACTGGGCCAAAATGTCTATAATCTCCTGCTCGGGGTTTTCACAGTCGGGGGTAAAGGCGTTGATGGCAATCAGGCTGCTTACATCCCGCGTCACAATCTCCAGTGCGCTCTTTAGCCCATTGGCCATATAACCGTGGGTTGCCAGAATAATTTTTTTCATCGTTTGCTTCGTCCTTTCTGCTCTGTCTGCCGGGTCGGCTTTTAAGGTTGATTAAGGGCAGATACCGCTTGGGGAAGCTGGTGCAAGGAATCAATCCACCGGTGGGCCTGCTGCTGTTCAAAGGCAAAGCGCCGGTCAATCAGACAGAAGGTGTAGCAGCCCGCCGCGCAGGCCGCCTCTAACCCGCAATCCGAATCCTCCACCGCGGCGCAGGCTCGGGGGCTTAGCCCCAGCTGTGCGGCGGTCTTCAGATAGATATCGGGCGCGGGCTTGCAGCGCTCGAGCTCCGCACCGCTCACCCAGGTATCCACCATCCCTTGCAGGCCGCATTGTTCAATCAAATTCTCAATCTTATAAGGCACGCTGTTGGAGGCAATGGCAATCCGCACCCCTTGTTTTTTCAGGGCAATGATAGCTTCACGGGCCTCCTGCCGAAAAACAGATTGCAGCGCAATATCCCAGGGAACAAAATCCTGCTCGATAGCGGCCCGCAGGTCGGGCGGCAGTTGGGGGAATATCTCGTCCAGCGCCACCAAAAACCGCTGCCCCATAAACCGGTCGGCCTGATCTCGGGTTAACCGTATGCCGAAGGACGCCAGATACTGCTCCCGCAGCTCGCAGTAAAGCGGCTCACTGTCAATCAGCACACCGTCCATATCAAATATAACCGCTTCAATCATCCGCTTTGCTCCTTTCCACAGGCCTGCAATACCCCGGCCTTGCGGTACCGGTGCGCCATGTCGTCTAAGGCTAAGATAGCACAACGCAATATTCGCGTCAATCATATTATTCATGAATTGTTTACTTGTTTAAGAATAATATAAATAATTTGTGAATAATACCATAAGACATTTTTTGAGCGTTTCCAGAAGCCCGGGTTTGGGGCCGGGAGGCCCGGCATCCTCTGTTCCCCACAAAAAGACGGCGCTACAGGGGCGCGTATCGTTGACAAGGGGGCAGCTTTCAAGCTATGATGAAGCACAGAGTTTTCAGGGGGAGCGGCGTGCAAAATCACGCTGGCCCCCCCGATAGGCCAACCGCTGCCTGTTGGTGGTAGCCACAGCGGTTGAGGCGTCAAGCAGGTATGCCTTTTGGCGGTTGTTTTGTACCCGGATACGGGAGAAGGGGAGGATGGTTGCATGGGGATGTCCTTATCGGTGGCCGATTGGATGACGCTGGTTCAGTTGATATACCGCATGAACTGCATCGAGGATAGCGCAGATTACCCCAGGCAGGTGCTGGAGCTGCTGCGCCTGATGGTGGACTACTCGGCCGCGGTCTTTTGCCGGGTGGAGCAGCAGGGGTATTCCCTTGCCGTCAAGGGGTTTGAGGCGGCGGGCGTCCCGGACGAAGACCGGGTCGGCCTGCAGAGCCAGCTCAGCTCCTGCGCATTTTTGAACGGCCTCTGCATCGATTCATCGGGGCCGGTAACCCGCGGGCCGGTGCTTTCTCACTTTGGCGCTCCTGATGCGGGCAGCGCCCGGCATATCCCCGAGAGCCTGCAGCACGCGCTGAGCATGGTTTTATACCACAAAGAAAGCCTGCTTGGGTATGTGGTGCTGTGGCGAGAGCCGGAGCGGCCGGAGTTTGGCACACGGGATGTCTGCGTGCTCAGCACCATCAGAAGCCATATAGCCCTGCAGCTGCATAAGCTGACCCGGCAGGGCGAAGGGGCGGACGGCAGGCAGCGGCTGGGGCAGGCCCTGCTGCGTTACCAGCTCTCCAAAAGGGAGGTAGAGGTTCTCTACCATCTGGTGCAGGGGCAGAGCGACAGTCAGGTCTGCGAAGCGCTGTTTATCTCGGCCTCCACCTTTAAAAAGCACCTCAACCACATCTATGAGAAGCTGCAGGTGGGCAGCCGTGTGCAGCTGCTCAAGCGGATTGAAGCCGAAACAGGCGGAACAAACAACAGTTAAGGGTTGGCCCAATGCGCCCCGGCGTTGGCCGCCCCTACAATAAAAGGCCCCCGGCCTGACAGCAGCCAAAGTTGCCGTCAGGCCGGGGGCAAAGTTCTATTTCTTCTCTATTAGTAGTATGACAATAGACCTTATAGATAATTTACAGCGCCAACCCGCCTGTTGTATCATGAATTTAAATCGCCGGGTATCGGCAGAGAGGCCGTATGCGCCAAGCGCCGGCTGTCTTAAAACGCCCTGATGATCAAGGAGGTAGAGTAAGAATGGCAGAACAGAATGTTTTAAATTGCTTCATTAACGGCAGGTTTGTGCAGTCGGGCACGACAAAATATAACGACGCATACGACCCCAGCACCGGCGCTGTTATTGCAAAGGTGCCCTGCTGCACCGAAGCGGAGGTGGAGGCCGCCGTTGCAGCCGCCAAAGAGGCCTATCCCACATGGTCGTCCACTCCGGTTGCAAAGCGGGTACAGGTGCTTTATAAGCTGCGCAACCTTTTATACAGCCATCTGGATGAGCTGACCCGGCTTGTGGCGCAGGAAAACGGAAAGGCATGGGCAGAGGCAAAGGGGGATGTGCTCAAAGCGATAGAGGGCACCGAGCATGCCATTTCAGCGCCGTCGCTCATGATGGGCGAAAGCCTGATGGATACCTCCGCCGGCTTTGATACGGTACTCTACCGTGAACCGCTGGGCGTGTTTGCGGGCATCATTCCCTTCAACTTCCCCGCCATGATTCCCATGGGCTGGATGGCCCCTATGTGCATCGCCACCGGCAACACTATTGTGCTGAAAGCCGCCACCTTCACCCCGCAGACCGCCCTGCGCATTGCCGCCCTTTATGCAGAGGCCGGGTTGCCTGCCGGGGTTTTGAATATCGTCACCTGCAGCCGGAACGAGGCCGAAATCCTCTTAAAGCATCCCGACGTCAAGGGGGTCAGCTTTGTTGGCTCCACCAAGGTTGGCCTGCATATCTACTCCACCGCCGCCAGCCATGGCAAGCGGGTACAGGCCCTGTGCGAGGCCAAAAACCATGCGCTGGTGCTGGAGGATGCGCCCATTAAGCGCACGGCAGCCAGCATCATCAACGCCGCCTTTGGCTGCGCCGGCGAGCGCTGCATGGCGCTGCCCGCCGTTGTGGTGCAGCAATCGGTGGCCGACGAGCTGGTACGCGAGGTTGTCGCCCTGGCCCAAAAGCTAAAGGTGGGGCCTGCCTACCATCAGGATACCGAGATGGGCCCGGTGGTGAACGCCGAGCATAAGCAGTGGGTTGAGAGCTGCATTCAAAAGGGCGTTGACCAGGGCGCAAAGCTGGTGCTGGATGGGCGCGGCTACCGGGTGGAGGGCTACGAAAACGGTTTCTATGTGGGGCCCACCGTCTTTGACCATGTAACGCCCGAGATGTCCATCGGCGATTTTGAGATATTCGGCCCGGTGCTGTGCATCAAACGGGTCAAGGATTTTGAGGAAGGGCTTGCGGTGATGAACCGCAGCCAGTTTGCCAACGGCTCGGTCATTTTTACCCAGTCGGGGCATTATGCAAGGGAGTTTGCCCGCCGCACCCACGGGGGCATGGTGGGCATCAATGTGGGCATCCCTGTGCCTGTCGGGTTCTTCCCCTTCTCGGGGCATAAAAACTCCTTCTTTGGCGACCTTCATTGCCTTGGCAAAGACGGCGTACGGTTCTATACCGAATCCAAGGTGGTCACCACCCGCTGGATAGACGAAGAAGAAGCAAAGCGGGAAAAGGTTTCCACCTGGGACGGCACCATCTAAACCGGCTGCCAGCCTTGCAAGGTGATGCAACGCCGCCCGTCAACCCCTTGGCAGTTACCGCTATACCATAGCTGCAACGCGGCTATGGTATCATTCGCCATCGCCGTATGGCGGGCATCAAAATAAATGTATGATAACTGTTAGAGGGAACTGTTTACAGTTCTTGTACCACAAAACAGGCGCCCGGCGCAGGACGGCAGGTTCTGGCCGGGCGCTGCCGCGCTTTTTGGCGCATTCTTTCTGCGATGCATCGGCCTCACCCACAGCCGCCCTGCCGTGCCGGCGGCTCTACCGGGCCGGTGGAGCCACCACCTCCCAAGAGGTCATAAAAGCAGTTTTTTCCATTTTGTGCCCCGCCTTTTTTAACGCCCTGTAAACAATAGCGATAAATATTGAGAAACAGCCGTCCATTTGATATAATAAGGACTGTTCAGCTACTGGCTCTTCTGCCGCGCCCCCGCCGGTAGGATAAGCCCAGAGCAGACGTTGCCCGCCCTGCGGGCGGCTACAGGATACGCGCAAGTATGACCACTCCCTTTATGGTTGTTTTGCGCCTTGGGTAAAGCGAAAGGAACGGTCATAAAAATGAGCAGTTTTACAGACGCAAAGCGGGTGGTCATCAAGGTGGGCTCCTCCACTCTCACCTATCCCAGCGGCGGGATGAACCTCCGCCTGATTGAAAATCTGGTGCGGGTGCTTGCCGACCTGAAAAACTCGGGCAAGGAGGTTATCTTTGTCTCCTCCGGCGCCATCGCCGCCGGTGTGGGGCGGCTGGGCATGAAGGAACGGCCAAAGGATATCCCCGGCAAGCAGGCGGCGGCGTCGGTGGGGCAGACCGAGCTGATGTACCTTTACGACAAATGCTTTGCCGAGTACAACCACCCGGTGGGGCAGGTGCTGCTGACCAACGACGTCATTGGCGACGCGGGCCGCCGCCAGCATGTACATAATACCTTCGAGCGGCTGCTGGAGCTGGGGGTTATCCCCATCGTCAACGAAAACGACACCGTCGCGGTGGATGAAATCAAGATTGGCGACAACGACACCCTGTCGGCTGTGGTGGCCAGAATCACCGGGGCCGACGCGCTGGTCATCCTCAGCGATATCGACGGCCTGTTTACCGCCAACCCGGCGACAACATCCGACGCAAAACTGATTCCATTGGTTGATAAAATAGATGATGAGCTTTTTGCCATTGCGGGCGGCGCTGGCAGCAGCCGGGGCACCGGCGGCATGCAGACCAAGCTTTCGGCCGCCAGTCTGGCGGGCGAGGCAGGCATTGTCACCGCCATCATCAACGGCAAAAACCCCGCCCTGCTGTACAGCCTCTTTGAGGGCGAAAGCGTGGGCACCCGCTTTGAGCTGAAAGGGTGAAGCAAGATGGAAGCAATCAAGCAACTGGGGCTCAGAGCCAAGGCCGCGGCGCGCAGCTTTGGCACGGCGCTTTCAGACGATAAAAACAAGGCGCTGGCCGCCATTGCCCAGGGCCTTGAAGACAACCTCCCGGCGATTTTAGCCGCCAACGCGCGGGATATCGCCGCCGCCGAGGAAAACGGCGTGCGCAGCGCCATGGTGGACCGTCTGCGGCTCACCGAGGCCAGAATCCGCGATATCGCCGCCGCCGTGCGCCACATCGTCACCCTGCCCGACCCGGTTGGCAAGGTGGATTTGGGCATGGTGCGCCCCAACGGGCTGCGCATCTACAAAACCAGAGTTCCCATGGGGGTGGTGGGCATCATCTTTGAGGCCCGCCCCAACGTGACGGTAGACGCCGCCGCCCTCTGCATCAAATCGGGCAATGTCTGCATTCTCAGAGGTGGCAAAGAGGCTATCCACTCCAACAAGGCGCTGGCTACGGTGATGGGCGACGCCCTGCAAAGCTGCGGCTTCAGCCGCGACGTGGTGCTGCTGGTGGAGGATACCAGCCGTGAATCCGCCAACGCCATGATGACCCTGAACGGCTGCATCGACGTGCTGATACCCCGCGGCGGCGCGGGGCTGATTTCGGCGGTGGTTCAAAACGCCACCGTGCCGGTGATAGAAACCGGGGTGGGCAACTGCCACATCTATGTGGATAAGGCTGCCGACCTTGCCATGGCTGCGGCCATTCTCGATAACGCCAAAACCTCGCGCCCCTCGGTTTGCAACGCCGCCGAAACGCTGCTGGTGCACAGCCGGGTAGCCGCCGAATTTTTGCCTGCCGCCAAGGCCCTTTTGGATAACCACAGGGTGGAGCTCAGGGGCTGCGAAAAAACCGCCGCCATTCTGGGCGACGCGGTCAAGCCCGCCACCCATGAGGACTATGCCACCGAGTTTAACGACTATATTCTGGCAATCAAGGTGGTGGAAAGCTTTGAAGAGGCGGTCGACCACATCGCCGCCTACTCCACAGGGCATTCCGAAGCCATCATCACCGAGGACTACTCCGCCGCGCAGGCCTTCCTGTCGCAGGTGGACGCCGCCGCCGTCTATGTCAACGCCTCCACCCGGTTCACCGACGGGGGCGAGTTCGGCTTCGGCGCCGAAATCGGCATCTCGACCCAAAAGCTGCACACCCGCGGCCCCATGGGGCTGGAGGAGCTGACCACCGTGAAATACCTTGTGTATGGCAACGGTCAGATTCGTTAGCCTTAATCCAACCATTACAGGAGATAGGATATGGAAAAAAATATGACCAGAACGCCTGTCCGCCGCAGACGAAAGCATGCCGCACCCATCGGCGGCCTGTTTATCATTATGGCTGCCATCGGCGCCATCGCCGTCCTGATTTTCAGCGTCAACGCCACCCGCAAATTTATCGACAACTCGGATAAAAAGCGGGCCTTTGAGCAGATGGTACTGCCGGTGCTGATGTTTGACCCGGTGCCCTTTGAAAGCCCCACCGACCTCGACCCGCTCGTATTGCTGCAATCCTCGCTGTGGGCCTCTCTACTGGGCGAAAAACGGGGCAGCTACCCCTACGACGAGCTGAGGATGCTGCTGGTGCCCGCCTCCGATGTGGACGTCAGCGCCGCCCGGCTCTTTGGCCCCGACGTAAAGCTGACCCACCAATCCTTCGGCAACTATGAAACCAGCTATCTCTATGACGAGGATACCAAGACCTACCATGTGCCGGTTACCGGCCAGATGGGCCTGTACACCCCCCGTGTCGAGGAGATTGACTCCAAGGGCGACACCCTCCTGCTGACGGTGGGCTACATCCCTCCCGACAATATCTGGACAGCCGACGTCGGCCACAACGAGGACGGCCAAGCCACAGCCGATAAGCACATGATTTATCAGCTGACCCGCAATAAAAACAAGAAGGATTATTACCTTTCGGCTGTGCGGGACGTTGAGGGCGCGGGCGGCATCATCCCTGACCCGGGCAACAACGTCTCTCCCTCGGCGCCGATGCCGCTGCCCAGTTCCTCCGCACCCGAGGAGGAAAGCAGCCAATCTGAGCAAAGCAGCAGCCAGGCCGAATCAAGCAGCCAGCCCTGAGGCGAGGCTACAAATAAGCATAAGAAAAGGCCCCCGGCTTTGCCGGGGGGCCTAGATGGTATCAAAGAATTGACACCATCCACAAGGGGGACTTCGTGTCCTGTGCAAAACCTTACGGTTTTGCATCCAGCCGTCCCCCTCGTGAACACCCCCAAGCAAAACTGCCCCCGGGGGAGGGGGCAGTTTTAGAGGAATCGCTTCGGCGGCGCATGTCCGCCTGCGCGATATATTTTCTTCACCTGCTTTTTTGACAGTCTGAGGCCCCCGGCAAAGCCGGGGGCCTTTGGTGTGCTTTTAGATAGCTGCGTTGCCGTCTTCCTGCCCCGCATCCTCTACAGGAGCGGGAGCGGTGGCAGCAGGGGCGCTCTGCAGCAGCGACAGTGCCGCAATCAGCCCGGTGAGGCCCAGCGCGGCTGCCATCAGCAGGTCGTCCTTGCTCACCGAAGGCACAAAGGCGTTGATGCCCTGTGTGGCAATGATAAACCAGCGGGGTATCACCAGCGTCACTGCGAAGTAGGCGGTCAGCAGGCCCAGCACAGCGGTCAGAACGGTGTCTTTCTGTGACCCAACCCCCACCAGTACCTTGAAGTAGTACATAAAGAAGGCGGTGGCGGCGGTCAGTGTCAGGATATGCAGCATGTTATCCGACACGTTAAAGACGATGGGGTAGTACATAAAGGTGGTAACGAGGGTCAGCGCCATAAAGGCAACAACCACAATGGCCGAAAACAGGCTGCCGGCGTTTTTGCCCGAAAGTGTGGAAAGACCCAGCACAATCAGCACCAGCCCCGCCAGAATGGTCAGCCCCGAGATTGCGGCGTCTGCAATCGAGACACGGTAGCCCCCAAAAATCGCCATCATCACATTAAAGCCGGTGAGGTAGGCCCCCACCTCGGCAATCAGCCCCAGCGCAATCTGGCAGAGGGCCAGCAGCCGGTTCTGCAGCAGGGCGGGCGGCGCGTCGGCGGGCTTTATCCTCCACACCACATAGGCTATACCGGCGGTGCCCAACAGCAGCAGCGCCAAAAAGCCCAGCCCCCATGCGTCCGAAACGGGGTTGGAATAGTAAAAACCGTAGTACTGGTCAATCTCAGAGAGCTGCAAAAACAGGCGCAGGGCCAGTGTTACAGCCACAAGAACAGAAAAAGCTGTCACCAAATGTTTTTTCGTCATGAGCTTTCGCCTCCATTCAACAGCCATCATTATATCAAAAAAAACCACCCAGTTAAAGTAGGACAGGCAATTATGCTGCCGGGATTATTATTTGTACAAACGGATGCGTGATAAACAGCGATAGCTGAAACCAATCCCCAAGCCTCCCGCGGAGTTGGAACGGGATTATACCCACCCCCTAACCCCCTCCCATTGCCCAACCATGAGAAAAGCGGAACGGTCGCCACAATGGGAGGGGATTATTAAGCGGGGGCCTGCGGCCCCCGCCCCCTGCTTCTTGCGCCCACTGCAGGTTGGCAACAAACTTAATGTGCATAGCAGAGCAGGAGCGGGGAGAGCCAGGTTTCTTAAATCGCCACCCTTGGCCTGTGGCGGGGTGGAGCGGCCCCTCGCGACCGTTCCCCCTTTTAGGCGCTTGCATGCTCTGCGGAGCATGCGGGGCGTCTTTCAGACGCGAAACGCCTCACGGGCGGGATTAGTCCCCCCGTGTGCGCCCCCCAAGCCTCCGGCGGGGCAGAGGACGGGGTAATTGACCTGCTCGGTTTCCACGCTCCGCCTTTCGTGCCCGCCGTGAGATATCAATAAACTACCGTCTACGTAGAGTGGTGCGGCTTGCAGGGGTGCGGGGGGCGCAGCCCCCGCGCCTATTCCCCCTTTCCCGTTCGGTGAACCGTCAGTTTCATCAACCTTCAAGCGCGAGAGGGGGTCAGGGAGGTGAGCAGCAGGTTGCAGACTTTTACACGTCCGGGGACGTCCTTTTTTGGTACACAAACAAAAAGTAACTACTGCCACCCAGCGTATAGGCACATTGCCGCAGACTCCATGGTCATAATTTACACAAGCGGGCAACCTCCACCCCCACTTGATTTTTGCTCCTTTTTGTGATAACCTGATAGTACAGTTTAATAATCTGGTGCGGCAGCACCGATATCGTTTAGAGAATGATGAGAAAACGAGTTGTGCCGCAGAATTTACCCTGTATGAAACGGGTGGTTCTGCCGGCGGAGCCTGTTTTTTTTTTTTTCTTTTGTCCGGCAACACCGGCGGGGCAAAAGGGGGAGGCAGAAAAAGGGGATATCGGCGCGGCGCATCCTGTAAACAAAGCTCATTACATATTTAGGAGGCAGATGCATGTACGACGTAGCGATTATCGGCTGTGGCATCAGCGGCGCTGGGGTTGCCTACAATCTGGCCCGGTATCAACTGTCGACAGTGATTCTGGAAAAAGAAAACGACGTGGCCACCGGCACCACCAAGGCCAACAGCGCCATTGTCCACGCGGGCTACGACCCCGCCCCCGGCACCCTGATGGCGCGCTTTAACGTGGAGGGCAACCGCCTGATTCCCAAGCTTTGCAAAGAGATGTCGGTTCCTTATATTCAGAACGGCTCGCTGGTGCTGGCCTTTGACGAGCAGGATATCGCCACCCTGCAAAAGCTGCTGGAGCGGGGCAAAACCAACGGGGTAGAGGGGCTGCGCATCCTCACCGGAGATGAAGTCCGGGCGATGGAGCCTAACATTTCCGCCGAGGTCAAGGCCGCCCTGCACGCGCCCACCGGCGGCATTGTCGACCCATGGGAGCTTGCCATCGCCATGGCCAGCGTCGCGGTGCGCAACGGCGTCAAGCTGCTGCGCAACAGCCCGGTCACCGGCATCAAAGCTATCCCCGGCGGCTACGCCTTAGAAACCCCGCAGGGCGAGGTGCAGGCCAAGCTTGTGGTCAACGCCGCAGGCACCCACGCCGACGAGGTGAACAACCTCATCGCCAAGCCCTATTTCAGCATCACCCCCAGCAAGGGCGAATATCAATTGCTGGATAAAAACCAGGGTTCACTGGTCAAACACACCATCTTCCAGTGCCCCACACCGGCGGGCAAGGGCATTCTGGCCGCCCCCACCGTCCACGGCAACCTGATTACCGGCCCCACCGCCGAGGATACCGCCGACCCCGACGACGTCACCACCACCGCACAGGGCCTTGCCGTTGTAGAGGAGTTTGCCCACAAATCGGTGCCCTCCATCAGCTTCCGCGAAAGAATTCGCGCCTTTTCCGGGGTGCGCGCCCACGCCGATGTGGACGACTTTATCGTGGAGTTCGCTCCCGACGCACCCGGCTTCTTCAACATGGCCGCCATTAAATCCCCCGGCCTGACCGCCGCCCCCGCCATCGGTGTGCATGTGGCCGAGCTGCTTGCCTCGATGCTGTCCGCCGCCTTCAACCCCAGCTTTGACGGCAGCCGCAAAAAGACGGTGTTCAAGCACCTGAGCAAAGAGGAAAAGAAAGCGCTGGTGGCCCGTGACGGCAGCTTTGGCCGCATCATCTGCCGTTGCGAGGGCATCACCGAAGGCGAGATTCTCGAGGCGATACACAGCCCCATCCCTCCGGTGAGCATCGACGGCGTCAAGCGCCGCTGCAACACCGGCATGGGCCGCTGTCAGGGCGGCTTCTGCGCGCCCCGTGTGCACGAGATACTCTGCCGCGAGCTGGGCTGCCCCATGGAGGAAATCGTCAAGGATAAATCCGGCAGCTATATTCTGACCGGCAGCACAAAAGCAGGGGGTAAGCAGATATGACGCAGTATGATATTGTGATTGTCGGCGCAGGGCCGGGCGGCATGGCCGCCGCTTATGAGGCATGGCAGGCAGGGGTCAAAAGCATCCTGCTGCTGGAGCGCGATAAAGAGCTGGGCGGCATCCTCAACCAGTGCATACATAACGGCTTTGGTCTGCACCGCTTTGGCGAGGAGCTTACCGGCCCCGACTACGCGCAGAAATATGTGGATATGCTGGCCTCCACCGCCGTGGATATCAAGCTGGATACCATGGTGCTCGAGGTTTCACCCGATAAGCTGGTAACCGCCGTGAACCCCGCCGACGGCCTGCTGGAGATACAGGCCAGGGCGGTGGTGCTCACCATGGGCTGCCGCGAACGCTCCCGGGGGGCCATCGGCATACCGGGCAACCGCCCCGCAGGCGTCTTTACCGCAGGCACCGCCCAGCGGTACATCAACATGGACGGCTATATGGTCGGCAAAAAAGCGGTCATTTTGGGCTCGGGCGATATCGGCCTTATCATGGCCCGCCGCCTGACGCTGGAGGGCGCCGAGGTGCTGGCCTGCGTCGAAATCATGCCCCACTCCAACGGCCTGACCCGCAACATCGTCCAGTGCCTCGAGGATTACGGCATCCCCCTCTACCTTTCCCACACCATCACCAGAATCAAGGGCCGCAACCGGGTCGAAGGGGTTACCATCTCCAAGGTGGATGAAAAGCTGCGCCCCATCCCCGGCACCGATTTTGACATCGAGTGCGACACCGTGCTGCTGTCGGTGGGCCTGATACCCGAAAACGAGGTCAGCATCAGCGCCGGGGTAGAGATTGACCCCGCCACCCGCGGCCCCGTGGTCTACGAGAATATGCAGACCTCGGTAGAGGGCGTCTTCGCCGCAGGCAACGTGCTGCATGTGCACGACCTTGTGGATTTCGTCACCGCAGAGGGTGGCAAGGCGGGGGCCTTTGCAGCCCGCTATGTACTGGGCCAAACCCAGGAAACCGGCAGAACCATCGCCTTGCAGGGGGGCAATCAGGTGAGCTACACCGTGCCCCAGCGCCTGCGGCTGGCCAATGTGGAAAAAGCCCAGGAGGTTTTCTTCCGGGTGCGCAGCGTGATGAAGGATAAAGAGATACTGGTCACCTCGGGCGATCAGGTGCTGGCAAGGTTTAAGCGCAAGCATCTGGCCCCCGCCGAGATGGAGCGCGTACAAATCCCTCTGGCGCTGCTGCAAAAAGCGGGGGATACCATTACCATTTCGGTAGGAGGCAACAAGGATGAATGAGATAATCTGCATTGTATGCCCCAACGGCTGCCGCCTCAGCGTCAGCGACGACGGCGAAAAGGTCACCGGCGCCCAGTGCGCCCGGGGCATCGTCTACGGCAAAAAGGAGGTCACCAACCCCACCCGGGTCATCACCTCCACCGTGCGCATCAAGGGCGGCATACACAGCCGCCTGCCGGTTAAAACCGACGGCGATATCGATAAGAAGCTGATTTTTAAGGCCATGCGCCTATTGGACAGCGTCGAGGTCAGCCACCCGGTCAAGCGGGGGGATATCATCCTGCCCGACGTGCTGGGCACCGGGGTCAACATCATCGCCAGCCGGGATATGTAACATACAGCCGCCTTTGTCAAAACAGCACCGGAAAAGCGCCGCCGTCAACTGCGGCAGGCATAAAAAAGCACCTCCGCAACTGCGGAGGTGCTTTTTGTTGATTGTTGGTTTTTACCGCTCACAGAGAGGCAGATAAGGCTGGGGCTTGGCAACCGCCTTATATGCGGGACGGATAATCCTGCCGCCGGTTTCAAGCTCCTCCAGACGGTGGGCGCACCAGCCCGCCATACGGGAAGCCGCGAAGAGCGGGGTCACCAGCTCGGGCGGGATGTTCAGCATCTTGTAAACCAGCCCCGAATAGAGGTCCACGTTGGCGGCAACCACCCGGTCGCCGCCCTTTTTGGCGGCGAAAACCGCAGGGGTCAGGCGCTCGACGGCATCCAGCAGCATGAACTCATCCTCAATGGGGGTACCGGCCGCCATGCGCAGGGCATTCTCCTTCAGGATGATGGCGCGGGGGTCGCTCTTGGTGTAGACGGCATGACCCATGCCGTAAATCAGCCCCGAGCGGTCGCCGGCCTCCTTGTTCATCAGCCTGGTCAGGAAGTCGGCCACCTCGCCGTCGTCCTTCCAGTTTGAAACCCCTTCCTTGATGTACTCCAGCATCTCCATCACCTTGATGTTGGCGCCGCCGTGCTTGGGCCCCTTCAGAGAGCCGATGCCCCCGGCAATGGCCGAGTAGGTATCGGTGCCCGACGAGGTCAGCACGCGGGTGGCAAAGGTGGAGTTGTTGCCGCCGCCGTGCTCGGCGTGCAGAATCAGGCAGAGGTCCAGCAGATGGGCCTCCTCCTCGGTAAACTGCTTGTCGCTGCGCAGGGTGCGCAGGATGTTCTGGGCGGTGGAGTACTCCGGTTTGGGACTATGGAAATACATGCTCTTGTGGTCATAAGCCCGCCGTTTCACCTGATAGGCGGCGGTGATGATGGTGGGCGTGCGGGCAATCAGCTCGATGGACTGCCGCAGCACATTCTCCAGCGAGGTATCGTCAGGGTTGATGTCATAGGAATAAAGCGCCAGCACTGAGCGGGCAAGCTTGTTCATAATATCGGGGGAGGGGGCCTTGATAATCATATCCTCTGAAAAATTCTCGGGCAGCTCCCGATAGCCGGCAATGATGTTGTTGAAGTTATCCAGCTGTGCCTGTGTAGGCAGCCGCCCAAAAAGCAGCAGCCATACCGTTTCTTCAAAGCCGTAACGGTTCTCGCTGCAGCAGTTATTAATGATATCGCGGATGTTGATGCCGCGGTAGACCAATTGGCCGTCTACCGGCATACGTTCACCCTCGTTGACGACATATCCATGCACGTTACAAATCTGGGTAACCCCGGCCATGACGCCGGTGCCGTCGGGATTGCGCAGACCGCGCTTGACCTGATACTGATCAAAGCAGGCTGGGTCTATCGAGTTATACTTTCGATACTCTTCGCATAGGCTTTTGATACAGGCTTTCAGTTCACAGGTCATGGATTCCTTAACCACTGCTGCACCTCCTAATTTTCTGTGGCGGTAAAGAAAACAGATTGGCCGTTTTTCACGGCCAGTTTATTAGATACAATCTTATCTCAACAAGATTGCAAAGTCAAGGTAAAAAAGGCGAAAAAACCACCTAAAATGAAAGATTTAAAGACTTGACTTTCATAACATTGATAAAAAGAAAGGAATGAGAAGATGAATATGCAGGCTTTGCTGGCGCTGGTGACGGCGGCAGCCATTCTGATTGTGCCGATGACGGCGGTGGGGACCTCTCAGCCAGTGAGCATCCCCGACCCGCTGCCGGTGCAGGCGCAGCAGCCCCCCGACTCCGCCCCTTCTGAGGCCCAAAGCGGCAGCCCCGCCCCGGTGGACGAGCCACCCAACCCCCAGCAATCGCAGCCGCCGCCGGAGGATGAGCCGGAGCAGACGCAGGGCATCTACACCGGCGCGCCCGCCAGCTTTAAGATTCTGGATAAAACCACCGGCCGGGTCGCCACCGTCAAGGCCGTCGATTACGTACGGGGCGCGGTGGCCGCCGAGATGCCCGCTCTTTACCACCCCGAGGCCCTCAAGGCGCAGGCGGTGGCCGCCTACACCTATGCGGTGCGGCAGGCGCTGCGGCAGCGGGCAGCTCCCGAAGCCGCCCTCAAGGGGGCCGATTTTGAGGCCGACCCCCAAAACCTTAAGGGCTACCTCACCGAAAAGCAGGCCAAGGAGCTTTATGGCGAGCAGTTTGAGCTTTACTGGGGCAAGGTGTGCGCCGCCGCCGATGAGGCGGGGCGGTATATCCTGACCTACGAGCAGCAGCCCATCGCCGCCGCCTACCATGCCATCTCGGCAGGGCGCACCGAGGCTGCGATTAACATCTGGGCAGGGGAGGACCCGCCCTACCTCACCATGGTGGAAAGCCCCGGCGATATTCTGGCGGCGGGTTACAAAACCACCGTGCAGGTCCAGGCGCAGGATCTGGGCGCAAAGATACGGGCGGCCTACCCCGGCATCCTTCTGCCCAAGGATGTGGCAAGTTGGGTGCAGATCGAAAGCCGCTCCGACGCAGGCTATGTGACCCAGGTAAGCGTGGGGGGGCAGGCCATGAGCGGGCAGGAACTGCGCACCCTGCTGGATTTGCGTTCCTCCCACTTTGAGGTGCGCTACAGCGGCGGCGTTTTTACCTTCACCGTGCTGGGCTACGGCCACGGGGCGGGGCTTTCGCAAAACGGGGCCGACTATATGGCGCGGCAGGGGGCCACCTTTGATGAGATTCTGCTGCACTACTACCCCGGAGCCACCATCGCGCTGGCGGCGCAGTAGACCCGCCCCCGCCCCCCGCGGGAACGGTTGTGGGGGCCGATGTACCATCGGCCCGCCGACTACCATTCCGGCGCTGCGCGCCATCCCTCCAAGGAGGGGAATTTGCCCGCCGCCATCCCCGCCTGCCACACATTATCAACCGTTTTTGCCTTTGCGGCTGCCTGCCTCTGTTTTTGATTGACAGAAAGCCCCCCCTTGGGTATAATAAATGCGTCTATAAAGATGCATACTGCGAAAAATGCAACGACGGGGAAATCCCGGCACAAAGCGCTTCAGAGAGGGGGGCCACGGCTGAAAGCCCTCCGCGCCAAGAGCCAGGAAAGCCGCCCCCGAGCAACTCCGGTGACGAGCCGGGGCGTATGGGGGCGCGTTAAGCCCTGTCAGAGTGGCGGTGGCAGCACCGCAATTCGGGTGGTACCGCGGAAGCGCCCTGCGCCTTCGTCCCGTTGTGTTCGGGGCGGGGCTTTTTTTATTTTCGGGCGCCCGCCATGCCCTGCACCCTGCTGCGGCCTTTGCGGGCCGCCGGCGTTTCCCCTTTTCTTTTCACAAACATTATTATATTTTGCGGTTATCCGCAGCGGAGGTTTATCAATGAAGTGGACAGGCCTGAACCAGCTCAGAGAAGAGTTTCTCTCGTTTTTTGAAAGCAAGCAGCACACCCGCATGCCCAGCGCGCCGCTGGTGCCGCAGGACGACGCCAGCCTTCTGCTCATCAACTCGGGCATGGCGCCCCTCAAAAAGTACTTTCTGGGGGTTGCCACACCCCCCAACAAACGGGTAACCACCTGCCAGAAGTGCATCCGCACACCCGATATCGAGCGGGTGGGCAAAACCAGCCGCCACGGCACCTACTTTGAGATGCTGGGCAACTTCTCCTTTGGCGACTACTTTAAAAAGGAAGCCACCGCATGGGCGTGGGAGTTCATCACCCAAAAGATGGAGCTGCCGGTGGACAGGCTGTGGGTTTCCATCTATCAGGACGACGACGAGGCCTTTGAGATTTGGACCAAGCTGGTGGGGGTCGCCCCCGAGCGCATCGTCCGCCTCGGCAAGGCCGACAACTTCTGGGAGATTGGCACCGGCCCCTGCGGCCCCTGCTCTGAAATCTACTTTGACCGCGGCGAGGAGCAGGGCTGCGGCAGCCCCGACTGCGCCGTGGGCTGCGACTGCGACCGTTATGTGGAGTTCTGGAACCTTGTGTTCACCCAGTTTAACTCGGACGGTCAGGGCAACTACACCCCCCTCGAGCACCCCAACATCGACACCGGCATGGGGCTGGAGCGTCTTGCCTGCATCATGCAGGGGGTAAACAACCTCTTTGAGGTGGATACCGTCCAGAATATTATGAAGCATATCACCAGCATCGCCGGGGTTACCTATAAGGAAAACGACAAAACCGACGTTTCGCTGCGGGTCATCACCGACCATATCCGCTCCACCACCTTTATGATTGGGGACGGCGTGGTGCCCCAGAACGAGGGCCGGGGCTATGTGTTGCGCCGCCTGCTGCGCAGGGCCGCCCGCCATGGCCGCCTGCTGGGCATCACCGAGCCCTTCCTCTATAAGGTGTGCGAAACGGTGGTTGCCGAAAACGCCAGCGCCTACCCCGAGCTGGTTCAAAATCAGGATTATATCGTCAAGGTCATCCGCATCGAGGAAGAGCGGTTTGCGAAAACCATTGACCAGGGCATGGAGCTGCTCTCCTCGCTGATTGAAAAGGCCGAGAAAGCCGGGGCCAAACTGCTGCCCGGCGAGGACGCCTTCCGCCTCAACGATACCTTTGGCTTCCCCCTCGACCTCACCCGCGAGATTTTGGCCGAGCGCGGCCTTGACGTGGATGAGGAGGGCTTTGCCCGCCTTATGAACGAGCAGCGCCAGCGCGCCCGTGCCGCCCGTGCCGAGCGTGGCGACGCAGGCTGGGCCGACGACGTGCTGGCCGGGCTGGGGCTCACCGGCAGCTTTGTGGGCTACACCCAAACCACCGCCGAAGCCGAGGTGCTTGCCATCATCAGCGGCGGCGAGCTGGTGGAAAGCCTCGGCGCGGGCGAGCAGGGCGCCCTGCTGCTGAGCGCCACCCCCTTCTACGCCGAAAGCGGCGGTCAGGTGGGGGATAAGGGCACCATCACCCGGGGCAACGCTGTCTTTGAGGTCACCGACTGCCGCAAATCGGCCGACGGGCTCTACCTGCATGTCGGCGTGATGCGCACCGGCGCGCTGGATAAGGGCGCGACCGTCACCGCCGCCATCGACGCCGACCGCCGCGCCGCCGTCACCCGCAACCACACCGCCTGCCACCTGCTGCAGCAGGCCCTGCGCGACGTGCTGGGCAACCATGTGCATCAGGCGGGCTCGATGGTGGATGAGCAGGTCTGCCGCTTCGACTTCTCCCACTTCAGCGCTATGACCGCTGAAGAGATTGCCCAAACCGAGGCGCTGGTCAACGGCCGCATTCTGGCGGCCCTGCATGTGGATATCTCCGAGATGAACATCAAGGAGGCCAAGGAGCTGGGCGCAATGGCCCTCTTTGGCGAAAAATATGGCGACCATGTGCGGGTGGCCAACGTTTCGGGCTGGTCGATTGAGCTTTGCGGCGGCTGCCATGTGGATAACACCGCCAAGCTGGGCCTGTTTAAGATTTTGAAGGAATCCTCGGTGGCAGCGGGTATCCGCCGCATCGAGGCCACCACCGGCACCGGGGTGCTGAACCTGATTGAAGAAAACAACCGCCTCATTGGCGAGGCGGCCCACAGCCTGAAGCTGACCAACACCGCCGAGCTGGCGGCCAAAACCGCAGCGATGGCGGCCGAGCTGAAGGCTGCCGAGCGTAAGCTGGAGGAGCTGGAAGCCAAGCTGGCACAAAGCAGAATGGGCGAGCTGCTGGGCGGCGCACGCCCTGTAGGCGGCCTGCGTCTGGTGACCGCCACGCTGGAGGGCGCCAAGCCCGACGCCCTGCGCTCGATGGGCGACCAGGCCAAGGCAAACGCCGCCGATTTGGTGGCGGTGCTGGCCGGCGTGGCCGACGGCAAAGCCTCTATTCTGGTGGCTTGCGGGCCGCAGGCGGTGGCAGCCGGCGCCCACGCGGGCAAGCTGGTCAAAGAACTGACCGCCCTTGCGGGCGGCAGCGGCGGCGGCAGGCCGGATAGCGCCATGGGCGGCGGCGAGCCCGCCAGGCTGGAGCAGGCGCTGGCAAAAGCCCCCGAGCTGCTGGCAGACATGCTGGGATAGCCTGCCGTGCAGGCCGACCGGCTTTACGGGAGGTACCCAGTACCCCCGCACCCCCCACACTGCATCGCCACCGGGTTCAACATTCTACCGGTTATCTTTCCATACAAGAATTGGGATAAAGGAGGCTCATCTATGGACTGCCTGTTCTGCAAAATCATCGCGGGTGAAATCCCCAGCAAAAAGCTGTATGAGGACGAGCGGGTGCTGGCTTTTTACGACATCACCCCACAGGCCCCGGTGCATTTTCTGGTGATACCCAAGGCGCACATCCCCAGCGCCGACCACCTCACCCCCGAGCATAGCGCCGACCTTGCGGCGGTGTTTGAAACCATCGTCCGCCTTGCCAAGGAGCTGGGGTTAGAAAACGGCTACCGCATTGTCAACAACTGCGGCAGCGACGGCGGCCAGACGGTGGGCCACCTGCACTTTCACGTGCTGGCGGGCAGGTCGCTTGCGTGGCCTCCCGGCTGATGCCACAATACTGCCGGTGACCCCTGTGCCCCGCAGGGCGGGTTAGTACGAGCAAAGGGGGAGTGCGCCCCATGAAGCGGCCGCTGCTGACAGTCGGGCTCTGCTGGCTATTCGCCACCGGGGTCTTGGTGCTGCTCGGCCCTCCGGCCCTCCTGTGGCTGCCCGCCCCGGCTTTTTGCCTGCTTGCGGCGGCCCTTTGGCTGAACCACAAGGTAAAACCAACCCTTATCGCCGCAGCGCTGTCGGTTTTGGCAGCCTGCGGCGTTTTTTGGCTGCATACCACCCTTTTCATCGCCCCGCTGCAGCGGCTTGCCGGGCAGAGCCTGCCCTTTCGGGGCACCGTCACCGCCCTGCGGCCCGCCGGGCGGGCCACCGCCTACGACCTTTACGGCCGCTTTGAGGGGGAGGGTCTGCCCACCCGCGCCATGACCCTGCAGGTGCTGGCGCTGGGCGGCGAGGAGCTGGAGGTAGGCGATCAGATTAGCGGCACCTTCTTTCTGGAACTGCCCTCATCCCCCCGGCGGATGCTTGCCCATGGGCGGGCGGTGCAGGCCAAACAGGGGGAGATTGCCCCGGCCCATGGCAGATTGCCCACCGGCTCGGTGGTTTGGGGCGCTCTGCTGCGCCAAAGGCTGCTGGCCGCGCTGGAGCGCAGCATCCCCGGGCAGGAGGGTGCTCTGGTGGCGGGGTTGCTGCTCTCTGAGCAGACGGAGATTGCCCCCGATACCGCCGCCAACCTGCGCCGCAGCGGTGCGGCCCATATTCTGACGGTGTCGGGCTACCACCTCTCGGTGGCGGTGGGGCTGGTACTAATGCTCTCGGGCCCGCTGAAATGGGGCAAAGGGCTTACCAACCTTGCGGCTGCAGCCTGCTGCCTGCTGCTGATGACGATGGTGGGCTTCACCCCCTCCATCACCCGCAGCGGCATTATGACCCTGCTCTGGCTGCTGGGCAGGCAGTTGGGCCGTCGCGGCGATTCACTCACCTCGCTGGCTTTTGCGGCGGTGGTGATGCTGGCCGCCAACCCTTACGTGCTGTTTTCGGTCGGCTTTATCCTTTCCCTCTCGTCGGTGCTTTCCATCACCCTCTTTGCCGGGCCGGTGCAGCGGTTTCTGACCCGCCGCCTCATTGACAAGGGCGCGGAACCGGGGCGGGCGGCCAAGTTTATGCTGACGGCGTTCTCGGTATCGCTGGGGGCTTCGGTGCTGGTCTACCCCATACAGGCGGCGCTTTTTGGGGTGCTGCCCGCCTACGGCGTGGTGGGTAACCTGCTGCTGGCCCCTCTTGTGCCGGTGGTGATTATTTTCGGTGCGGTGGTTGCATTTCTGGGGCTGCTTGGGCTTTGGCTTCCTTCCGCCGCCGCGGGCTGGGTGGCCGGGCAGGCTGCGGGGCTGATTGCCTCGGTTTCGGGCTTCGTGTCGTCGCTGCCCGGCAGCTGGCAACCGGTTACACAAGGGTACCAGTTGTTTTGGCTCTTTGGGGCGGCAGCGGTGTTGATTGGGCTAGCGGCGCTGCGCCCAAACTATCGTGTGTGTCTCTTTACGGTGACAGCACTGGTGCTGCCCCTGTTGCTGGGCAGCTTCAGCTGGTCGGTGCTCAGCCACGGCAGCGTCCGTTTGGTCAGTTGGGATGACAACGGCAGCCTTGCGGTGCTGCGGGGGGATACCGCCGTGGTGCTGGGGGTATCGGCCCAGAAGGGCGACGCAGGGGCCCAACGGCTGGCAACTGCGCTGGAAGAGCTGGGAGCAAAGAAAATCCACCTGATGCTGGACGACAGCAACACCGCCCCCATGGCCCGCACAGCCGCCCAGATACAGCGGTTACACCCCGCAGTGGCGGTGCTGCCCGCCCACCAGTGGGGGGCAGCGGCCTACCTGCCGGAGGACGTCACCCTCTGGCCCCGCGAGAATATACAGATAACCGCGCTGGGCGGGGTGGAGCTTACTCCCACCGACCGGGGCATGACGCTGATACAAATCGGCGATATCCGGGTACTGAAATTGGCCGACGGATATGATATAATAACCGAAGAACGGTTATTATACCCTTATTCTGATACCCGCCATACGGCGATGGCGAATGATACCATGGGTCAGAACCGTCTATTGGGCAACCTTGATGTCATCATCTCCCCACAGGGGGATTTTGAGCTGCTCAACCCCAATATCCGGGTTTGGCACGACCTTGCCGGCCGCAAAACCATACAACTGAGGATAACCGATGAAATGTGAAAACGAGCAGGCCCTGCTGGCCGCCCTTAAGGGGGAGAATCCCCCCGCAGCCTGGCTGCTGTACGGCGCGGAGGGATATCTCATCGAAAAGAATACAAACCGGCTGGTCAAGCGGTTTACCCAAGGGGAAAGCCCCATGGAGCTGATGCCCTTCGACGGGCAGCAGGGCCTTGATATGGGCGCGCTCAGCGACGCGGTGCTCACCCTGCCGCTGCTGGCGCAGGGGCGCTGCACCCTGCTGCAGAGCCTAGACCCCGAAAGCCTGACTGCCGACGACCTTACCGGGTTGGGCCAACTGCTGGAGGCTATCCCCCCCGGCAGCGCGCTGATCTGCACCGCCAAAACCGCCCCGGGCAAGCCGGCCAAGGGCAAGGGGGGCAAGGTGGAAAAACTGGCCGCCCTATTTGACAAGGCGGGCTGCGCCGCCCGGTTTGAGCGGCAGACCGCCGCCGACTGCATCCGTCTGGTGCGGGAGCTGGCCGAGCGCCGGGGCTGCACCCTCTCCCGTGAGGTGGCCGCCGCGCTGGTGGAGCGGGCGGGCACCCACCTTCTGCTGCTGCGGAGCGAAACCGAGAAGCTCTGCGCCTACGCGGGGGGCGGGGCAATCACCCTCGACCACCTGAAAGCGGTGGGTAGTGAAACGGTGGAGGCAGGGGTTTTTGACCTTTCCAAAGCCATCCTGAGCCGCGATTACACCGGGGCGCTGACGCTGGTGAACGACCTGCTTTACCTGCGGGAGCAGCCCACCACCATACTGGCGGCGCTCTCCTCCTCCTTTGTCGACCTCTACCGGGCCAGGGCCGCCAAAACCGCTGGGGTGTCCGCCCAGCAGGCGGTGGAGGAGCTGGGCTACCGGGGCAAGGATTTTCTTTACCGGCGGGCCGCCTCGCAGGAGGGGCGCTATTCGGGGGATTTTCTGCACCACGCGCTGGGTGTGCTGGCAAGGGGCGACCTTGCCCTGAAAAGTGAAAGAACCGACGGCAGGGTGGTGCTGGAAAAAACCATCACCGAGCTCTTCCTGCTGCTGCAAAAAGAGGGAAACCATTGATTAAGCTCAGACAGGCCATCGTGGTAGAGGGCCGGTACGACAAGGCCAAGCTGGCCTCCATCTTCGATACCACCATCATCCAGACCGACGGCTTTGCCATCTTTCGCTCGCCCGAGAAGCTGGAGCTGATACGCCGCCTTGCCCGGCAGGACGGCATTATTATCCTCACCGACTCAGACCGGGCGGGCTTTAAAATCCGCAGCTACATCGGCGGCGCGGTGCAGGATGCACAGATTACCCACATCTATATCCCCGATATCCCCGGCAAGGAGCGGCGCAAGCATCGCCCCTCGGCCGAGGGCAAGCTGGGGGTAGAAGGGGTGGAGGATCGCCTGCTGGTGCAGGCCTTTGAGAAGGCCGGTGTGCTGGACGGCGCTCCTCCGGAACCTCCGGCCCGCCCCATCACCAAGCTGGATTTGTATGAGGACGGCTTTGCCGGAGGGCCGGAGAGCCGCACCCTGCGGGCTCTGCTGCTGCAGCGGCTGGAGCTGCCCGCCCGCCTCAGCGCCAACGCGCTGGTATCGGTGCTCAACCGCTTGCTGACCTATGAGCAATACCGTGAGCTTGTCGGTCAAATCAAGTCCAACCAAGAGTAAGCTGAGCCGGTACCCACACCGGCCCGAATCCTAAATCACCTGTACCGGCCTGCGGGGCGCGCAGGCCATGCCCCCGCAAATCCGCCCGCCCAAAAAGGAGGCCCGACCGTGGAGCTGCACAGCCTTACATTTTTATTTCTCTTTCTGCCCCTGACGCTGGCGGCCTATTACTGCGCCCCCGGCAGGGCCAAAAACGCTGTTTTGCTGGGCGTCTCGCTGCTCTTTTACGGGCTGCTGCAGCCGCTGTGGCTGCCGGTGATGGTGGTTTCGGTGCTGGCCGACTACCGTGTCGCCGCCAGCATTCACCGCTTTGGACGCGAAGACAGGCGCTCTGCGCTGCTGATTAAAATTGCGGTGGCCAAGGCGCTGACCCTCATCGTGCTGGTGGCGGTAGCCCATCAGGTGTACGGCTTCCCGATGCCGCTGGGCATCTATATCTACCTGCTGACCTCGCTGGGTTATCTGCTGGATTTCTACAAGGGCGAGGTCCCCTTTGAGCCGAGCCTTGTGCGCTTCGGTGTCTTTTGCTGCTTCTTTGGCAAGCTTGCCGCGGGCCCTCTGGTGGAGTATCAGGAGGTGGGCGGCGACCTTGCGCGGTCGTCCCTTTCCCTTCCAGAGCTGGGGCGGGGGCTGTGCATCTTCATTCGCGGCCTCGGCAAAAAAGTGCTGGTGGCCGACGGCATCAACCGGGTATACCTTACGCTGCGGGCCATCCCGGCGGTGCAGCTCGACCAGTTGGGAACCTGGGCGCTAGTCTTTTGCTCGGCCTTCTCGGTCTATTTCACCCTTTCGGCCTACTGCGACATGGCCCGGGGGCTGGGCCGCTGTTTCGGCATGGAGTTGCCCCTGAACTTCAACTATCCCTTTGAGGCGCGCACCGTCGACGACTTCTTTTCCCGCTTCAACACCACCATCAGCCGCTTTATCCGCAAGCATGTTTATCTGCCGCTGGGCTCCGACCAGAACGGCCGGGTGTCCGCCGCCCTCAACATTCTGCTCACAGCCATGCTGATGGGGTTGTGGTTTGGCCTGCAAATCAACTTTCTGGCGTGGGGAACCTTTCTGGGGCTGCTGCTCATTGCCGAAAACCTCTGGCTTCAGAAGGTGTTTCAATACATTCCGCCCTTTTTTGTGCGGGTCTTAACCTTTGCCGCCACCCTGCTTTCCTTCGCCGTCTTTTCGGCCGACAGCCTCTCAATCGCATGGACATATCTGCATAATCTGCTGGGCCTCGGCCCCCAGATGGGGGAGATTGCCGAACGGGTGCTCTACCTGCTCTCCTCTAACTACACCGTCATCGCCCTCTGCTTTGTGCTTTCCTCCAGCCTGGTCACCAAGGTGGGCCGCAGGCTGGCGCGGCGCAGCCCGGTATTGGCGGCTGCCGGGGGCGGGCTGATGCATCTGGGGCTGCTGGCAATCACCGTAGCCTTTATGCTGTAAGGAGGTGCCAAGATGAAACGATTGACAGCTATTCTGCTGCTGGCGGCTTTTTTCACCCTGCCGGTCTATACCTTGGCAACCGCCCCGCCCGACGTCCTCCCCACCACCATAGAGGAGGTGGAGAGCTATCTGAGCGAAAGCCTGCTTGGGGCGGATTACCTGAGAGAGCGGGTGCTCGACCTGCGGCTGGCCATGGGCCAGAGCGAGCAGCGCGGCATCTTTTACACCCCGCAGGGTCTGGTAAAAAATCTGGAGCTGTTGGGTGGGCAGTCGGTGCACAGCGCCAACACGCGGGAGATTATCCGCTTTGCCGAAAACCATCAAAAGCCGGTCTATGTAATGCTGATACCCACCGCTTGCGCCATCAAACAGCAGTGGGTGCCCCAGTACGCCCCCCTGTATAACCAAAAGACCTTCATCGAGGACGCCTACCGCGGTTTTTCCGGCAAGGTGACGGTGATAGACGTTTACCCCACCCTCTTTGCCAACCGCGAAAACTATATCTTTTATAACACCGACAGCAACCTGACCGCCTACGGCGGCTATCTGCTCTATCAGGCTGCCGCCGAGCGGATGAAGCTGACCCCCTATGACGCCGCCCAGTTTGAGCAGCAGTACCCGGTGCACGACTATTATGGCGACCTGTACCAGATATGGCCCCAGCGCAAGGTACAGGGGGATGTGCTGACCGCCTATCGCTTTAGCGATGGCGCCATCGGCCATATTGTCAGCCACCCCTATGCGAAGCCCCCCGCCACCTACCGCACCCTTTACCCCACCTTCAAGGCCGATACGGCCTCGCCTTACGATGTCTATCTAGGGGGATATTCACCGAAAATCGAGATTGAAACCACCGGTCACGGCCACAGCGCAAGCCTGCTGGTTTTTGGCGACAGAACAGCCCAAAGCTATCTGCCCTTTTTAACCCTGCACTATGACCGCATCACCTTTGCCGACCCCGCCCGGCTCAGCAAGGAGCAACTGGCTCAGCTTCAGGTGCAGGATTATGACCAGGTTTTATTTGCCTATTCGCTGGAAAGCTACCTCAACAGCAGCGCACCCAAAAAGGTGGCGGAGATCCCTGCTGCGACGGCGCAGTAGCCTGCCGCAGGCCGCAATATTTTGCCCGCCGCCATTGACTAACTTGCCGCCATATTGTATGATAATTCTGTTCTGCGGTGAGGAGCGTCGTGCCTTTCATTGCAGATTTGGCATCTTTAAACAAACCGGGCTGGTATGGCGGAATTGGCAGACGCCCGGGACTTAAAATCCCGTGATGGCAACATCGTGCCGGTTCGATCCCGGCTACCAGCACCAAATCAAAGCACCAGTCGCAAGACTGGTGCTTTGATTTGGTGCCGCCTGCGGGCAGGTTATCCGCTCGCGATGCTCGCTCTACCTGCGGTAGGAACCCTGACGGTTCCCCCGCATACACCCCCTCCCTCCGAAGGAGCGGAAAATAGGGGATGGGCTACTTATATATTAGAGAAAATCACCGCCACATTTTTACTCTCTTGCACATATTTGCCTGCTGGCTTATAATAAAGGAGAAAAAGCTCTGCGCAGCTGTGCAAAGCATAACAGAAAGTGAGGCGCCGCAAATGAAAAAGATATTAGCCGTGTTTTTATCGGTCGCCCTGATTGCAGGGTTGGGGATACCGTCCGCCGCCATCGGGAGCTATTATTCCAATGAGAAGGTTTACCTGTACCCCAGCGACTTTGAAGATAGTGACGGCAATTCACTGAACGATCATATTAACAACGAATATTACGCTGTAACCAATGGGCTCTCGGCTGCATCGCGGCAGTATGTAGAGTCGATTCAAATTGATGGTGATGAGGGCTTAGTGGTTCTTACCTTCAAGCAAGGGGTAAAA
This sequence comes from Bacillota bacterium, assembly GCA_023396215.1. GTDB lineage: Bacteria > Bacillota > Clostridia > Oscillospirales > Ruminococcaceae > Heteroruminococcus. The sequence continues at coordinate 9,008 of JAEWWW010000017.1, read as the reverse complement.
GTATCTTCTGATGTCCATATCACCGGCAGCATTACCCTGCGTGAAAAAGAACTTAAGGAAAGATACACGCTGACATTGCTGAAGGATGATTTAATCCTTAAACGGCCCGATACACAAGAGATGGAGCAATCAGGCAGCGAGAGCAAGGTGTTTTATCTGCCCTCAAACTATCAGAGTGCCAACGTGAAATTTAAAACCGACGACCAAAACTATGGCACCTTTATCGCTGATTTTGATGATGATGCATCCTTTGAGGTAAAAATCTACAACCAGCCGTCCCTCTACCTCGGGTATAATACCGACGATAACATGACCTTGGTTAGAGCCAACCCTGACGCAAAGCTTCGCTTTCTGACTTGGGCTTCTACACCTAAATTCGAGATGACAGGAACTATGAAGATATATGCCAAGAGCAGTGAGCGCGTGTATGGCGTGGGTAAAGACAATACCCTTTACAGCTTAGGCGCCACCTATTCTACTGCCGACGAAGCCTATGTATTCAAAACCAACACATTGGGTGCTTATGTTGTCAGTGACACAACGTTAAAGGCTTCTGCCGCAGTGGAAGAGCAACCGGATGCTGTCATCGGTGGCACACCCGTTACTAAAAATCCCAATACCGGGCGGTAAGCGTTCTGGTAATAATATAAAGGGCGCCATATGGCGCCCTTTTTGTGAATATATCAACGAAACTCTTTGGGTAATTCTTCGGGGTCAATTTCCCAAAGCGGCCATTGTCCATTGCCGTACTCATAGTAGATATAATCTACTTTTCTTTTCCAATCCTCATTGTATATGGTATGGTAGGGAAAAACTCCGTGAAAATTGTTGACGGCAGCGAGGGTATGATTAATCATAAGGACTAAAATCAACGAACAGACATACCAGCGGTAGTTGAACCATTGCGCCTTTAAATTTTGCTTAAGTAATCTTTTCTCTCTGCTTTGCTCTTTATGTTTATCTGTGTCTAGAACAATAACAGGGCGCAAACAATAGGCAATCTCTGAAAAAGCAAACACCATAAAGATAAGAAAATAGTCAGAGAATCTTGCTAGAATGGAATGCTTAACTGCCATTATATTAAATAAAACGCCATAAAAAGCCAAGTTCAAAAAGATGCTGTTACCTGTATCCTGTTTAAGTAGTACTTTTTTAAACGCCAATAAAACTAAGAAATAAGTGATAGGCAACAACGCTATGCGGAAATTGCTCCCTTGTTGTAGATAAAAGGTTTCAACATAGATTTTCACTTTGGGGGAAACGGAAGCTAGAAAGTTTAGAATCTGAGTACTGGTTGCAAATGCAAATAATCCAATGCTGGTCATTACCATATAATACTTTGCAGTTGGCTTTGAAATCAAAAGAAAATATGCTGGTATCATAATAAGAGCATAAAAATGGATACAGGAAGCAATCAAAATGAAAGCAGAATAGGGGAAGAATTTTTTTGCTTTTAGATAAGGGTATGAAAGCATTATGATGGATAGCGCCAAGCTTTGCCTTACAAAGTTCATACCCATATAAAAAAACAACAAAGCCACATAGCTAAAAACACTTATCCACGCATTTTTTGAATATTGATAGATAGCCAAAACCGCCAGGCCAAAAATAAGCATCCCTATCACAGCATTAAACCATATATAATTTAAGGACGCAGCCCCAATTGCGTAAGCAATCAGAGCGAACAAAGGATAAGCACGGTAATCGGAACTCATCAATAGCTCGCCAATACTTGCTGTTTCGGCTATTCCATTAAAGATATCACGGTAGCTGTAAAAATCATACCCCAAACCATAGCGAAAAGTAACAATTGTGACCATTGCAACCAAACATATAGCTAAATAGGTCAAGGTTTTATATTTGCCGGGCTTGATTTCGCACAAGAATATTCCTAAGCCTACGATTAGCGTAAGAAGCAAATAATACATACGGCAATACCCCACTACCTTTTATGTAAGCCATTATAAACGTTCCAGATAAATATTTCAATTATTAAACAAAAATGCAGTAATAGTGGGTGCATAGCTTCAAAAAATATGTTCATAATAGTCTTGCAAAAATAGTTACAAAATTATAACAAAAAAATTGCAAACCCTATTGACAAACAAAACTAAACTGGCTATAATTAGCACAGATTGAGGAGAATGTTGGAGAGCAGCTCCCCGGTCGGCTGATTTTAAAATTAAAATTTACAGGAGGAAAAACCCATGAAAAAGATTATAGCTCTTGTTCTGGCTGTAGTTCTTTCCCTGAGCATGGCTTCTGTGGCTTTTGCTGCAGACCGTACCAGCGGATATTACACCTCTACCTCGCAGGGTACCCCCGTTAGACCTGGCGATAAAGTTAAACTTGTTGTTGGTGACTTTGATGCTGTTGGTACCAACAAAGGCGACGATGATTTGGATACCAACTACTTTACCGATGAGTATTTCACCGTTACTGTCAAGTATGACAAAGGCGGCGACCTCGTTGAGTCTGTAAAGTTTGATGGCGACGGCAATCTGGTTATTCTTCTGAAGAAGAACGAGAAGCTGGAGTCCCCCAAAATTGCAAACCTTGATGTCAAAGAGATTACCGTAAAAGCTAAGAAGGATGCAAAAGGCATTAAGAGAGGCGATAGCTTTACTGTTGATACCGATATGCTTGATCCGGCTTGGGTAGGCTACCATGTACAGGAAGTTTTTGTAGGTACTCCTATCAGCTTGGATGCTGGCGATAGCGACATCGTTAAGTTTAAGAAAACCGCTGCACCTAATAGTGTTAGCTATGACACCTCCGAGTTTGATTTCGGCACCATCGGTTATGGCGAGATGAGAGTTTACGACAAAGATAAGTTCTTTGTGTCCTACAATGAGGATGTAAACCTTGACATTGTTAAGGCCAACCCCGACGCTGAGATTGCTTTCTACAACTTTAAGGGCGCTTTCAACTCCAGCATGAATTTCGAACTCTATGCCGAAGAGGATGAGTTCGTATACGAGCTGAGAGATGGCAAGCTGGTTAAGACCTCCCTCAAATGGGACGATGATGTTTCTGCTTACACCGGCAAAGTGCGCACCCTGACCACCTTTGTTGTTTCTGACATCGAGCTGGTTAATGCCTCTACCGCTGAAGAAACCAAAAACCCCGACACCGGCGCTAACGACGTAGTTGGTGTTGCTGTTGCTCTGGCCGTTGTTTCTCTGGTTGCTGCCGGTGCAGTTTCCCTGAAGAAATAAGCCTGACAGGCACAGTAAAACAGCTGAATGGCTGATAAAAACCACCCACCCACTCTCCAGTGGGTGGTTTTTTATATTGTCTAAAATTTTTGTAATTATAATGCAATAATTCTGCTAAAATATTGCACTTAAGTTATGAATAGCCAATTAAAACCGGAGCATACTGATAAATATAAGGAGGCTTATTATAAGAGTAACAAAAAAGTAACAGAAAAGTAACATTTGAATGTTGACAAAGAAATATCAAAAGGATATAATTGGTATAGTAACAGGAAGATGGTGGATGGATTTTTTGTATGTTTCATACACCAAACTACTTATTAACATTAGAAGGAGAGAAAAGACTATGAAAAAGCTGATAGCAATGGTTTTAGCGGTTGCTTTATCGCTAAGTATGGCAGCGGTTGCCTTTGCGGCCCCCCTCGCGTCCAGTGAGTACGACAACGCCCTTGGCCCAGACGACGCTGTGGCGCCTGGTTCCAAAATAGCATTTACGGTCAGTGACTTCGATGCTGTTGACAGCGGCAGCCTCAATGGCAATTACTTTACTTCGGAGTATTTTTCAGTTACCATTAAGTACAATAAGGGCAGTTCCTTGGTAGAGTCGGTTAAGTTTGATGATGATGACGGCGAGCTCATCCTGACTCTCAGGAAGAACAACAATCTGAAAGCACCCAATATTTCTAATATTGAGATTAGGGAACTAACGGTCAAAGCCAAAAAAGATGGCAGCGGCTTTGACAGAGGTGATGTTTTCGAGTTAAAGAGCAAGTTTCTTGAGGGCAAATTTGTAGGCTACACGATTAACAAGCTGGCTCCTGGATTGGTGGTTGGCGATAGCATTAACTTGAGCGAAGGCGAAAGTGGCCTGTTTGAGTTTGCTGCTGATGGCAGCACTCGTTATGATACCTCTGATTTTACCTTTGGCAATATCGCCTATGGCGAAATGCGTGTATACGAGAAGGATAAGTTCTTTATTAGCTATGACGCAGACGCAGACTATGATATCCTTAAAAAATACCCCGATGCAGAACTCGAATTTGTAAACCTTGTTGGTGAGTTCAACACCAGCATGAACTTTGAGCTCTACGCTGATGAGGATTACTATGTATACGAGCTGGTTGGCGGCAAGCTTAGGAACACATCGCTGAAGTGGGATAAAGATATTTCGGCCTACGCCGGAAAGGTTCGCAGCCTTCCCACCTATGTAATTTCCGATACCCGCCTGAAAATATCCTCTACTACCGACAGCAGCGACAGCGACACCGATACCACCCCTGACGCTGACAACCCCGACACCGGTGCCAACACTATGGTAGGTGTGGCAGCAGCGCTGGCAGTGGTTAGCCTGGTAGCAGCAGGTGCAGTTTCCTTCAAAAAGAAATAAGCAATAAGCCCTAAATACAAATACCCCTTAAAGCCCTTTGTGTGTATGCACAAAGGGCTTTTTCGCTGTCGCCGCATAGTTCCAGCCAACGACGGTGAGGGCTGCCTCTCTTTACCTACGCCCACTTTGCGTTGGCGAGGGGGAATCGAAAGGAGCCCCGAAGGTAGCTGCCGGACAAGCGCAGCAACCATTTAGCAGAACCATCCAATCAGTCTTCCTGATTTTACTATAAGTATAATTTAAGTATCTAAGATTAAGATATTATGCCGAAACATGGGAAAAACGGTAGAAACTTGTGGATATTTTTTTTCCATCTATTTTGTGTATACAATTTGTAATAATTCTGCAATAATATAGGCAATCAGTTCCTGATGAGTTGATTGCGGTTACCACAGTCGGGGCGAGGCTATTGGAGAGTACCTTGACTCCGCTGGTAATATAAAAAACAAAATGGAGGAAGAACAAATGAAAAAAGCAATTGCTTTGGTTCTGGCAGTTATCCTGTCCCTGAGCATGGCTTCTATAGCTTTCGCTCTCGACAGCAAATATCTGCCCGGCAAATCAATCGAAGTAACCGACGACCTTTACTCTGAAGATGAGGAAGCACGTCCCGGCGCTATCAGCACCGACGATTTCTCCCTGAGCACCATCAAATGGACTAAGGGCGGCAATCTGGTTGACTCTGTTATCATTGATGATGATAAGGCTGCTGTGGTTGTTAAGCTGAAGCAGGATTACAAAAACGACAGCGCAAAAGACCTCGAGGGTACTGTCAGAATTCGCAAAAAAGGCACCACCGAATACTTCACCGCCACCATCGCAACCACCGTTGGCTACGACGCCGCTGACCTGGAGCTTGGCGCTGTAGGCGATACCGTCACCATTGACGATGCTCTGACCGAGACCGAGAAGGTCTACAAAGTAACCGGCAGCTCCTACGGCAACCTGGAGCTGAGTGTTGGCGGCGCTGTTGACGCTTTTGTGACCGCCAGAATCTACAAGGACGAGAAATTCTTCCTGGGCGCAAATGTTGATGCAAATACCGCTGTGCTCAAGGCCAACAGCGATGTAGACGGCGACATTGAGTTCCTCAACTTCCCCGGCGCTCCCACCTTCTCCAACACCGCTACCGTTGAGTTCTATGTCGACGAAGAGTGGTACATCTACGAGAACAACAATGGCAAGCTGACCCAGTCTTCCGCCAAATGGGATGAGGAAACCGGCGCATTCATCCTTAAGACCAAAAAGCTCGGCAGCTATGTATTCTCTGAGAACAAGCTGGTTTCCGCTGCTGCTACCGACGACAAAGACGATGACAAAGACGACGTTAAAAACCCCGAAACCGGCGTTAACAACGTTGTAGGCGTGGCAATGGTTATGGCTGTTGTAAGCCTTGTGGCCGCCGGCGCCGTTTCCCTCAAGAAATAAATTTGACATCAAGTAATTTTACATCATTATAAAGGCTATTGGCGGCTCTTCTGCTCTCTCCAGCGGAAGAGCCGCTTATTTATGTTTACAAACACAACGGTGGATTATGCAATGGATGCCCTGATGAAAGATTGGCAATGCTTTTGTCAGTAGGATTCCAAGAATGGAAGTATCCAGTTACGATATTGTTTAAAACTAGATATATTGTAAAATAATACAAAAAAATAGATTTTTAAATGGGTAATAATGATTTTTCAAACAATAATTATTACACAATGGTAACAAAAACCTGTTGAACTGTTGTCTGCGCCCCGCTATAATGGGCCTTGAGCTCAGCGCTCGGAATAGAACAAACAGGAGGATACCGCATGAAAAAGATTCTTGCAATGATCATGGCCATGGCCATGGCAGTAGGCATGACAGCAACAGTTCTCGCCGAAGGCGATGAAGTAGCAGTGACATATAAACTGAATGATACAGCAGTAACCGAAAGCACCCTGCTTACCCCCGGCGAAACCTATGAGATTGATGTGGATGTAACCGGTGTGGATGTAGATCTGGACGACACCCATCAGTTCCGCGTCAGCTACACCAAGGGCGCATCGTCTGTGGAGTCGATGAAGTTTGAGCAGGACAGCGATGGCAGTCTGACTCTGGTGGTTAAAACTAAAACCACATGGCCCACCACTCAGACCAGCGTAGAAGCCAAAATCGATCTGCGCACCAAAACCGGCAACAAGCTGGTTAAATCCACCACCATCAGCTACAAGGTTGGCTACGCAAAGCTGACTTTGCCCGCCGACCTTGAAAAAGGCGACTTTGTAGAGGTTGACCCCGCCGCCCCGGTTGTTACCAAAGATGTCTTTGAAAAGCTTGCCAAGCTCAATGACTACAAAGCCGTCACCCTTAACTATGGCGACTGGAAATTTGAGGTCAAGGTGAACGACATGAAGGACGCTAACCTGGTCAGCAACTCCAACCCCGTCAAAGAGATTTTGACCAAGTTTGAAGACCAGGAGTTCAAGTTTGTGACCTTCCCCGCAGGCCCCAAGTTTAACTCCAAAGGCACCGTCACCGTTGATATGAGCGTTGAGGAAGATGACTTCGCAGGCAAATACTTTGTGTATCGTTACCTCGACGGCAAACTCACCCTGATTACATCCACCTACAATGCAGGCAATGCAGAGCTTTCCTTCTCGACCGATACTCTGGGCCGCTTTGTTATCACCAACAAGCAGATCACCGATACCACCATCGTCACCGGTGGCACCGGCAGCACCAAGAACCCCAACACCGGCGCCAACGACATGGTTGCAGTAGCCACTGCTCTGGCAGTTGTTTCTCTGCTGGCCGGTGTGGTTGTACTCAAAAAATCCAAATAAAGCTGCATAGCATAAAGCAGTACAGCCCCCAAATGGTTGCAACCGTTTGGGGGTTGTTTTTTGTTGGGGCAAAAGACCGGGGGAGGAGCATATCAAAGCTTTAAGGAAAGCAAATTTATCTGTCGGCAACTGGGGCCCCCGTTCGTTCAAGAAGCGACGGTTTTCGCCGGATGGTCCTTCTGCCACCGGCCTGGTTGCCTTTAAGCCTATGGAAACCATTGGCATAGAGCAGGGCGGTGATTTAGGCTGGGAATATGTTGTTAAAAGATACAATATCTGTTAAAATGAGTGCAGTATAAAAGCTGCGTTTTTACTTTTATAATGGCTATTGGGACGAAAGGCTCACAAAATTGACACAGACCGAGAGGATGTTCATATTGCTCAAGGCATATCGGAAGACCATTCTACTGCTGACAAAGCTGCTGATGCTGTCTATCAATCTGGGTGTCTTTACCTATACGTTTTTAGAGTTCTATCAGGAAGCCTCCGGCTACCCCAAGGGGAATATCGCTGTTTTGTTTATTTACATGGCGGTGTTGTATGCACTGCTCAAGCTGTATGACGCCTTTGAGTTCGGCTTCACATCCACGTGGGAGCTGGCCTATTCCGGTAGCTTAAGCATCTTGATTTCTTCAGCGGCGGCCTATGGCGCGATCTGCCTGATTGTTAACCGTTCGTTCCTGTATGTTAACCCGTTGCCGATTGTGGCATCGGCGGCGGTACAGATGCTGCTGTATGGTCTATGCAGTTGGATAGCAAATCGGATTTACACCATGCTCTATCCCGCCCGGCGGCTCATTGCCATCTGCACGCCGCAGGATGAAGAGGCGCTCTCCAAATTTGCCTCGATGCCCCAACGGTATCAGATCTGCGAGGTCATTGCGGCCGAGCGGGTCACCCCCGGCATATGGGGCCTTCTGGAGAAATATGAGGCCGTTTTTATCGGCAGCGTGGAGCCGGAACTGAAGCTCAAGCTCATGGCCTATTGCTATGACAATGGCAAGCGGGTGTATCTATCCCCACTTATCACCGATATCCTGGTTAGAAACGCAGCCAATATTCAGGTTTCGGATTCACTGGTCTTTCTCTGCAAAAACAGGGGTTTGTCTTTGGAACAACGCTTTTTTAAGCGGCTTATAGATTTTACCGCTGCACTTTTGGTGCTGCTGCCCGCATTGCCGGTGATGGCGATAACTGCCCTTGCCATTAAGCTGCAGGATGGCGGCCCGGTGCTCTACAAACAGACCAGACTGACACAGAACGGCCGCTCCTTCGAGGTATATAAGTTCCGCAGCATGGTGCCCGATGCCGAGAAGGACGGCGTTGCGCGGCTGGCTTCTGTGGGGGATAACCGCATCACCCCTGTGGGCCGTATCATTCGCAAGATACGGTTTGATGAGCTGCCCCAGCTCTTCAACATCTTGAAAGGGGATATGTCGCTGGTGGGCCCCCGCCCCGAGCGCCCCGAAATCATCGAGCAGTATACCCGCGAGATGCCCGAGTTTAACTACCGACTCAAAGTCAAGGCGGGCCTCACCGGTTATGCTCAGGTATGGGGCCGTTATAACACCACCCCTCAGGATAAGCTGAAGC
>JAEWWW010000142.1 GCA_023396215.1 Bacillota bacterium | reverse complement strand
TATCTGCATCCTGCGGTTCCCCCACACACGCCCCCTCCCTTTTTTCGTAATATACTGTTATCATAGAAAAATCCCCGAAATCGCAGTATCATGCGGTTTCGGGGATTTTCCGTCGTGCGGTGCGGTTGTTCTTTGACAGCGTATTTATTAATTATAATACTGCTGTGCCTAAATTACTTGAGGAAGAGAGGGGCGAAGACGACGGCGACGATGGTCATCAGCTTAATAAGGATATTGATGGAGGGGCCGGAGGTGTCCTTAAAAGGATCGCCGACGGTGTCGCCGACGACGGCAGCCTTGTGGGCCTCGCTGCCCTTGCCGCCGTGGTGGCCTTCCTCTATGTACTTCTTGGCGTTGTCCCAGGCGCCACCCGCGTTGGACATGGTGATGGCAAGCAGAATGCCGGAAACCAGAGAGCCCGCTAGCATGCCGCCCAGCATCTCCACACTGATGAGCCCAATAACCAGCGGACTGGCAACCGCCAGCAGGCCGGGAACGATCATTTCCTTCAGGGCGGCGGCAGTGGAAATGTCCACGCATTTGGCATAATCAGGTTTCCGGGTGCCCTCCATGATGCCGGGGTTCTCACGGAACTGGCGGCGAACTTCCTCAATCATCTGAAAGGCCGCCTTGCCAACGCTCTTCATGGTCTGGCTGGAGAAGAGAAAGGGCAGCGCGCCGCCGACCAGCAGGCCGACCACCACCCAGGGATTGAGCAGGTCGATGGAGGAGAGCTGTGCAACCTGTGCGAAGCTGACGAAGAGAGCCAGGGCGGTCAGGGCTGCCGAGCCGATGGCAAAGCCTTTGCCGATGGCGGCAGTGGTGTTACCCACGCTGTCCAGCTTATCGGTAATTTTGCGCACCTCGTGGGGCAGATTGGACATTTCAGCGATGCCGCCTGCATTGTCTGCAATGGGCCCGTAGGCGTCTACCGCAACCACGGTACCGGTGGTGGAGAGCATACCCACCGCCGCCAACGCAACGCCATACAGCCCCATAAAATGGTGCGCAACCACGATGCCCACCGCGATTAGCCAAACAGGGGCAACGGTGGAGAGCATGCCCACCGCGAAGCCGTCAATGATGGTGGTTGCGGGGCCGGTCTCGGCCTGCTTGGCGATTCCCTTGACGTGGTTGTAGTCGCCGGAGGTGTAGAACTCGGTAATCATGCCGATGGCAACGCCAACTATCACGCCGGATGCCACTGCCGCAAACGCGCCGGCCGAGCCGAAGAGGGAGGTGCTGAGGAAGAAAGAGATAACCAGCACGATAGCGCTGCTGACATAGGTGCCGAGGTTGAGGGCGGAGGCGGGATTCTTGACATTCTTGCCGCCCACCATAAACACCGCAACAATAGAGGCCAAAATTCCGGCCGCCGACAGAAGCAGCGGAAAGGTGACGCCCGCGGTCAGATCGATTTGAGGCATGGCGACGGCCAAAGTGACCGCCGAGATAATGGAGCCGACATAGCTCTCGAAGAGGTCGGAGCCCATGCCCGCAACGTCACCGACATTGTCGCCGACGTTATCCGCGATGACGGCGGGGTTGCGCGGGTCGTCCTCGGGGATGCCCGCCTCAACCTTGCCGACCAAGTCGGCGCCGACGTCTGCCGCCTTGGTGTAGATGCCGCCGCCCACGCGCCCGAACAGTGCGATGGAGGATGCGCCCAGACCGAAACCGGTGAGGGTGGCGGCGTTTTCTATGCCCAGAATGAGCAGCAGCACACCGAGGCCCAGAACGCCTAGACCCACCACGCAAAGGCCCATCACCGCGCCGCCCCGAAAGGCAATTTTGAAAGCGAGACCCATGCCACCGGTCTTGGCAGCAGCGGCGGTGCGCACATTTGCCTTTGTGGCTGTCCGCATGCCGAACAAGCCCGCCAGCACCGAGAAGGATGCCCCCAGCAGGAAGGCCAGCGCAGTAAACAGATCGACGGCGAAAAACAACAGAACAAACATGACAGCCGCAAAGACGGCAATGGCGCGGTACTCGCGCATCAGGAAAGCCATTGCGCCCTCACGGATATAGGAGGCAATTTCCTTCATGCGGTCGGTGCCCTCGTCGTTTTTGGCAATCCATGAAGAAACCCAAAATGCAACTGCCAGCGCCAAGGCGCCGGCGACAGGAACCAGAAAAAGCATGGAATTCATTGGATATGCTCCCTTCAATTCAAGATTCTATTTCAGCTGACAAATAGACCGCTGTGACTCCTGTCAGTTTCAATCGTTCACAGGTATCAATTATCCGCTTTTTAATCTGTGCATAAATCAATCTTGCCTGTAATTCCATAACCGGTTTGTCAAAGAATTATAGGTACACCGCTTCAACGGGAAAATCCGCGTCTTTTATTGCGGCGAAAGGTTTTCTTCGGTTCTGTTCCTTTATATTTGTTAACCAATTTTTGCTTTATAGTTAATCGAAATTATATAGTTATAATGCGATTGTGTCAACGCATTCCTTAAAGAGGGCTGTTATATGAGGTCTGACAATACGGCAATCTCCAGGTTCTTTCTTAAACAATCCTATGCTTATTACAGCAAAAAAACCATCCGCCAAGCCGGCGGATGGTTTTTTTCTACTGCTTAAGAGCTGCGGAGTTATTTGGTATTCGCGATGTTTTCCACGATATCCAGCCCGGAGGAAAAACTGTCATAAGCGCCGGACTGAATGGCCTCGATGACTTGCTGCAGAAGCTTTTCATAATATGCCTCGCAGGTCATACCGTCAAACTGGGCGGCAGTGTAGGTCTGCCTGCTGCCCACAGCCGCCAATTGCGCGTAGTGCTGCTTTACCTGATCAATCAGGTCTTGCCGATGGCTCATCATATCACCCTTTCCTCCTTATTGTCAGGCCCCGAAAGGGGGATTATTCGGCAAAGGAGCCGAAGCCCCTTATTCATCCGCCCGCAGCAGGTTTTCTGCATAATCCTGTAAGCTCGCAAAGGAATTGACGCCCTGGGCACGCGTCTTTATCTGCTCCTGAACATAGCCCGGAAGCGCATCAAAATACTGCTTGGCCTGAGCATCGCATTGAAACAGCTCATACATATCCGGATACTTTTGCATCATATCTCACCTCAATCATAGGGTGTCCGGGAAGGGGAATATTATGCCAAATGATTTGCAACGAAGAGCAGAAGCGCGGAAATGATGTGGCTGCCGGATAACCTATGAAAACAGGCGGTACGGCGGCCATGGCGCAAAACCTGATGCGGGGAAACAGAATGTTCTTTCTTATCAAAATAAAACCTTGCTATTGCACTTTCAAATTTTTTTGATATAATGGTTTCCGGCACAGTAGGAGGTTTGGGTCGGTTGCTATGCGCAGATTGCGCACCTCATGTCGGAGCCCAAAGGCGGGCTCGAAATTTTATAGCGCAGACATTGTTCTGTGGGTCTAGTGGGGCGAGTCCTCACCCGTACTTGTATAAAACAACATGAGCGTATTAAAAGTAGAGCGTTTCTGCGGCTGCAGACAAATTACTATATAAAACGCAGGAAAACGACCGGAAATTGGATAAATAAAATGCGGGGTTTACCCCAATCGAATAAATAATACAATCAAGGCGGGTTTGTTTGGGAAGCGTTTAACGCTGCCCTATACAGGTACAATTAAATTTTTTGTAAAGGAAATCACCATGAAAAAATTAATTGTATTGTTTTTGCTTCTTTGCCTTATTCTCTTGGGCTGCCAGACAGCCCCGGTTCAGGGCCCTGAGCCTGAGAAGGACACCCTTGCCCAAGGCAACTACACAGATGAGATGAAAATCCCCTACACCACAAATCTGGATTTGGAATACGGCGCCGACAGCGTGGAGCGCGCAGGCGACCACCAAGGCAGCCCATATTTCAGCACGCTGGATTTTTATAATATGGTAAGTACAGACACGCTTACCATTCTCACAAATTTCAAAACCCAGCAGCAGACCAGCGAGTGGAGCTGCGGGGTATCCAGTGTTCTGATGGTTGCAAACTGGTATCAGCAACTGGGCGACCATAACGAGAGCACCCTTGCCGGGTTCCGCAGCAACGGCCTCGAGCCGGGGGCGACCAGCCTCAGACAGGCGATAGAAATCTTCGAGGGCATAGGCGGATTTGATTTATACACCACCTTTGACTGTGTTGACAATGTCTACGAGGTGTTTACCCTGGATTACATACAGCAGACGCTGGCAGCCGGAAACCCCATTATGGTCGGCTGGAACGACTGGGGTGGGCACTGGCAGGTCATCATCGGATACGATACCATGGGTACCGAAACAACACAGGATGATGTGATTATCGTGGCTGACCCGTATGACACCACAGACCACAACCAGGATGGCTATGGCGTATACGGGGCCGAGCGTTTTATCTATAACTTCACCTTCTACAACTTCTTTGAAGAGGACGAGCTAAACGAAATGTGCTTCATCGTAGCAACACCAAAGCGGTAGCATGGCCATCCGACCCGGCCTGCTTGCCAACCTTGAATAAAAGACCGTTAACCCACCACCGCCCCCACCCGGGGCGGTTTTCTTATACCTGCTCACCGATATCTTCTGTACAGGTCAGTAAGGATTTCAATATGCCTTTCCTCGTCTAGTATGATTCGTCGAAACAGGCTTTGAATTTCTGCGTTATCAATACTACCAATCATCCTGTTATAATGGGCAATTGCAGCGCGCTCGCCTTCGTAATCGGAGGTTATAATTTCTTCAAAGTTGGTGCCATACGCCGGGAAGCAACCGTTCCAGGGCTGATTGGTTTCATAAGACAAAAACTTAGGGCAGAGCCCCAAATCTTTAATCAGGCCGCCAAGCAGATTCCAGTGTATCATTTCTACCGCGGCTATGTACTTGTAAGCATTTGCAGCCTCCGGGTATTCTTCAATAAAGAATCTATGTATCCCATATTGCGTAATGGCAGTCATTTCAGATCCCTTTCCGCCAAAAGCCCCGGAAATGATTGTCGCATACCGGCGGTTTTGTTTAGTGACCGTGACCTTCGGATAAGGAAGGTCAACGCTATATTGCTTGAATTCTTCACAGTTAAATGACAAGTCCATAACAACACTCCCTTTAGAAGTACATATGAGCAGCCCATAGAAATTATACTGTCCCTTAAGTGGCCCGTCAGGGGGGCCTTTTGCTAAAAACAAACGATTATGAGGCGGTAACGCGCATAGCTCTAACCGCGGTTGAAGGCGGCGCACCCCTGAAAACAGGAAAGCGGCAAAACAGGGTTTCTTTCTGAGGTATCTTCCGGAAGAAACCTTTACTATTACGAGGTTATTGAACAAAACCCGCTGCTGAATAATATCCTACTGACGCTGGTTTACGAAGGATGAGAACGTGGGTAATCATAATGAATATACTGTTATTATATAATTATCCTACTTTTTACATGTTTTGGAGGGTTTATAAATGGATAAGAATGAGGGATGGTTCCGATTGGGGCAAGAGAACGCCCCGCATGGGGCGGGCAGGCAAAATGAACAGATTAAGTACAATCAACATCAGCCATCTTTTTCGGATGCATATAGGAGCGGTAGGCAGATGGTTGACGAGGTACCCCGTAAAAATGCAATGCCGGCAGAAACAGCGCACTCAGATGTATCCCATTCACAGACGGTGGGTGTATTTGGCCCTACCCTTGTGCAGGATACCGCCCTGCATGAAACTTTAGAAACCTTTGTATTCTCCACCAGGCCTGCGCGGCGCATACATACAAAAGGATACGGTGCTTTTGGTTATTTTCGCACCACCCACTCGATGAAGGAATATACCAAAGCCGGATTTTTACAGACGCCCGGCCAGCAGGTGCCGGTAGTGGTGCGCTTCTCTCTGGCGTCAAGCAATTTCGGAACACCGGACACCTTAAGAAATGTGCGCGGATTCAGCACCCGGTTTTATACCGACGATGGAATCTTCGACCTGCTCTGCAACCATCTCCCAGTCTTTTTTGTGCGGGATGCGATGCGTGTGCCGAATGTCATCGGCCACCTTTCGCCCTCTCCGGTAAATAATCTGGCCGATCCGGAGCAGTTTTGGAGCCTGTTTGCCAAATATCCCGAAACAACCAATATGATGATGTGGTTTTTTTCGGATTTGGGAACAGTCAAAAGCTTGCGCCATATCCGGGGATACAGTGTGAGCACCTATGTGTGGCGGAATGCGCAGGGTGTTCGGCGCTATGTAAAATACCTTTGGATTCCCATGGCTGGGCAGGAGTACATTGACCGGCAGGAAGCCCAGCAGCTGGCATGCAAAGACCCGGACATAGCCGGGCGTGACCTATATGACAGCATCGCGGAGGGCAGGGCTGTCGAATACGAGCTGCGCGTACAGCTGATGGACCCCGAGGATGCAAAAAAGCTTCCCTTTGACCCTTTGGACGATACCAAGGTGTGGGACGAAGACCGGTACCCCTCTATAC
>JAEWWW010000066.1 GCA_023396215.1 Bacillota bacterium | reverse complement strand
CCTCGGGGCGAGGAATATCACTGTGTTATATATAACGTCACCCGTTACCGAAAGTAAAACTTTTGAACGGGTACCCGAGAGCATTGAAACACAAGGCAGGCTTGGCGACCCTCGGGGCGAGATGGATTGTTGTGTTATAATAACCTTATATGGTCGGAATGCGGTTTTTTCGCCGTTGGCTAAGGATTTGTGAGGTGGATGGTATGATAGAAAACTTTGAAGAGCTGCGCAGCCAGGCGTTGGAGTGCCGCCGCTGCGGCCTTTGTGAAACCCGCACCCAGGTGGTGTTTGGGGTGGGCAACCCGCAGGCCGAGGTGATGATTATCGGCGAAGGGCCGGGCCGGGACGAGGACGAGCAGGGCCTGCCCTTTGTGGGGCGCAGCGGCCAGCTTCTGGACAAGCTGCTGGAGCATGTGGGGCTTTCGCGTAAGAGCAACCTGTATATCGCCAACATGGTGAAGTGCCGCCCGCCCCAGAACCGCGACCCCAAGCCGGAGGAGATTGAACAGTGCCTTGGCTGGCTGCGCAACCAGACCTACCTGATAAAGCCGAAGATTATTGTCTGTGTGGGGCGGATTGCCGCCACCAGCATCATCGACCCCGGCTTTAAGGTGACAAGGCAGCACGGTGAGTTTATCGACCGCAATGGCACTTTGCTGATGGGCACCTTTCACCCTGCGGCGCTGCTGCGCAACCCCGGCAATAAGCCCGCCGCACTGGAGGATATGCTGAGGCTGCGAGATAAGATTAAAGAGGTTTGCACCCACACCTACCCTGAGCAGCAATAAAAGCAAGTGTGTAAAATATATCGCGCAGGCGGACATGCGCCGCCGGAGCGATTCCTCTAAAACTGCCCGCTCACCGCGGGCAGTTTTGCTTGGGGGTGTTCACGAGGGGGACGGCTGGACGCAAAACCCCTAGGTTTTGCACAGGACACGAAGTCCCCCTTGTGGAGGGTGTCAAAGAATTGACACCCTCGCAAAGCCCCCCGCCGGATGGCGGGGGGCTTTGTGCTGTTACGGTTATCTTTTGCCGCCCAGTTCTTTTACGAGGCCGGAGATATGCTCCAGTGTTTTGGCGTCCAGCCGCTTTAGCTCCTCAATCAGCTCCGTCAGTTGCCGGGGGTGGGCAACCTCTTGGTCAAAAAAGTCTTTGGGGGTGATGTTCAGATATTCACAGATGTAGAAGAATGTCTGCATAGCGGGAAACATTTTTCTATTTTCGATTTGGTTAATATAATTCCGGTTTTGACCAATAGAAAGACTCATTTCACGTGCTGAAACATTTTTGGCTGTTCGCAGTTTTGAAAGACGCTCGGCAAAGAAATCTTCATACATATAAAACCACCCCTTTCTGCAATATTGTAACTTACCCAACTTCTTATTATGCCATTAATAAAATGTCATATTGATTGACTTGCAATTACAATACTTGTATAATTTGTTTAACACAATTTTATAACTGTCATTAGGGGGTAGGTTTATGAAGAAAGACCGAGGAAAAAACACCTGCTGCTTTGTGGGGCACAGGATTATCCACGCCGATAAGCTGGCCGATATGACCCACGCCCTGCAAAAAGAGATTTTGCAGGCGGTTGCCGACGGCTACACACATTTTATCTCCGGCTTTGACGAGGGGGCGGGGTTGACCGCCGCCAACATTGTGGCGGATTTAAAAAAGCACAACACCGACTTGAAGCTTGAGGCGGCGCTGCCCTACCGCGGCCGGATAAAAACAGCCGACCAAAGCTTTCACCGGCTGCTGGCGCTGTGCGACATCGTGGGGGTATATCACGAGGATTACGACCCTTTCTGCTTCATTCGGCGCAGCCGCAGGATGGTTTTTCTGGCCGGGCGGCTGATTGCGGTTTATGACGGGAGCAATGACAGCGAGGTTTGCTCGGCATTGCGCTATGCGCACACGCAGGGGCTGGATATCCGCATTATTTCCCTTTGACCATACCAAAGAAGCCTGACGGCATGAGCCGCCGGGCTTTTTTATTTTTAGGCGGTTCCTATTACCGGCTCCCGCTAAATGTCAGGCGCCGAGAAAGAGCGCAAGGCGAGGCGGCAAGCGCCGCAAATGAGGGAGCATACTTTGTGTATGTGACCGAAATTTGCCAGCGCAGCCAACGAAGCAAGAGAAAACACACCGTGTTTACTCGGCTGCGCTCCTTTATCGGATGCCTGATATGAATTTTTGTGTGAATTTGCATAACAGTATGCAAGTTCACCTTTTTTTGTGGGTGCTATTGAAAGGGTGTGAGTAGATGCAAAATACGCTGACCCAGCGGCAAAAGCTTTTCTGCCGCTTTTACGCCGCCCTGCACAACCCCAAAGAAGCGGCGCTGCGGGCGGGTTTTGCCGCCGCCGGAGCCGAACAGGCGGCCATTGCCCTGCTGGAACAGCAGGAGGTGCGGGATACCATCGAGCGGCTCAGCGGCTGCATCCAGCTAAAGGCGGCTGTGCGGGCCGGGTATGAGCGGCTGGCCTTTGGCCCGGTGGCCGACGCGGTGGGTCTGGCGCTGCGCGGCGAGGAGGCCCCCCTGCCCTCTCTGGAGGGGCTGGATTTGTTCTGTGTATCTGAAATCAAGCGGGCCAAGGGGGGCGGCTTCGAGGTAAAGTTTGCCGACCGTCTGGACGCCCTCGACCGTCTGGCGGCGTTGGCCCGTCAGGAGGAGGACGCGGGCGGTTCCTCTTTTTACGAGGCGCTGGAGCGGGGCGCGGCAGCCGCCGCGGGAGGTGGGCATGGCAGCCTTTGAGCCTTTTTCGCCCAAGCAGCTACAGGCCCTGACCTGGTGGTGCAAAAACAGCCCCCACCGGGGCTGCGACGCGGTTATCTGCGACGGAGCGGTGCGCAGCGGCAAAACCCTCTGCCTCTCGGTTTCGTTTGTGGCCTGGTGCTTCTCGCGGTTTGAGGGCAGGGCCTTCGCCTTTTGCGGCCGGACAATCGGCTCGCTGCGGCGCAACGTGATTGCCGGGCTGCCCGCCGCTCTGGCAGGTCTGGGCTTCGACTGCGACTATAAGCCCAGCCGCAACTACCTCGATATCACCCACCGTGGGCGCACCAACCGCTTTCACCTGTTTGGCGGCAAGGACGAAGCCTCGGCCAGCCTGATACAGGGCATCACCCTCGCGGGGGTGCTGTTTGACGAGGTGGCGCTGATGCCCCGAAGCTTTGTGGAGCAGGCGCTGGCCCGCTGCTCGGTGACAGGCTCCAAGTTCTGGTTCAACTGCAACCCCGAGCACCCCTACCACTGGTTTTACCGGGAATGGATACTGCGCAGCAGCGAGAAAAACGCCCTCTACCTGCACTTCACCATGGCCGACAACCCCTCGCTGACCCCGGAGATTAAGGCGCGGTATGAGGCCCTTTACTCCGGCAGCTTTTACGACCGGTTTGTGCGGGGCCGGTGGGTGGCCCCCTCGGGGCTGGTCTACCCCATGTTTGACCAGAGCCGCCATGTAATCCCGCAGCCGCCGGAGTGCGAACGGTTTTATATTTCCTGCGACTACGGCACCATGAACCCCACCTCGATGGGGCTATGGGGCGAAAGCGGCGGGGTGTGGTACCGCATCCGGGAGTATTACCACAGCGCGAGGGAAACCGGGGTGCTGAAAACCGACGAGGAGTATTACCACGCGCTGGAGCAGCTCGCCGGAGATTTGCCCATCGAGGCGGTGGTGGTCGACCCATCGGCCGCCAGCTTCATCGAGGCTATCCGCCGCCACGGGCGGTTCGCGGTACTGCCCGCCAAAAACGACGTGCTGCAGGGCATCCGCCGGGTGTCGGACGCGCTGCGGGCGGGGCAGCTTCTGTTTGCCGCCTGCTGCGCCGATACCCTGCGGGAGTTTTCGCTCTACCGCTGGGATGAAAACGCCCGCAGCGACTGCCCGGTAAAGGAGCATGACCACACCATGGACGATATCCGCTATTTTGTTTATACCATCCTCGGCGGCGGGGCCTTTGAGTTTTACGCCCTTGCCGCCGGGCGGGGCGGCCCGCCGTCCCAGATGAGCAGCCCGGAAAGGAGGTTTTGAGCCTTGGTACTCAGTGACTTGTTTAAAAAGAAAGACCCGCGGGTTTCGGTGCAGACTGCCCGGCCCGCGCCCCCCTTTGCCCCTGCGCTGGATTTTTCGCCGCTGCACGGCGCAGAGTCCGCCCTTTACGACCAGCTTCGCCGCTCGGTGCCTATCATCGACTCGGCTATCCTGAAGATTATGCGGCTCACCGGCAGCTTTACGGTACAGTGCGGCGACCCGGCGGCGCAGGCCGCCCTCGACCGCTTTACCGCCGGGGTGCAGGTGGGGGCCTCGCAGCGGGGGCTGGCCACCTTTGCAATGAGCTATCTGGATAGCCTGCTCACCTATGGCAACGCCTTGGGCGAGATGGTGCTTTCCCACGACCGGCGCACCGTCGCCGCACTTTACAACGCTCCGCTGGAGCACCTTGAAATCCGGCAGGGGCGCAGCCCGGTGGAGGCTGAAATCTGTGTGCGGAGCAGCAGCGGGCAGGTAAGCCCCATCCCCCACCCGCAGTTGGTGGTGTTTTCGGCGCTTAACCCCGCGCCAGGGCAGATGCTGGGACGCTCCCTTTTGCAGGGGCTGCCCTTTGTGGCCTCGGTGCTGCTGAAAATCTACAACGCCATGTCGCAGAACTTTGAGCGGATGGGCAACCTGCGCTACGCGGTGACCTACCGCCCCGGCGGCAGCGGCACCGAACGGGCCTACGCCAAGGAGATTGCCCAGAGCATCGCCAAGGAATGGTCTGAGGCGATGAGCGCCGCTAAAAACGGGCAGATACGCGACTTTGTGGCGGTGGGAGATGTGGATATCCGGGTGATTGGGGCCGATAGCCAGATGCTGGATACCAATGTGCCGGTGCGCCAGATGCTGGAGGAGATTGTTGCCAAGCTGGGGCTGCCCCCCTTTATGCTGGGGCTGAGCTGGTCTACAACCGAGCGGATGAGCCGCCAGCAGGCGGATATCCTCACCAGCGAGCTGGAGAGCTACCGCGGCATCCTCACCCCGGTGCTGGTGAAAATTTGCACCCTCTTTCTGCGGCTGGAGGGCTTTGGCTGTACCCCACGGGTGGAGTGGAGCAACATCAGCCTGCTGGATGAAACCGAGCTTGCCAACGCCCGGCTGCAGAACGCCCGCGCCGCCCAGCTTGAGGGCCAAACAGCAACATCATCCTGAAAAAAGGGGGAACAAACGATGAAACAGGCAGCCATCTGCAAAGCAGCCGAGGGGGGCGATACCGCCCGGCAGCTTGCGCTGATTAACCGCCATTGCAGGCGGGAACTGAGCGCCGACGAGGTGTATATCTTCGGCATGGTGCTGTGCGACAACCAGATTGACCGGGATTATGAGCGGTTCACCGCCCCGGCCCTGCACAAGCTGGCCAAGCTTTTTGAGGGCAAGACCGGCATCTTTGACCACAACCCCAAGGGGGAAAACCAGACCGCCCGCATCTTTGAAACGGCGGTGGAAACCGACCCCGACCGCACCGGTGAAAACAGCGAGCCCTACCACTGCCTGCGGGCGTGGGCCTATATGGTGCGCTGCGACAAAAACCGGGATTTGATTTTGGAGATTGACGCAGGCATCAAAAAAGAGGTGAGCATCGGCTGCAGTATGGGCAGCGTCACCTGCTCGGTCTGCGGCGCCGACCGCCGGGGCGGCGGCTGCGGGCATATCCCCGGCAAAAGCTACAAGGGGGCTGTATGCCACGCCATATTGGACGACCCCACCGACGCCTATGAGTGGTCGTTTGTGGCGGTGCCCGCCCAGCCGGGCGCGGGGGTGACCAAGGCCAGGCGCCACAGCCCGCCCGACGGCGGCACGCAGGACCCGGCCCGGATTCTCAAGCTGCTGGGGGGCGGCGACGGCCTGACCCTGAGCGCCGCCCAGTGCGCCGCCCTTTTGGGCCATATCGCCGGGCTGGAGCAGCTTGCCCAGATGGGCAAAAGCTACTTAAGCGACCTGCGCCGCGAAACGCTGCGGCTGGGGCTGCTGGCCCAGCCGGGGTTTGACCCCGCCGTGCTGGAGCGCGCCCTTGCCGGGCTGGAGGCCGAAGAGCTTACCTCGATGCAGAAGGCCTTCGCCCAAGGGGCCGACCGGCTGCTGCCGCCGAAGGTGCAGCTTGCCGCCCCCGCCGCCGAACCGGCCCCCGCATGCAACCCCTTTAAGATTTAAGGCAATACCGCACAATTCTAAGTGCTCTGGCGCACCAGCAGATTTTTTGTCAGATGAAGCAAAAACCGCAGGGAATACTGGGTGTATTCACGAGGATTTTTTGTGAAAGATTACGTAAAATCTGCAAGCGACAGGGTGCTTAAGGCGGTAGACGTGAATGGTGCGGTGTTGCCTTAAGACAGCCCCCGCCAAAGGCGCGGGAAGGACACAACACAGATACGAGGAGGAAACAGCATGAACATCAGCTTACAGGGTTTTGACTGCAAGTACGCCACCTTTCGCCACAGCGGCGACCCCAGCCCCGGCACACTGGTTAATCTGGTGGCCGACGGCACGGCGGCGCAGGCCGACGGGCCGTTTGCCGGGGTGCTCATCTCGAAGCACGGGGGCAACGCTCTGGTGCAGCTTTCGGGCTATGCCAAGGTGGCCTTTACAGGCACCGCACCGGGCTACGGCTACCTTTCGGTAGCGGCCGATGAGGGCGTGCTGACCGCCGCCGAAAGCGGCCGCCCGGTGCTGGTCGCCGATGTGGATGCCGTGGCGGGCACCGCCGGCATCATCCTTTAACTGCCGACCGGTTGGCGGCAGCGGCTTTACCGGTCTTTTTCGCCTAAGACGGAAAAGACACGAACCAAAAAGATGAAGAAATACAGGGAGGGCATGCAATGAACGACTATCAGAACATTCGGCTGGATAAGGGCATGTACAAGGCGGGCGGCGGCTTCACCGGCCAGTTGGAGGCCCTTGACCCCAGCCCCCGTTACGCCGGCACCGAGCTTGCCGGGCTGGACGCCTTTCAGCGGCAGCTGAAACGGTTTGACATCAAGGTGGGGGGCAGCGGCAGCGACGCCATCGAGAAATTCTTCTCCACCGCGGATTCCGCCGCGCTGTTCCCCGAATATGTATCCCGCGCGGTGGGTCAGGGCATGGAGGAAAGCGAGATTCTCTCCTCGATCATCGCCACCAAGACCAACATTAACTCGATGGATTATCGCACCATCTCCACCAACCACAGCGACGCCGACCTGAAGCTGGCCGACGTGGTGGAGGGCGGGTTTATCCCCCAGACCACCATCAAGCTGAAGGAGCAGCTGGTGACCCTGAAAAAGCGGGGCCGGATGCTGGTGGCCTCCTATGAGGCCATCAAGTTTCAGCGGCTTGACCTCTTCACCGTCACCCTGCGGCAGATTGGCAGCTACATCGCCCGCAGCCAGTTGCGGGACGCGGTGGAGGTGCTCATCAGCGGCGACGGCAGCGGCCCTGCCGCCGACACCGCCCAGACCGCTGGCACAACCCTTGCCTATTCCGACCTTGTGAACCTGTGGAACCGGCTGGGGGATTACAAGCTGAACACCCTGCTGGCCTCCCCAGATATGGCGGTGCGCATCCTCAACCTGCCGGAGTTTATCTCCCCCGCGGCGGGGGCGGATTTCCACACCACTGGGCGGCTGGTGACCCCCATGGGGGCCACCCTCATCAGCACCTCTGCGGTGCCTGCCGGTACTGTGGTGGGGCTTGACCGCCGCTACGCGCTGGAGATGGTGACTGCGGGCGATGTGAATGTGGACTATGACAAGCTCATCGACTGCCAGCTGGAGCGGGCGGCCATTACCTCGATTGCGGGCTTCTCAAAAATCTTCCCCGATGCGGTCAAGGTGATGACCCTGAAACAGTAAACGGCGGAGCGGCAGGCTTTGCGGGGGCAGCCCCGCAGGGCGCTGCCCACAGCGAAAGGGGGTTCCCTAAAAGTGATTGACGCGGAAAAGGTGGTGTCCCAACTGGCTCTGCTGGCCGGTTTGGAGCCGGAGGAGGCCCAGCGGTGGCTGCCCCTTTGCCAGGGGGCTGCCGCGTGGATAACCGGGCGGCTGCGCCCCGGGGCCGACGTTGCCGCCAACGAGCAGGCACTGGTGCTGGCTGCCGCCGGGCTGGCCAACCTCCAGCGGGAGCTGGCGGGGGGCGGGCAGCCCGGGCTGCGGGTGGCGGATATTCAGATAGCCGCCCAGAGCGGCGGCGCCAAGCCCGCCCGTGCGCTCTATGACCAGTTGATGGCACAGGCGGCCCATTGCCTGATACCCGAAACCGCCCCCCTGCTGGGGGTGGAGGCCCTATGAGCCGGGTGGCAGAGCATATCGCCCGCCAGCTGGCCCGGGCGGGCAGGCCGGTTTCGGTGGAAAAAGAGGGGCAACTGCTGCATTTTGCGGCCTACATCCAGCCCTGCGGCGGCGGGCAGGCGGGCAGCCTGCCCACCCCTCTGG
>JAEWWW010000064.1 GCA_023396215.1 Bacillota bacterium | reverse complement strand
AAACGCGCGCAAAAACACATATAGCCGGGGCTTTTGGGGCACAGCTGCCCCTGTTTGTGTGAGAAGGATAAAATCTTTGAACCGCAAAACCGCTCAGGACGGCTAGAAGGAGAAAATCTCCTTAATCCGCTTAATCTGCTTGCGGCTGACCGGCAGGGCCTCGTTTTCAAAGCCTTGCAGCTTGACGCAGTACATGTTGTTAAACCAGGGCGAAATCTCAATGACGTCGGCCAGATTGACTACATAGCTCTTGTGGATGCGCAGAAAGTTGTGCTCCGCCAGCCGGCTTTCAAAAAAGCTTAAGGACTGGCTGCTGGTAAACCGCCCCTTGCGGGTGTGCAGAATGCAGCAGCGGTTGTCGGTTTCGATATAGGCGATATCCCGGATATCCACCAGCGTGACCTTTTTATCGTTCCAGATAGAGAGCTTGTCAATGCTGGGCCCCTGCGGCGCGGCGGCGGCGCCCGGCTGTTGCTTGGCCAACACCTTTTTGATGGCAAACTCTATCCTTTGCCGGTCAAAGGGCTTGAGGATATAATCCACCGCATCCAGCTCGAAGGCGGGCACGGCATATTCGGCGTAGGCGGTGGCAAAGACGATGTTCACATCGGGCAGCAGCCGCCGCAGGGTGCGGGGCAGGGTAACGCCGTTCATATCCCCCAGATGCATGTCGATAAACATAACGTCCGGCGCCTCGCTGGCGGCCAGCTCCAGCGCCTGCTGCCCGTTTTCGGCCTCCACAATCTCGGCGTCGGGCAAAATCTCCTGCACAAGATGCCGAAGCTCGCTGCGGGACGGGCGCTCATCGTCGATGATGGCAATCTTCAAGCAAGCTCACCTCCAAAATGGATGGGAATACGGATGACCACCTCGGTGCCGCTTTGGGGATTGGTAAAAATCAGCAGGCCGTTCTGCTCGCCATAAATGCTTTTCAGCCGCTTATGCACGTTGACCAGACCCACCTTCTGGCTGCTGATGGTGTCGTTATACAGGCTTTGCACCACCTGCGGCTCGATGCCGGGGCCATTGTCCTTGACGGTGATCACCGTTTCCTGCGCGCGCTGTTGGGCCGAGATAATCACCTGCCCCTCGGTGGTGTTGTGCATCGCCCCGTGCTTGACGGCGTTTTCCACAATCGGCTGCAGAATAAAGCTGGGCACGGTGCAGTGCAGGTCGGAGGGGATATCAAGCTCCACCGCCAGCCGGGAGCCAAAGCGGGCTTTTTCCAGCTTCAGGTAGGCGTTCACATGCTCAAGCTCGGTATGCAGTCCTATCATATAGGGGGTGGACTGCAGGGTGTTGCGGAAATAGGTGGCAAGGGTAATCAGCAGCTCACGGGCACGCTCCGGCTTTTCGCGGCAGAAGGCTGTAATAGTATTAAGCGCATTGAAGAGAAAATGCGGGTTAATCTGCGATTGCAGCGCATGGAACTCCGCCTTTTGCAGCATCTTTTTTTGATAATCCAGCTGCGAAAGCTCCAACTGGGTTGAAAAAAGCTTGGCAAGGCCGTCGGCAAAGCGGGCTTCGGCTTCGGCCGAAAGGCGGAAAGAGCGCAGAAACAGCACCAGACAGCCCAGGACCTCCCCTTTTTGGGTGAGGGGAGCGGCAATGGCTGTGAGCCGGTCGGCTTTTCTGCCCCGACCCGGCGTCAGCGAGATGTTATCGACACTCTGCACCCTGCCGGTGGCGATGGCCTTCAGCGCCACATCGGGCAGCGGCGCGTCGCTGTCCAGCCACTGCTCCACCTGAGGGCCGGCATAGCTGAGGGCCTGCGCCCGGTCGGTGATGACCACACCCTCGGTGTTGGAAAGCTCATGGATAATCTGCACTGCCTTATCCAGGTTTGGTTTGTCGTAAAGACCCTTGCGCAGAAAGGGCAGGCAGCGTTCGGCAATCTCCAGCACAAGGCTGATGCGGTTGGCGGCCTCGCGGTCCTGCGCGATAAAAACCGTATCGAAAACCCCCACAAAGGCCACCACCCCCAGTGAGTTGAACAAAATCATGGGAATCGAGATGACCTGCACCAGCTGCCACGCCAGATAAAAAGGCCGGGCGATGGCAAGGATAATGAGCATCTGCAGTATCTCAGCCAGGACGGTCAGCAAAAAGACGCTGCCCCAGTTGTAGCTGCTGCGCTTGACATAGCGGGCATAAAGGCCGCCCAGCACCCCCTCCGCGATGGTGGAGATGGCACAGGCCACCGCCGTAAAGCCGCCGATATCAATTAAATACCGGTGCATGCCCGCAATGATGCCGGCCCCCAGCCCCACCATCGGCCCGCCCAGAATGCCGCCTGCTACGGCGGCAATGGCCCGGGTATTGGCGATGGCACCGCCCACCTGTATGCCGGTATAGGTAGAGATAACCCCAATCAGGCCAAAGATGACCATCAATGTCAGCTTGTAGCCCAAGCGGTCCCGGTTGTCAAAGATGAAGCTGCTTACCATCCTTGAGCGGGTCAGCAGGAAGGCCAGCAATACTAGCATGCTGATATTCAGCAGCAGGTTTTCAAAAATATGAATCAATTTACCACCGCCTGTTTTCAAACTGATGCGCAGGGGAAAAGCGGTCAAATGGGGCGGCGGTTTTTACCGGGCAAGGCAAATTTT
>JAEWWW010000002.1 GCA_023396215.1 Bacillota bacterium | reverse complement strand
TATTCCTTCAGAATTCCTCGCATTTGTTCTTTTGTTAATATGCTCATTCTTATCACCTTTCCTAAGTTTATATCACTTTCGCAGAAAAGGCAAAAGCACACTTTATTTTACACTACCGCTTGGAGTTCTTATCCACAAGTATGACCACGCCCGGTTTATGGCTTTACTGAATTCACGAAATTGCTTATCTAAAACCGATTTATATTTTGCAATCTCCGGTATTGCCAAATCT
Source organism: Bacillota bacterium (assembly GCA_023396215.1). GTDB lineage: Bacteria > Bacillota > Clostridia > Oscillospirales > Ruminococcaceae > Heteroruminococcus. The sequence continues at coordinate 12,602 of JAEWWW010000002.1, read as the reverse complement.
GCCACTGAGGGATATTGCCCTATTTTGATTATTTTATCGTCGGTAAGAATTAAATCGAATAAAATAGTGTGTTGCCTTTCTCGGGTGCAGCGATAAGTTAATACATACCTCCTATTCAAATACGAATTGAATATTTCTTCCTTTTTGGGCTTACGTGAGCGACCACCTGGATCATCAATCGCCATTCTGATAAAACCTGTATCATTATGTACTTCACTATCTGCAAACTCAAATATTCGATTTGTTCCACAGTGAATACAAAAACAATCAACCGTATTCTCTGTGTACTCACTTCTGGAAAGACATTTTTGTATTTCTTCAAAATCATCTATAGTGATGTCAACGCTATCATATAACCCCTTATTTATCAACAAATCTTCAATTTTTCCCATAGTATCACCTCTCATTTTTCTCTTCCGTTATTAGTGCTATTCAAATCGATTTTTCACCTACATCCAATCTGACCACACAACCTCAAAAAACTCCGAAAAAACATCTAACCCGACCACTCACGAACGCTGACATCTAACCTGACCACTCGCCAAGCACTGACATCTAACCTGACCACTAGACTATCAAAAACCGCTCTTATGGACTTGTTTCCACGAAGCGATATTTTCATGATTTTACTCAGTGGGTTTTATACCCATATGTGCTAAAAGTCTTGATATATAAGGGTTTTCGGTACACTCACTTCTCAACCCTTGTTATCAATACAACCGTCTCAACGTGGCTTGAGAGGACAGAATGAATGTCATTTCAATGTGTCTGTTCTCGGAAACATATCCACTACATTTTGGCACTATTGGTAGGCGGGAACATATCGACCTATTTATAGATAAACTGCCTGCTCCCTAAACACACTTAAAATTGTGTCTACCTTTCTACACTGCAAGTAATGCAATCTTTGAATAGAAACTACTATCTATTTGCTTTGGGTTATCTACAACCTGATAAACATCAATATAGTTCCCTTTTAATTTGCTCATTCATTCCAATATTATCTTTAATACATGTCAAAGATTTCTTTACCTCTTTTTTCTATACAATCACATATATAACTTAAATAATTCAGAAAATCCTTTCCTATATCAGGTATTTTGAGATTTTTAATATTATGACTACTCCATAACTTTATAGGCTCAGAATTCTCATCTAAATACATAGAAAAGCGATATACTCTTATAAATTCATCCCAACCCTCTTTACCATCACCGAAACTATCAAGCCAATTAACAGTTTTCTTTATTTTAGTTTTATCATTAATTACACTAATCCCAAAACTTCTTTTATTATCATCTTCATTTAAATAGTATTCATAAATACTATTTAACAATATATCTGGGAACTCATATTCTCCATTCTTCCCAGCTCTTTCCCTATTAAAGTATAAAGGAACTGGGAACAGATTCCCTATTGTATGAGTAAGGGTCGCAAATTTGTCAAAATAATCAAGGATCTCTCTACTATATTCAACTTGAGATAAATTATAATCACTAAAAACTATATCAAATTCTTTTAACAACAAATCATATGCGCTTTCCCCAATATATGTTAGCTTGAACTTCTTGTTGCTTATTTTTGAAATAAATTCATTTGCAAATCGATTAAAAGGAGTAGCAAATGAATTTAAAGTATCACCAGAATATAACGTATCATTTACTTGAATCTCCCATTTTAAATTATGCCTGTTCCATTTTTGCAAACTAGAAAAGTTATTATATTGGGGTTGTACTATTCCATTACTTAAAAATTCGTATTTTTCCCTATATACCTCCATAGCATATTTAGAAACATCACAATCATAGTCTAAGTCACAGATTTTATATCTTAACCAATTTTTAATGCCTTGATATTTATCAAATTCTAAATTTAAATTATAATCCCAGCCTTTCAACTATAAGTCCTCCTTAAAAATATTTCTGTTTTGTTTACATCCTTTCTGTCTCCTCAACTCTACTAATTTATCTATTCTGTCAACTCAACCTTACCTATTTACAGGATTAAATTCAGCTCAAAAAACACTCTCGATATGTTCCTACATACACACATCAAGAGTATAAGTCGAGTTGATAGAATTACTTTCATTTTTTGAAGCCCCGTATTTGCAAGGCTTTTCAGACTTTACTTCCTAGACATCAGACATACCGTCTCCACATGCGCCGTTCTGGGGAACAAATCCACCGCTTGCACCGCCGTTGCCTCATAGCCCCGCTGGGCAAACAGCTTGATGTCGCGGGCGGCGGTGGCACTGTTGCAAGAAACCATCACAACCCGCTGGGGCTGCATGGCGCACACTGCCTCAATGGTGGGCAGGTCGCAGCCCTTGCGGGGCGGGTCGAGCAGCACCACATGGGGGCGCAGCCCCTCCCCGGCAAGCTGGTTGGCGGCTTGTCCTGCGTCGGCACAGATAAACCGTGCGTTGCCAATGCCGTTGCGCTGTGCGTTGATGCGGGCGTTCTCCACAGCTTGGGGCACCACCTCCACCCCGATCAGCTCTCTTGCCTGCCGGGCCATCGAAAGCCCGATGGTACCGGTGCCGCAGTAAAGGTCAATCAGCAGCTCGCTGCCGGTAAGTGCGGCAAACTCGGCCGCCTTGCCGTAGAGAAGCTGGGCGGCCTCGCGGTTTACCTGATAAAAGGCGAGGGGAGAGATATCCACCTCCAGCCCGCAGAGGCGGTCGGTGATGTGGCCTTTGCCCCACAGGGTCTTGCAGCGGCGCCCCAGCAGCACATTGGTTTTTTCGGGGTTGATGTTCAGCACAATCGAGGCGGTCTGAGGGCAGGCCGCCCTTATTTTTTCTATCAATGCCTCGGGAGCAGGCAGAGCGGGGGAGGTCACCACCGGGCAGACCATAACCTCGCCGGTGTCTTCTGCAATCCGCATAAACAGGTTGCGCAGCAGCCCCTTGTGGCTGGCCTCATCATAGATTGCAACGTTATACTGCTGTGCGTAATCCTTGACGGCGGCGGCAATCTCGCTAAAAACCGCAGGTTGAATCAGGCAGTCGCCGCAGACGGCCAGCCTGTGGCTGCGCAGGCTGTAAAAGCCCGATACCACCCGGCCGCCCTCCATGCCCAGCGGCAGCTGCACCTTGTTGCGGTAACGCCCGGTGCGGGGGGAGGCGATGATATCCGGCATGGGCAGGTCAAGCCCACCGATGCGCAGCAGGTTTTGGCGCACCCACTCCTGCTTTTGCGCCAGCTCCTCCTCGTAGGAGATATGCCGCAGGGTGCAGCCGCCGCAGCGGCCAAACACCGGGCATTCGGGGTCCACCCGGCAATCGCCCGGCTCCAGCACCTCTAAAATTTTGCCGTAGCAATAGCTGGCCTGCACCTTGACAATCAGCACCCGCAGCCGGTCGCCGGGAGCGGCAAGGGGCACAAAAACCGCCGCTCCGTCGTGGCGGCCCACGCCGTTGCCCTCATTGGTAACGGCGGTAATCTCCAGCTCAATCACATCGTTCTTTTTCAGCATCTATGCCTCCTGTGCGCGGCCTGCCTTGCAAAAGCGGCGGCGCAGCCGGTAACCTTTGCACCGGTTGTCTGCTTCAACAATTATCAAGTATATAGTATACCATATCCCCGGCCCTTCTGTGAATTGCCATCTGCCTTTGGTTTATGCTAAAATACTAGGATGAATACGGAGGTGCCCCGATGCTGCTATCCATGGAAGAACTGTCAAAAGGCTTTGGCGCGCAAGAGGTTTTTGCAGGCGTTACGGCTAAAATAGAAGAAGGCGACCGCATCGGCCTGATTGGGGTCAACGGCGCCGGCAAGACCACCCTGCTCAACATCCTCTGCGGCAGCCTTGAGGCCGACGGCGGGCAGCTGCACCGCAAAACAGGGCTGCGGGTGGGCTATCTCAGGCAGAACAGCGGTCTTTCTCAGGGCAACAGCATTCTGGAGGAGATGCGCTCGGTCTTTACCGAGGAGCTGGCCATGGAAGCCGACATCCTCAGGCTGACCCAGCGCCTCGAGAGCGCCCCCGACCACGAGCGGGAGGCCCTCACCGCAGAGTATGCCCGGCTGCAAAGCCTGTTCGAGGCCCGCGAGGGCTACCACATCGACGTGAAGATTAACACCATCCTGAGCGGTATGGGGTTTTGGGGTGAAAGCCTGAAAAAAGAAATCTCCACCCTGAGCGGTGGCGAAAAAACCCGCCTCGCCATCTGCAAGCTGCTGCTGGAGGAGCCCGAGCTGCTGATACTGGACGAGCCCACTAACCATCTGGATTTTCGCACCCTGCTCTGGCTGGAGGACTACCTTGCCGCCTACAAGGGCGCGTTGCTGCTGGTTTCCCACGACCGCTACTTTCTCGACCGTCTCATCGGGCAGGTGTGGGAGCTGGAGCACCGCCGCTTTTACAGCTACACCGGCAACTACACCAAGTATGTGCAGCTCAAGGAGGAACGCCTGCGCCGCCAGCAAAAGCTGTATGAACAGCAGCAGGAGGAAATCGCCGATTTGCAGGATTTTGTCGCCCGCAATATGGCCCGGGCATCCACCTCGGCCATGGCCCGCAGCCGGCAAAACACGCTGGAGAAAATGCAGCGGATAGAGCGCCCGCTGCCGCCGCCCGCCGCCATGAAGCTGCGCTTTGAAACCGATGTTGAACCGGTCAAGGATGTGCTGACGGTAGAGGACCTTGCCCTGACGGTGGGGCAGGGCGAAGGTACCCTCCAATTGGCGCAGGGCATCAATCTGGAGGTTAAGCGCGGCGAAAAGATTGCCCTTGTGGGGGCCAACGGGGTCGGCAAAACCACCCTGCTGCGCACCCTGACCGGGCAGCTGCCCCCGCATGGGCGGCTGGGTTGGGGGCGCAACGTGAAGTTTTCCTACTTCGATCAGGAAAACCATTCCCTCTGCGCCAAAAACACCGCCATGGAAGAGGTGCACCGCCATTTTCCCACCGCCTATGAGCAGCTGATACGCAGCGTGCTGGGCAGCCTCGGCCTCACGGGCGAGGATGTTTACAAGCGGGTGGAGCAGCTCAGCGGCGGCGAGGGGGCGCGGCTCAAGTTTGCCATTATGACGTTGCGGCGGGGCAATGTGCTGATACTGGACGAGCCCACCAATCACCTTGACCTTTCGGCAAAAGAGGTGCTGGATAAAGCGCTGGCCGAGTTTGAAGGCACCGTCATTATGGTATCCCACGACCGGTATCTGCTGGATAAGGTGCCGGGACGCATTATTGAGATGACCCCCCAAGGGGTGAACAGCTACATCGGCGGGTTCACCGCCTATATTGAAACAGCCAACCTGAGCCCGCAGGCCGCCCGCGGGGCACAGCCCGAGGCCGGCGAGAAGCCGCCCGCCCAGCGCGGCAACCAAAACCCCAGGGAGCGCCGCAGGCAGGAGGCCGCCCGCAAAAAGGCCCTCGCCGAAACCGAGGCCGAGATTGCCGCCGCCGAGCAGGCCATCGCCCGGCTGGAGCAGGAGCTTGCCTTGCCCGAAACGGTGAGCGACTATCTGCGGCTGGATGAAATCTGCGCCGGGCTGGATGACACCCGCCAGCGCCTTGCCCAGTTGATGGAGGATTGGGTGGCCCTTTCGGCAGAGGGCGACCAGCCTTGTTAAGGCGCCGCATACGCATATTTGAACAAAATTTCTGTATATTTTACCAGTTTTTTGCAAAGATGTATGGATTTTTCTGTTGCAATGCTGTATACTGGCAATAAGAGATAAACGGCCTTGGCAGGGGATAAGGGTGCAGGGGGCGGGCAGTGCCGCCGCCTGCTTCTCCCTGCGCTCCGGCTACCGGTTTTACTGGCCTGAACATTATGATTTTATTGGCAAATGCGCCGCAGGGGAGGGGTTCTGCCAAAGCCGTGGGCAGGCAATCGCCCTGAAAGGACGTGTCATTTTGAAAATTGATTGGAACCGCAAATACACAACCATCGCCGTTTACGCCTTTTTGGTCATCGCTGCCGGGCTTTTTTTGTCGGCCTTCCTGAATAATTTTGGGTACTTTAAGACGCAGCTGACCGGTACCGCCAGACTGCTTCAGCCCTTTTTGGTGGGCTTTGTGCTGGCCTATCTGCTCAACCCGCTGCTGAAGTGGAGCGAACGCACCTTAAAGCCCCGCGTCAAAAAGCCGAGGCTGCTGCGCGGGCTGGGCCTGCTGCTGACCTATCTGCTGACGGTGGTGTTTCTGGTGCTGTTTTTCTGGATTATCATCCCGCAGGTGATAACCAGCATCACCCACCTTTCCCGCAACCTTTCGAGGTATCTCGATTCAATTGACCTCTGGGTCAAACAGATGATAGAAACCCTGCCGCTGAACAGCCTGCCCGAGCAGATTACCGAGTCGCTCAACGATGTCATCACCCAGCTTTACCGCATGATGGCCAGCATCCTGCCCTGGGTGCTGAGCGTGGCTGGCGGCCTTACCAGCAGTATCTTCAGCTTTATTATGGGTATCATCATTTCGCTTTACATGCTCAGCAACAAGGAGCGCTTTTTTGCCCAGATTAAAAAGACGCTTTACGCCTTTTTCCCGGTTGCCGCGGTGGATTCCATCATCGATATCACCCGGGACGGCAACAAAAAGTTCAGCGGCTTCATCTCGGGCAAGCTGCTGGATTCACTGATTATCGGCATCATCTGCTTTGTCGGCATGAGCATCTTTAAAATGCCCTATGCGCTGCTGGTCAGCATGATTGTCGGCATCACAAATGTGGTGCCCTACTTCGGGCCGTTTATCGGGGCCGTCCCTTCTTTTCTGATTATCCTCACGGCAGACCCGGTCAAGGCGCTGTGGTTTATTCTGTTTGTTTTCGTGCTCCAGCAGTTTGACGGCAACATACTGGGCCCCCGCATTCTGGGCGAAACTACCGGCCTTTCGGCCTTTTGGGTCATCTTTGCCATCCTCTTTTTTGGCAACAGGATGGGTTTTATGGGTATGCTCATCGGGGTGCCGCTCTTTGCGGTTATCTATACGGTTTTTGGAGGCATTGTGCATCACCGGCTTGCGAAAAAGGGTATGCCCACCGCCACCGCCGAATATGCTTCAGATAAGCACGAGCTGATTGACTAAGCTGCCCCTTGGTACAAAGACGGCATTGCAGTCGGCGCAGCACAAGGTAACGCCGGCTATTTTTCACAGGAGAGTGGTAAACCATGTTTTATCAGGATAAGGTGGTACTTGTAACAGGCGGAACCAAAGGGGTAGGCCGCTGCATTGCGGAAAACTATGCCCAGCAGGGGGCTGTGGTTATCATAGCCGACATCGACAAAGCGCCTTCGCTTAAGCTGGTGGCCCTCTTGCAGCAGAAAAACCCCCGCAGCAGCTTTTATCAGGTGGATTTGGCGGTGGCGTCGCAGGTGGAGCGGATGATGGCTGTGCTGCTGGAGCAGTACGGCGATATCGATATCATTATCAACAACGCGGGGCTCAGCCGCTTTAACCCCATGACCCATCTGGACAGCCAGCAGATGGAGTACATCATGGGCATCAATCTGCGCTGCCAGATGACCATTGCCAAGGCGCTGCTGCGCCACCGGCAGAAAAACGGCGCAAGAGAAAAATACGGCCGGATCGTGGGCATCTCCTCCACCCGCCACCAGAATGCCGATCGGGGAGCTTCCCGCCCGGTCAAGAGCGCGCTGGAGCTGATGACCGAATCGCTGGCGGTCAGCTTTTCGGGCTACAAGCTGACGGTCAACTGCATCACCCCCGACTGGCTCTATACCGAGGGCTACGATACCCCCGGCGACTCCGACCTCTCTGAGGACGCGGTGGGCCGCGCGCAGGATATCGCCTCGGCCTGCCTTTACCTCACCGACGAAGCCAACGGCTTTATCAATGGCCGCAACATTGTGGTGGACAGCACTGTGAAGAAGAACCGCAATCTGGCAATGGCCGATTACATCCGGCAGATGCTGGCCGATGAAAACTGAGGCTGCCGCCGCGGCCTTGGGTGCGGCGGGGGTGGATATTCCCGATTATCTGCACCGGCAGCACGGCATCGTGCTGACCGGCCAGCAGCGGCAGGCGATAGAGGTCGCCGAAGGCTCGGTGCTGCTGCTGGCGGTACCGGGCGCGGGCAAAACCACCGTGCTCACCGCCCGTGTCGCTCATCTGCTTTGCAACCGCGGGGTGGCCCCCACAGCGATGCTGAATTTAACCTTTAACCGAGCCGCCGCCCATGATATGGGCAGGCGGTTTGAGTTGTTATTTGGGCAGCTTTGCCCGCAGCCGCCCCGTTTTTCCACCATACACAGCTTCTGCCTGACGGTGCTGCGGGATTACGCCGCCGGGCGGGGCACCCGTCTGCCCCGGCTGCTGGAGCAGGGCCGCCGCAGCCTGCTGGCAGCCATCTGGCGGCAGGTTAATGGCAGCTATATCACCGAGGACCGTCTGGACGAGCTGGAAAACGCGCTGGGCTACTGTGTGAACCGGATGCTGCCCCCCGAGGAAATCCGGCTGATGGACCGGGAGCTGCCCGGCTTTGCCGCCGTCCGGCAGGCATTTGAGCGCTACAAGCGGGAAAACCACCTGATGGATTTTGACCAGATGCTGGCCTATGCCCACAAGGCTCTGGCCGGTAACCCGCCGCTACGGCAGCGGTATAGCAGCCTTTACAGCCATATCCACGTTGACGAAGCGCAGGACACCTCTCTGCTGCTGCAGTCCATCATCCAGCAGATAGCGGGCGAAAACCTATTTATGGTGGGGGATGAGGACCAGAGCATCTACCGTTTTCGCGGGGCCTACCCCAAGGCGCTGCTGGATTTTGGCAGCACCCGCCCCGACGCCCGGATTTTGAAGCTGGAGGAAAACTTTCGCAGCACGCCCCAGATTATCTCGGGGGCGGCGGGCTTTATCGCCCACAACCGGCAGCGCTACAGCAAAGGGATGGTTGCCACCCGCCCGGCGGGAGAGGAGCCGGTATACACCGCTCTTGCCCGCCAGCAGGAGCAGTATGCCTACATCAGCCGCTGTCTGGCCAAGCTGCCGCCGAGGCAGACGGCGGCGGTGCTCTACCGCACCGCCTTTTCCGCCGCGCCGCTGGCCGACAGGCTGCAGCGTGACGGCGTTGCCTTTTGCAGCCGGGAGGGCCGCACCCCCTTCACCGCCGACAGCGTTGTGAAGGATATCATGGCTTTCATCCGTTTGGCCCAAAACCCCGCCGATTTGCACGCCTTTTCGTCGGTGTACTATAAGCTGGGCTGCTACATCACCCGGGAAATTTTCGACGGCTTGTGCGATGACCGCCAAACCACCGTCTTTGACCAGTTGACAGACGGCCCCGACTTCCCGGGCAAAAGCACCGCCCGCCTGGGCTACCTCAAAGCGGTTTTTCGCAACATCGCAAAGGCGGGGCCTGCAAAAGCCCTGCAAAAGATGATAGATGGGCTGGATTACCTCGACTACCTGCAAAGCAGGGGAGAAGGGGCCTATCAGGATGAAGCCTGCGCCGCCAAGCTGGCGGCCCTTGCCTCGATTGCCGAGGGTTGCCCCACGCTGGAGGATTACCTCGACCGTCTGGAGCAGTTGGATGGCCTGCTGGCCGACAGCGCCCGCAACACCCATCTGCCCATCACCCTCTCCACCGTACACACCGCCAAGGGCCGCGAGTTTGACCGGGTCTATCTGGTGGATTTGCTGGAGGGCGTTTTCCCGGTTTCACGGGCCATTCAGGAGGGTGCCGTGGGGCTGGAGGACGCTCTGGAGGAGGAAGCACGGCTCTTTTATGTCGCCATGACCCGCGCCAAAAACCGGCTGGAGCTTATTTGGGGCGAAAGCTTCGGAGAGGCAGAGCTGACCCCCTCCCGCTTTATCCAGCGGCTGCAGGGGGGTGGGCAGGCCGGGGGCGACGCGGCGGCGCTGGGGCTGCGCCGCGGGGTCAGGGTGGTGCATTACTACTTTGGCATGGGGCAGGTGACCGGGGTGGACAAGCGTCGCCGGACGCTGACCGCGGCCTTTCCCAAATGGGGCAGCAAAACCTTCGGCTTTGACGATTTGGCAGGGGAGCAGCTAAAAATTTTGTGATGCAGACCTCCTGCTCACCGCAAACCCCGTAGCGGCGGATATTATCCGCCCGCCTCGTTTCAAGTAACCTGTCCCCAACAACCGCAGCACACGGTCCGCCATCTTAAACCACCTCGCCATAGGCTGCCCCTCCAAGGAGGGGAATGGCCACTCGCTAATGCCACGTGCTGCCCATCATTCTCTATTTTGCAATACACATTTTTGGTGATAAAACCTTCGATTTAGCTTTCTGATGCGGCTGCATTGTCATTCGGAATTTAACCCCTTGACAACATCTCTAAACTTTGGTAAACTCTTATGGAAAACAAAGCAGAAACGTAATTGCGTTCTCACCTGCCCGCATCTGCGGTGCCGGGTCAATACTTTCAAGCCGGGGCGTAGTGCCCTGTTGCCCATTGTATTGTTGAGCGCAGACCAATTGTTGTCTGCGCTCTTTAGATTTTTCTAGCATCCTGCGCGGCCCTGTCCGGCGGTTTTCCGCCCGGCCATCCGCAACGGGCCTTAGACAAATCTATGGTTTTACGACTATAACGGAGGTGTTTTATTATCAGCAACAAAGATCTGCTTATCAACGAGGAAATCAAAGACAAGGAAGTTCGCCTCGTGGGGGAAGATGCGTCCCAGTTGGGTATCGTGCCCCTGAAGGAAGCCATGCGCATTGCCGCAGAAAAGAATCTTGACCTTGTTAAGATTGCCCCGCAGGCAACCCCCCCTGTCTGCCGCATTATGGATTACGGCAAGTACTGCTTTGAGCAGGCGAAAAGAGAAAAAGAAGCCAGAAAAAATCAGAAGATTATCGACATCAAAGAAATCAGACTTTCTTTGAACATCGATACCCACGATTTTAACACCAAGGTGAACCACGCCATGCGCTTTTTAAAGGCGGGCGACAAGGTGAAGGTTTCTATCCGCTTTCGCGGGCGAGAGATGGCCCACGCCAATCTGGGGTATGGCACTATGGCGCGCTTTGCAGAGGCCTGTGCTGAAATGAGCAGTGTGGAGAAACAACCCAAGCTGGAGGGCCGCAGCATGATTATGTTCCTGGCGGCAAAACAGCCCAAATAAACCAATCAGACAGCCTCACCGGGGGACATCCTTCGTATGTTACAAACGCTGTCCGGTTGGCCTGTGCCGCCGGGCAAGCCTTGGGGTGTGCCAAAAAGCGGCGTTGTAAATGGTGTTTTCCGGTTTGACCGGTTTGTTATAAGCTGAATTCTTATTTAGGAGGAAATATTAAAATGCCGAAGCTCAAAACACATTCTGGAGCGAAAAAACGCTTCAACCTCACCAAAAGCGGTAAGGTTAAGAGAGCGCATGCTTTCAAATCCCATATACTCAACAAAAAGAGCACCAAGCGCAAAAGAGGCCTGAGAAAGAACACTTACGCTGACAAGACCAATGTTGCGACAGTCAAATTGCTGATTCCTTACAAATAAAATTTTATCGAGAATAACACCGAAAAACGGAGGTAAATAGATATGGCTCGTGTAAAGGGAGCAACAATGACCCGCAAAAGAAGAAAAAAGGTGCTGAAACTTGCCAAGGGCTATTTTGGCGGCAAGCGTAAGCTTTTTAAAACAGCAAAACAGGCGGTTATGAAATCCGGCAACTATGCCTATATTGGCAGAAAGCTGAAAAAACGCGATTTCAGAAGCCTGTGGATTACCCGCATTTCGGCAGCATGCAGAAGCAACGGCGTCAACTATTCCACCTTTATGAACGGCCTTAAAAAAGCTGGAATTGACCTCAATCGCAAGATGCTTTCCGAGATTGCTATCAATGATGCGTCGGCTTTTTCTTCTCTCGTAGAAAAAGCAAAGGCTGCGCTGTAATCTGGCAGATAAGCGCCCGTGTCTGAAGTGACTCGGGCGTTTTTCATAATGACATTTTTTGATAGCTTGAACAGAACTGCTTCAGAACGGGCCTGTCGCCTGCCTGCTGTGGCTTAAGCTATCCGGAGGTCTGCCATGCTTATGCTGACATCAAAAGATAACCCCCAGATAAAGCGGCTCTCGGCCCTGCTTTCCTCCCGCAAGGAGCGTGAAGAAAGCGGACTTTTTGTTGCTGAGGGGCTGCGCCTCTGCGCCGACGCCGCAAAGGCCGGGGTGGTTATCGAGGCCGCTTATCTGACCGAGGATATCCGGCTGCGCTTTCCCGGGCAGTGCGGGCAGATTACCGCCGCCGCCCGGCAAAGCTTTGGGCTGGGGCCCCATCTTAAGATTGGCGATACCAAAACCCCGCAAGGCGTTTTTTGCCTTTGCAGACAGCCGTCAAACAGCCTGCCCCAAGCGTGGGCGGGCCGTTACGCTTTGCTTTCCTCGCTGCAGGACCCCGGCAACGTGGGCACCGTCATCCGCACCGCCGACGCGTTGGGGCTGGATGGCGTGGTGCTCTCAGCCGATTGCCCCGACCTCTACAGCCCCAAGGTAATCAGGGCCACCATGGGAGGCGTCTTCACCCAGCCGGTTTATCAGGCCGGCAGCATGGCCGGGCTGATAACCGATTTGCGCGGGTCCGGGGTAACGGTGATTGCCGCCGCTCTGGACGCCGCCGCCCGCCCCCCGGCAGAAACCGACTTTGCCGCCCCCTGCGCCGTTGTGCTGGGC
>JAEWWW010000129.1 GCA_023396215.1 Bacillota bacterium | reverse complement strand
TATCTTACAAGCCCGCTTTTTTGACAGTCTCCCGATGGTCTGCCGCCTATAGCGGCAGACCATCGGATATTAAAGAGCGACTGCTCCCGCGCAATGCCTCAGGATAACAGGAAAGGTGGCATTATGATTGAAGCGACAATCAATATCCCACAGAAAAAAACTGAAAACGCTTGAAAAAGGGGCCTACCTTCTTCCTTCGGTAACAGTGTTTTTGGTGTTTATGGTCTGGCCAATTTTATACAATCTTTACCTCAGTACCCTGGAATGGAATATGGTATCGCCCAACAAACGGTTTGTGGGGCTGGGCAACTATATCAACATTCTGAAGGATACCAACTTTATAAAAGCCTTTGCAAACACCTGGCTCTATGTTTTGCTGATGATGGCCTTCTGCTTTGTACTGCCTTATCTGTTTTCTTACATATTAGGCAAGCTGGTTACCAAGGGCACGCAGCTTTACCGGGCGATGCTCTTCTTCCCCAGCCTGCTTTCACTGGCAGTGGCGTCCATCGTCTTTTTGTGGCTGTTCAACTCGGTTTCAGGCCCTATCGCCGAAATCTACCGCATCTTCGGCCACGAATCCCCCAAATGGCTTACGACACAGGGGCTGGTTATCTTCACCCTGTCGGTTATCACCGCGTGGCGCAGCTTTGGCTATAACCTGATTGTCTTTTTGGCGGCGGTGGTCGAGGTACCGGTGGAGCTGATTGAGGCGGCCAAGCTGGAAAACGCCTCCAACTGGAAGATTTTCTGGACCATCGTTCTGCCGCTGACCTCGTCTACGGCGCTGTATGTTTTTATCGTCACCTTCGTGTTTGGGTTGCAGCATGTGTTCACGCCTATTCATATGCTCACCAAGGGCGGCCCCAATCAGGCCAGCACCAATCTGGTGTATGTCATCTACCAGTACGGTTTCAGCTTCTTCCAAACCGGCCGTGCCGCCGCGGTGGCAATTGTATCGCTGATTATCTTCCTGGTGGTGCTCTATCTGCAAAAACGCTTAGAAAAGAAGGTGCATTATGAAAATTAAACAGAAAGGCGAGTGGAAGTACCAGCTCATCCTGCTGCTTTCGGTATGCCTGCTCTTTTATCCGCTTTTATACATGGTCAGCACCTCCTTCAAAACCTTAAATCAGATTTTCGCATCCGGGCTGAACCTGTTGCCCACAGACCCCACCATGGAAAACTACCAGACCGTCTTTAAATCGCTGACCATTGTGCGGTTTCTGGCCAACTCCTTCATCATTGCCTCCATTGTTATGGTGTGCAAGATTATCAGCAGTGTTTTGGCTTCCTACGCCCTGGTTTTTATGGACATCAAGCACCGCGACCTGCTTTTTAACCTGTTTACCGTTTCGATGTTTATTCCCTTTTCGGTCATTATGATACCCAACTACCTGACCCTGAGCGAAATGGGCCTGATGAACAAGCTGATCGGTGTGGCGCTGCCCCAGTTGGCCGACGCCATGGGCATCTACCGCATCCGTCAGGCGATGCGCACCATCCCGAAATCTCTGGTCGAGGCTGCCCGCATCGACAACGTGGGGCACTTCACCACCCTGCGGCGGATTGTATTCCCGCTGGTAAAGCCCTCGGTGGTGGCCATGAGCATCTTCTTTTTCATCAATTCATGGAACGAATACTTCTGGCCGATGCTGATACTCAAACGCAAAGAGATGTATACCATTACCCTCGCCCTGCAGGTGTTTTTGGACGCCGAGTCGGGCAGCGCGTGGGGTTCCTCGATGGCGCTGGCCACCATAGCCACGCTGGTGCCGATGGTGCTCTACATCTTTGCACAGCGTCAGATTATCGGCACCTTCATGCAATCAGGAATTAAGGAGTAGCGCGATGAACACGATAGAATTTAAAAACGCATATAAAAGCTATGACGGCAAGCACAACGTCATTGAAAATTTAAACCTCATTATCCCCTCGGGGCAGCGCACCATCCTGCTGGGGCCCTCGGGCTGCGGCAAAACCACCATCCTGCGGATGATAGCCGGGCTGGAGAACATCTCCTCCGGTGAGCTGCATATGGGGGGCGAGATGGTCAACCAACTGGAGCCGGGGCAGCGCAACATTGCCATGGTGTTTCAGAACTATGCCCTTTACCCCCATATGACGGTGGAGAAAAACATCCTCTTCGGCATGCAGATTGCCAAGGAACCCAAGGAGGTGCAGCAGGAGCGGCTGATGTGGGCGCTGGATATTCTCGGCCTGACCCCCTACAAAGACCGCTACCCCAAGGAGCTTTCGGGCGGGCAGCGGCAAAGGGTGGCCCTCTGCCGCGCGCTGGTAAAAAAATCCCCCTACTTCCTGCTGGATGAGCCGCTTTCCAATCTGGACGCCCAGCTTAGAACCGCGGCCCGGGCCGAGCTGGTGAAAATCCACGGGGTTTACAGCCCCACCTTTGTCTATGTCACCCACGATCAGGTAGAGGCCATGACCATCGGCCAGATGATTGTGGTCATCAACAAAAGTGTCATTCAGCAGTACGACACGCCGGATAACATCTACAACCGCCCGGCCAACGTCTTTGTGGCCAAGTTCATCGGCGCGCCCAGCATGAACGTCTGCGACGCGGGGGTCGAGGACGGCCACCTCTGCTTTGGCACCGCGCGGGTCAAAATCCCGCCCCGGTGGATGGAGCTTATCGGCAGCCGCGACAAGGTCAAATTCGGTCTGCGGCCCGAGCATGTGGTGTTTTCAAGCGGCAGCGGCGACGTGGAGATTGCGGTGGACTATGTGGAGAATCACGGCAACCGCAAGTGCATCTGCTACAACGCGGGCTGCTGCCAGCAGATGATGGCCACCACCGACGTGAGCTTTGAGGTGAACCACACCTTCATGGATATACCATGGGAGAAGCTGCACCTGTTCGACAGCGAAACCGAAAACAACCTCGGCTACCCCCATTAACGACGGTTTCCGTCGAAGCACCGGAACAGGCCGCATGCTTTTTCTTCGGGCTAAAGGTTTTGTACATACACCGCAGCACAGATTGTATGAAGGAGTGAATTTTTAAATGGATATCGTCGTAAGCACCTCTGCCTATCTGGCCTTTAACATCGTCGATATGGATAAGCTGCCCCGCCATCTGGGGGTGGAGGCGCTCATCGAAAACGCCAACGACAACGTCTGGTATCAGGCCTTTAAGACGCTGCTGAAAGACCGCACCAGCTCTTTTACCATCCACGGCCCGTTTCTGTACATGAACCTGGCCGCCAAGGACTGTGAGTTTGACCGGGTCATTGAAAACTACAAATGGACCTTTGAATATTCCAACCGCTATGACGCCAAACATGTGGTGCTGCACCCGCAGGGCTATATGGAAGGCCCCGGAAACGAAACGGCGGAATCCTGCCGCGCCCGCTGCCTCGACCGCATCAACACGCTGGGCGAGCTGGCGGCGGCCAGCAACGCCAACCTGCTGGTGGAGAACCTCTGCTACCCGTGGCTGCTGTTTGATCAGGAGGAGTATGTCGACCTGTTCAACAAAATCCCCACCGTCAATTCCCTCATCGACGTGGGCCACTCGCTCATCAAGGAGTGGGATGTTCCCAAGCTGCTCAAAGACCTCGGCCCCCGCATCGACGCCTACCACATCGACGACAACATGGGGCCCGGTACCCCCGACAGCCACTTCAAGCTGGGCGCAGGCGTGCTGGATTACCGGGAATTTTTCACCGCCTACAACAAATATACCCCCGACGCACGGCTGGTCATTGAGTACCTGAATGTGACTAAGGATGAGATTGTGGAAAGCGCGGAGTGGATGAAGCAGCTGATACAGGAGTGCAAATAGACCCCAAACATAAATTTAAGAGAAGGTGCGTACATCAATGGATATCATCATCAGTCAGCTGCCCTATATGGGGTGGACGGTGGAGAAGCTGGACGCGCTCCCCAAGGAATACGGCATCGAGGTTTTTATCGAGTGCGGCAGCGACTATTTTTGGAGACACGTGCTGAAAATGCTCATGAAGGACCGCGACGGCCGGCTCAGTGTCCACGGGCCGTTTGTACAGCTTAATCTGGCCGATAAGCACTGCGACTTTGAGGCGGTCAAAGAAAGCTACCGCTGGTGCTTTGACATATGCAACCAGTTTAACGCCGCCCATTGCGTCTGCCACCCCCACGCTGAAATTCCCAGCTATCCGGGCTACCGGATGAAGGACGGGCAGAAGCTGGCGCTGGAGCGGACGCTGGTGCTCAACCAGATGGCCAAAGAGGCCGGGGTACAGATGCTGGTGGAGAACATGCCCTATATCAACCTGGTCTTTGAGCAGGAGGATTTTGTGGAGATCTTTGGCGGCGCGCCCGAGCTGGAGTTCCTCATCGATGTGGGCCACGCCATGCTGAACAGATGGGACATCACGCAGGTGCAGGCCGAGCTGGGCCGGCGCATCAGGGCTTACCACATACACGAAAACAAGGGCGATTTTGATGCCCACCTCAAGGTGGGGGAAGGGCCGCTGGATTGGCAGAAGTTCTTTGCCGACTACAAGACCTACACCCCCGACGCGCGGCTGGTGCTGGAGTATGCCTCCGGCCCGCTCAGCGCCATCATAGACAATATCGCGCTGGTGAAAAGCTACCTCTAAAGAGGAGCCTCACCCTCAAACAAGCCAATCTTCTAATTATCTTCCTTCCGCCGGGCAGCGTCAGGGCCTGTACCGGCAAACCCTCAAAAAAAGCAAAACGCCGCCCCGTTACGGGGCGGCGTTTTGCTTTGCTGCGTTTGCCGCCCCGCCCCCGGTTTTTTTCGCCGCCTGCCTGCAAAGCCGGGGCGGCGCTTTTTTCACACCGCCGGGCAGCCAACCGCCTATGAGCAGTACCCCGTAATCACCTCGTTGCGGGGCGGCAAGACAGGCTGTTTTGGGGCAAAAACAGCCAAAAACGGGGGAGCCACGGCCATTCACACACTGAAACCCTGCTGAATATGATAGCATGGGGGGATTATTATCATGCCACTTTTTATAGCAACAGTCAGATGGTGTGTCATGCTGCTTTTGGGCGGCTGTGCACTCTATTTTCATTATAACGGCAGGCTAAAAGAGTATGCCTCATCCCTCATCCTGCAAGCCGAGCAGGAGTACAAAGACGTCACAAAGGCAGGCGGCCAAAAATTCAACTGGGTGGTGAATGCACTGTACGAGGTGGTTCCTCTTGTGCTGAGGCCCCTGATTACCAGAACCTTCATCGAGGCGCTGGTGCAGAGCATTTTTGACAGCATTCAGGGGTACGCCAAGTTGCAGCTGGACCGCCTTGTGGAAAGAGCCGCGGCCAAAGAATAATCCAAATTTAATACGAACAAGGTGACGCATATGACCGCAGAATGGACCGTAGTTGTGGGTCTGGTCTGTACCGTGCTTGGTGCAG
Source organism: Bacillota bacterium (assembly GCA_023396215.1). Classification (GTDB taxonomy): domain Bacteria; phylum Bacillota; class Clostridia; order Oscillospirales; family Ruminococcaceae; genus Heteroruminococcus. The sequence goes on along the minus strand of JAEWWW010000129.1, from coordinate 34,864 downwards.
CACTGGGCTTTATGGGATACAGGCGCAGCGCCCGCAAGGATGCGGTTGCCGCCGGCGAACGTGAAGGCGGGCTGATGACCGAAATCGGATATATCAGGTCGGGCATCGACGACATTAAGCGTGACCAGCGGGAGCAGGCCGAGCGGCACAATGCCCTTACCGAGCGGGTCATCCGCAATGAGGAACGCACCGAAAGCGCCCTGCACCGCCTCAACGGGCTGGAGATGAAATGCCGCTTCCATCAGGCCCCCGATAAATAAGCGCCGTTTTACCACCGCTGCCATCCAAAGCGCCCACGGCCTGTAGCCTCTGGGGCGGCCGGATGTTTAGGCCCTGTTTCGCAATAGCGGCGGCGCCCTTTTGGCGCGGCTGTTTTATAATAAAGGCCCCCGCCTTGCCGGATTATCCGGGGCGGGGGCCGATATGCGTAAAAAGACTCGGGCAATACCGCACAATTCACGGCTAACGCCTTAAGCACTCTGCCGCTTGCGGATTTTCCGTAATCTTTCACAAAAATCCTCGTGAATACACCCAGTATTCCCTGCGGTTTTTGTTTTATCTGACGAAAAATCCACCGATGCGCCAGAGCACTTAGAACTGTGCGGTATTACCCTTGTTGTTTGGGCTGCTGCGGGGTACAATAATAGTATTCTGCAACATCCCGGCGGCTCTGCCGGGGTCGGCTTCAGGAAAATAACTGTGGAATGAGGGATAGCCATGCTGCTGACCACCACCCCTGCCATCGAGGGCAAAGAGATTATAGAGTACAAAGGCATTGTTTTTGGCGAGGTCATTTCCGGCGTAAACTTTATCAAGGATTTCGCCGCCGGGCTTTCCAACTTTTTTGGCGGACGCTCGGGTACCTATGAGGAGGAGCTGATTCAGGCCCGCGAGAGCGCCCTCAGAGAGATGGAGCAGCGCGCCGCCCAACTGGGGGCCAACGCTGTGGTGGGGGTCGATATCGACTACGAGGTGCTGGGCGCCGACAATGGTATGCTGATGGTGACGGCCTCGGGCACGGCGGTGTACTACCGCTAGACCACCCCTGTACAATCGGTGCGTCCCCCGGCGGCCTTAGCCATCGGGGGACATATTATAGCCTAAAATATACATTGGGTATAAAAACACAAACATTATATTGATATATACAGTATGTAATAAAAATGCTTTGCTCAGAAGGCCGGTAAAAGGGGGGAGGGCGCACAAACGGTATCCAAAGATACGTCTGTGCGCCTGACGAGAAAAATATAGAAGATTGAGGAACTTGGATAAAGTCGCCTGGTAAAGTGCAGCCTTACCGGGGTCTGCGCCCAGCCAGATGGCTTTGGGGTAGTGCGGACCGGCGTAGGGGAAAACGCTTGTCCAAGTGGTTAGCTATTGCTAACTCTGAGGACATAATAACACAGATGTACAGGGCTGTCAATACATCTTAAAAAATAAATTATTTTATTTATCCGAATTGGTATCAAGACAGCCTTTAATCGCGTCAAAGGTTTCCTTGCTGATAACATGCTCAATGCGGCAGGCGTCCTGCTCGGCAATATCCTGCGGCACGCCCAGCACCTGTGCCAGATAACGCGCCAGCAGGCGGTGGCGCTCATAGACCTCGGCGGCCTTGGCCCGCCCACTGTCGGTCAGCACAAGAAAGCCCTCGCCGTCAAAATCCACCAGCCCGGCCTTTTTCAAAATGCCCATGGCACGGCTGATGCTGGGTTTGGTAAAGCCCAGCTCATTGGCGACATCCACCGAACGCACCCTGCCATTTCTGCCTTCCAGCATCAAGATTGTTTCAAGATAATTTTCGCCCGATTCTTGTATTCTCATAACGGCACCCTCTCTGTAGCATGGTGGCGGCACTGCACCGCGTCGGTCTGTTTCAGACATTCTGAGCAAACATCTTTAGGATGATATGCCATAATTTTAGCATATTCACTATTTTATAGCAAGTGTTGAAAATATGATAGACAATCAATTGACAACCCCGGTTAGCTGTGGTAAACTTTCATTGTAAAGATTAGCTTGGGCTAACAGCGCATGTCCAAACGCGCGCCACGCTATTCAGGATGGAGGGAAATACAGATGCCGCTGACTATGTTAAAGCCGGGCGAAACCATGTCGATTAAAACCATTCGTGGCAAGGATGAAACCAAACGTCATCTTGAAAATCTGGGCTTTACCATTGGCGGAGCCGTCACAGTGATTTCCGATTTGGGCGGCAATGTCATTCTCTGCGTCAAAGATACCCGTGTGGCCTTGAACAAGTCCATGGCGGAGCGTATTATCGTTTAACTTTTAATTTTGTGTTATGAGGATTAAGGAGGTGGATGTGTGAGCACACTGGCAAGCACAAGCAGTACCAAAACCCTGAAGAATGTACAATGCGGCGAAACGGTCACCGTTGTCAGGCTGGAGGGCGAGGGTGCGGTGAAAAGACGCATCATGGATATGGGCATTACCAAGGGCGCATCGGTCTATGTTCGTAAGGTAGCCCCGCTGGGCGACCCCATTGAGCTGACGGTTAGAGGCTATGAGCTTTCTCTGAGAAAGGCCGACGCTGAAAAGATTATCGTCGAATAACAATTGCAGGGCAAGCGGGCTCTGCATATTTCGGGCAGTAAAATTAGCTTATGCTAACACGAGGAGAACAGTATGGCAATCAGAATTGCTCTTGCGGGAAACCCCAACAGCGGCAAAACAACTCTTTTTAACCACCTGACCGGCAGCAACGCCCATGTGGGCAACTGGCCCGGCGTCACGGTAGAGCGGAAAGAGGGCCGTTACAAAAAATCAAAAGAAGAAATCCACATCATCGACCTTCCGGGCATCTACTCCCTCTCGCCCTACACCGCAGAGGAGATTGTGGCCCGGGATTTTCTGGCGAAAGAAAGCCCCGACCTGATTATCAACATCGTGGACGCCACCAACATCGAGCGCAACCTTTACCTCACCACCCAGCTGCTTGAGCTGGGCATCCCCACTGTGGTGGCGCTGAATATGATGGATGAGGTAGCGACCCGCGGCGACCGGCTGGATGTAGACGGCCTTTCTAAGAAGCTGGGCGTACCGGTGGTAGAGATTACCGCCACCAAAGGAAAGGGCATCAAGGAGCTGATGGACAAGGCCATTGAAACGGTCGCATCCGCCGCCCCCGCAGCCAATGTCTTTGAGGACACCCCCCTTGCCGGCGTTGTGGAGCAGCTTTCCGGCCAGCTTAGCGAAAACGGCTACCAGCACACCCTCTATTATGCAGTCAAGCTGCTGGAGCGGGATGAGCAGGTGAAAGAGGGCATGAAGCTGGAAGGCCCCACCCTCGAGAAGATTGATCAGCTCGTTTATACTTATGAGAAAGACGCGGAGGACGATTTGGACAGCACCATCGCCGACCTGCGTTACCAGTACATCACCAAGATTACCACCAAAACGGTGAAAAAAGGCAAAGCCGCCGAATCCCTTTCCTTCTCGGATAAAATCGATAAGGTTGTCACCAACCGCTGGCTGGGCATCCCCATCTTTGTGCTGGTGATGTATCTGGTGTTCCAGATTTCGCTGGGTCCCATCGGCGCCCTGATTACCGACCCCTTTGCCGCGTTCTTTGGCGAAACAGTACCCGATATCATCGGCGGCATGCTTGAAACAGCCGGGGCTTCCGACTTTGTCACCAGCCTTGTAATGGACGGTATCATCGCCGGTATCAGCGGCCTGCTGGGCTTCCTGCCCCTGATTGTGCTGCTCTTCCTCTGCCTGTCGCTGCTGGAAGACATCGGCTACATGGCCCGTATTGCCTTTATCATGGACCGTGTGTTCCGCCGCTTCGGCCTCTCCGGCAAGGCGTTTGTGCCTCTGCTCATGGGCTACGGCTGCGCTATCCCCGCCATCATGGCCACCAGAACGCTGGAGGATGAAAAAAGCCGCCGGCTGGCCATCACCCTGATGCCCTTTATGAGCTGCGGCGCGCGCATCCCGGTTTACGCGGTTTTTGTCGGCGCTTTCTTTGCCGAAAGCCAGGCCACCACCACCTTCAGCATCTATATGCTGGGCATTATCATCGCCATGCTCTCCAGCATTGTGCTGAATAAGACCGTCTTTAAGGGCGAAGCGCCTCCCTTTGTTATGGAGCTGCCGCCTTACCGTTTCCCCACACTGAAGGCAATTGTGATTCACACCTGGGAAAAAGCCAAGGGCTATCTGGTGAAGGTTGGTACCATCCTGCTCACCATGACGGTGGTCATCTGGTTCTGCCAGACCTTCAGCTTCAGTCTCCAGATGGTGGATGACCCTGTCGACAGCATCTTCGGCATCATCGGCAGCTGGATTGCACCTCTCTTTACCCTCAACGGGTTTGGTGTGGCTGCCAGCACCGGCGCTGTTCACTGGCAGATTGGCGCAGCCCTGCTCACCGGCCTTGTGGCAAAAGAAGCGGTGGTCAGCACCCTGGGCATCCTCTACATCAACGAAGCCCTGGAAGAGCTCACCAGCGCGCTGGGTATCGCTCTTTCGGCCTACTTCACCCCGCTTTCGGCCTATGCACTGATGGTGTTTGTGCTGCTGTACGCACCCTGCTTCGCGGCAATCGCAACCGCCAAAAAGGAGCTTGGCTCCTGGAAATGGACCCTCTTTACCGTGGCTTTCCAGTGCGGCGTGGCGTGGCTGGTTTCCATGATTGTTTATCAGGTTGGCAGCCTGCTGGGCATCGGGCTCATCTAAGCCCCCTGCCGGTGTGGCGGCCCACCTTCACCGATAACACCCCCGACTTAGAAAGAAGGTTGAAATTATGGCAGATTTTATCATCATCGCCATCATCGCCGCCATTGCTGTCTTTACCGTATACCGTGTGATTAAGACGCGAAAGGCCGGTGGATGCAGCGGCTGCGCCGGCTGTCCTTCGTCCAGCGACAAAAGCTGCTGCGGCAAATAAGCAAGATTTTACTCACCACAAGGGGGACTTCGTGTCCTGCGCAAAACCCGCGGGTTTTGTGTCCAGCCGGCCCCCTCGTGAGCACCCCCAAGCAAAACTGCCCGCTCCACGGCGGGCAGTTTTATCGGTATCGCTCCGGCGGCACATGTCCGCCTGCGTGATATATTTTCTAACCCTGCTTTTTTGATAGGCTGAGAGCGTCAAGGATTTTATCTTTGGCGCTCTTTTTCTGTATGCCGGCCTCCGCTGTGTTTCGTCGTGGCTGTAGGGGCGGATATTCACCGCCTCTATGAGTTTATAGGGGCAGGTCAATTCCCCTCCTTGGAGGGGTGGCCGAAGGCCGGAGTGGTGCGAGCATACCCCATTCCAACCCCCTCGGAGGTTTGGGGGGCGCACCTGTGGCGAGGTGGCCGGGTCAACATGCTTTCTCGCGTCTGCAGTTGTAGGGGCGGCTATGAGCCGCCCGCATCATTTGCACCCAAGAAAAACCGCCCCCAAAATTATTTTTTTGCTATTGACTTTGACGTTACGTCATAGCTTATACTGCTGTTATACCGTTCTCCCACGAAAACGCAGCGGCGGCAAAAGCCCCCAAAAGCCGCGCGGCTTTGGCGTGAGAACCGTATCAAAGGAGGGTGCGCGCATGGAATATCAAATCAACCAGTTGGCCGAGCTTTCGGGTGTTTCCACCCGGACGCTGCGCTACTACCATCAAATCGGGCTGCTGCCGCCCCAAAGGGTGGAGGCCACCGGCTATCGTGTGTACAGCGAGGAGCAGGCCGACCTCTTGCAGCAGATTTTGTTCTACCGCGAGATGGGGGTGAGCCTTGCCGACATCAAGCAGATTTTGCACGCACCCGGTTTTCAGCCCCTCGGGGCGCTGACCCGGCACCTTGATGCGCTGCAGCAAAAAAAGCAGCGCATCGAAAGGCTGATTGCCACGGTAGAAAAAACCATAGCCCATCAGAAAGGAGAATATAGCATGAGCAGTAAAGAAAAATTTGAAGCTTTTAAGCAAAAGCTGGTGGACGACAACATGGAGAAGTACGGCGATGAAATTATCGAGCGCTACGGCAAGGAGGAGGTAGAAGCCTCCAACCGCAAGCTGCTGGGCAAAACCAAGGAGGAAATGGCAGAGATGACCCGCCTTGAGCAGGCGGTCAAGGATAAGCTGACCGAGGCCCTCGCCACCGGCGACCCCACCTCCGCAGCCGCCAAGGCGCTGGTGGAGCTGCATAAGCAGTGGCTGCTGTGCAGCTGGCCCGCGTCGCACTACAGCGTCGAAGCCCACAAGGGCCTTGCCCAGATGTATCTCGACGACCCCCGCTTCGCTGCCTACTATGACGCCCAGAGCGAAGGCGCAACCCGCTTTTTGCGGGACGCCATTCACGCCAACCTGTAAGCCACGGCGGCTGTGCGCTGCGGGCAACGGGCGGGGGAGAGCGCCTGAATCGCCTCGCCTCCACACCCCGCAGGGGCGGGTAACATCCGCCCGGCCGGTAGACAGCCGCAGATGAAAAGGCATAACCGTCCTTATCCCTGGGCGGCTGGAATGAGGCAAAAAATATCCGCCCCCCGGGTTAAAGCCCGGGGGGCGGTGGCTTTTTGTATCGGTTTTTACTTCACCCGGCCCAAAAACTTGACCCTGAACCAGTGGTGATAAACATAGATGATGTTGGTCAGCGCATAGTCATAAACAGCGAACACCACGTTGCCCAGCGCCAGGATGATGTAGGGCGAATATTTGCCGAACTCGCCGAAGCTTTCTAAAATCTCGGCAATGCCCAACAGGTTGATGATAATCCAGTAGGCCGTCACCATCGAAAGGTTAAACAGCAGGTATTTTACCAGCAGCCGCAGCGGGGCAAACCGCAGCTTTTCAATCAGCCCCTTGACCGCCGGGTAGTAGCCAAAAAAGAAGATGAACATCAGCGCCGCTTCGCGGTCGGGCACCACCGCCAGCGAAAGCATGGCCACCGCGGCATAAACCACCAACGCGGTTTTGTAGCCGTTTTCGGCCACCACGGCGATGAGTACCACCCCCGACAGAGCGGGCAGGGCATAGGTGGCGAAGGGTATCATGCCGGTCATAAACATCAGCAGCAGGCAGAGCGCCGCCGCCAGCCCTCCCATAGCCACCTGAGAGCTTTTGCGTACCATTGGGATACCTCCGTCATTGTATAATAGGTCGCCGCCCCAATGGCAGCGGATATCGCAAACCGCCGAACTCAGCCGCCCAGACAGCTGCAGCAGCAGTTGGCGCAGTAAAGTGCGGCGCAAAGGTCGCAGCAGTCACAGTTGGCGCCGCCGCCATACCGCTGATAAGCGCCGCCCCGGGCATAGCCGTTTTGGCGCTGCCAAAGCAGTTGGTTGAGTGCGGCCCGGTACTCGGGGTTTTGGGGGTTCTGCTCACAGGCGCGGCCGAAATGCTCCAGCGCCTGTTCCAGCCAGCCGCGGCTGTAGCAGATGCTCCCCTTCAGGAAGTGCCATTCGGCATCCCGCCGGCCGGAGGGAACGCCGTCCAGCAGCTCTTCTGCCTGGGCCACCCGCCCGGCGTTGATCAGCCTGCGCACATCGGCAAAGGAGGAGGGCTGCTGATAGTAGGAGCCCTGACCGCCGCCGTTCTGTGTGCCGCCGCCCTGACGCATCCGTTGGACGGTGTCGTAAGCGTCGTTGATTTCCTTCATTTTTTCTTGCGCAAGGTCGCCCAAGGGGTTGTTTACATAGTTGTCGGGGTGATATTTGCGAGCCAGCTCACGGTAAGCGGCTTTTATCTGGTCGTCGCTGGCGTCGGCCGGCACGCCCAGTACCCTATAAGGGTCTTTCATCCCTTTTGCTCCCTTCCGCTTGTAGTATCACGGTATCCACGCTGCTGCGCAGCCCAAGGTAAATGATATTGCCCAAAATGCCCTCCATCCGTTGGGGTTCCAGCAGGTCGTAGCAGCTGCCAAGTTGAGCGATGGTCATATAAAGCGCGCCCCTGGCCTCGCGGCGCACCGCCGCAATGGCTTCGGCGTCCTCTGCCTGCAGGCCGTAGCGCAGCACAAAGGGGTTGTACCCCCCGCGCCGCAGGTCTGCTTCGATATCGTCCAGCGCGTCTATCAGATAGATATACCGCCCCAGAAAGTAGCCCATGCGCTCCAGCACCCGCGCGGTGGCGGGCTGGTCGGTAATCGAGGCAAAAATGGTTGCAAGGGCGTTGGCGGTGGGTTCGCTGGCCTCGTCCACATCGCTGCAGCGCCGGGCCTCCAGCGCGGCCTGCCGGGCCATGGTCTCGGCCGCCGCTTCGGCAGCCGCCGGTTGGCGCAGGCTCGCCTTGCGGTAGGGGCCTTTGACAAGCAGCAGCATCAGCCACGAGCCGATGCGTTTGGGCAGACGCTCATCCAACAGGTTGTCCCGCAATTTGTGGTAGAGCAGTATCATCGCCACATCGGCGGCCAGCCCCAGTGAGGCGTTCTGCTGGCAGCAGGGGCAGCGTTTTACCGGGTTAAAGGCGCAGGCCTGCCGCCGGATATCCGGCTTTTCGGGCGAAACGGCCATTGCCAGCGCCGCCAAAAAGGCAAAGTCATAGCTTAGGGTCAGCCGAGCCAGCGGCCCAAAGGAACGGCCCAGCTGCTTGCACAGCCCGCAATAGACAGCCTTGTAGCTGTCATACTCGGCCAGCTTCAGCTCGGGCTTATAGGGCCTGACATATCCGAACACGCCGACAGCTCACTTTCCCCATACAAAATGTGCCCTGCCTGAAATACCCTTGGCAGGGCAACTGGTTGTTAATAGTTATTATTTTACACCAAATGCCTCGTAAAATGTTTAATAAACTGTGAATACAAAGGGCTGCCGCAGGGGCTTTTTCCTTGACTGGCAGACGCTTACCGCGTATTATTAAGTACAGAATATGAAAGAGCAGACTCTGCCAAACGGCGCCGCCCGGTTTGAGCGCCGGGCGGGGAAAGAAGGCAGGAGCCTGCCACAGTGGGAGGAGTATGGTTTTGAAGCAGCTGATGCTGGGCAACGAGGCGGTGGCCCGGGGCTTGTATGAGGCGGGCTGCAGGGTGGTTTCCAGCTACCCCGGCACCCCCAGCACCGAGATTACCGAATACGCGGGCGGCTACGCCGGGATAGACGCCGAGTGGGCCCCCAACGAGAAGGTGGCCATGGAGGTTGCCCTCGGGGCCTCCATCGGCGGAGCGCGGGCGTTTTGCGCCATGAAGCACGTGGGGCTGAATGTGGCCGCCGACCCGCTTTTTACCGCATCCTATACCGGGGTGGGGGCAGGACTTGTGTTTGCGGTGGCAGACGACCAGGGGATGCACTCCTCGCAAAACGAGCAGGATTCGCGCCACTACGCGGTGGCCGCCAAGCTGGCCATGCTGGAGCCTGCCGACTCAGCCGAGTGCATCGAATACATAAAAGCGGGCTTTGCTCTTTCTGAGGAGTATGACACGCCGGTGCTGCTGCGGCTTTCCACCCGCATCTCCCACTCCCAGAGCGTGGTTGAAACCGGCCCGCGGCAGGAGCACCCCCTGCGGGATTATGTGAAAAACCCCGCCAAATATGTAATGATGCCCGCCAACGCGCGGGGCCGCCATGTGGTGGTGGAGCAGCGGCAGGCGAGCCTTGCCCAGCTTGCCGAAACCACCCCCCTCAACCGCATCGAGGCGGGCAGCGGCAAAATCGGCATTATTACGGCGGGCATCTGCTACCAATATGTCAAAGAGGCTATGCCAGAGGCTTCGGTGCTCAAGCTGGGGATGGTGAACCCCCTGCCCACCGGGCTGATACGGCAGTTTGCCCAGAGCGTCGAGCGGCTGTATGTGGTGGAGGAGCTGGACGGCGTCATCGAGAACCACTGCCGCAGCATCGGTGTGGATGTGACCGGCAAAGAGATTTTCTCCAATATCGGCGAGTTTTCGCAGCGCACGGTGGCGGCTGCGCTTGGCGCCGCGGTGCCGCAGGGCGCCGCCTTCCCCGAGCAGGTGCCGGTGCGCCCGCCGGTGCTCTGCCCCGGCTGCCCTCACCGCGGCCTGTTTTATACCCTGAACAAGCTCAAGGTGATGGTCAGCGGCGACATCGGCTGCTACACCCTGGGTGCGCTGCCGCCCCTTTCGGCTCTCGACACCTGCATCTGCATGGGCGCGTCGGTGAGCGGCCTGCACGGCTACAACAAGGCCCGCGGCCCTGAAGCCGCCAAAAAAGCGGTGGCGGTCATTGGGGATTCCACCTTCATCCACTCGGGCATCACCGGGCTGGTGGATATTGTCTACAACTCCGGCATTGCCACTGTGGTGATAGCCGATAACTCCATCACCGGCATGACCGGCCATCAGCACAACCCCACCACCGGCTTTGACCTGCGGGGCAACGCCGCCCCGGCGGTTTCCATCGAAAAAATCTGCGAGGCGGTGGGGGTGCGGCGCATCCGCGTGGTCGACCCCAACAACCTCAAAGAGCTGGAAGCGGTGTTAAAAGAGGAGCTGGCCGCCGACGAGCCTTCGGTGGTCATCACCCGCCGCCCTTGCGCGCTGCTGAAAACGGTGCGCCACGCGCCCCCCTACAGGGTGAACCGGGAGGCCTGCATCGCCTGCAAAATCTGCTTCAGGATAGGCTGCCCCGCCATCTCGATGCAGGAGGGCAAGTCCTCCATCGACCCCACCCTCTGCGTGGGCTGCGGCCTCTGCGCCGCTCTCTGCCCTAAAAAGGCCATCATTCCCACAGAAAGCGAGGCGCGATAAATGGCTACCAAAAGCATTATGATTGTAGGGGTCGGCGGGCAGGGCAGCCTGCTGGCCAGCAAGCTGCTGGGCCGTGTGCTGCTGGCAGCCGGCCACGACGTAAAGGTTTCCGAGGTACACGGCATGGCCCAACGGGGCGGCTCGGTGGTTACCTATGTAAAGTACGGTGAAAAGGTCTACTCCCCGGTGATAGAGCAGGGCGAGGCCGATATCATTGTTTCCTTTGAGCTTTGCGAGGCCGCCCGCTGGCTGGCCTACCTGAAGCAAGGCGGCAGGCTGGTCACCGGCGACCAGCAGATACCCCCCATGCCGGTAATTACCGGCGCCGCCCGCTACCCCGAGGATGTCGCCCGCCGCATCGCTGAAACAGGCAGCAGCATTCAGGTGGTGGACGCCCTTTCGCTGGCCCGCCGCGCAGGCAGCGCCAAGGCTGTGAACGTGGTGATGATGGGGGTGCTTTCCACCCTGATGGAGTTTGACCGGCAGATGTGGCAGCAGGCGCTGGAAGAGGCGGTGCCTGCCCGGTTTCTCGAGATGAACAAAACCGCCTTTGCGCTGGGGCGTGAAGCGGCAATATCGTTCGCTTAATATTTGGCAGGCAGCTTCAAACTACGGATTTTAAGTAGCGGGGGAACAATATGATACTGCCTGCAATCCGCGACAAAAGATTCATCATCGTTCGCCGCGGCGGTACATTGTCGGATGAGGACCACCGTCTATTGGCCATTTGGGCGGCGCAATGCGCCCGGCATGTACTGCACTATTTTGAAGAAGCATGCCCGGATGATGACCGTCCGCGTCGCGCCATCGAGTTGACCCAGGCTTGGGTGAACGGGGAAATTACCATGAAACAGGCGCGCTTTGCCGCCGGCGCAGCGCAGGACGCGGCAAGGGAAGCCAAAGAAGTGTCAGAAGCGGCGAGGTTGGCTGCTTTGTCGGCCGGCCAGGCCGCTGTGGTAGCCCATGTCGCCGCGCACGAATTGGGAGCGGCAGCCTATGCAATCAGAGCCGTTATGGCGGCCTCACCCAAAGACAAAAGGGAAATATGCAGGCGTCAGGAGTGTCAATGGCAACGGGATAGGCTTCCGGAGAAAATTCGTGATCTCGTAATCGATGACGAGCGTTTGCGAAATGATATTTGTTGGTTTGTGTTTGGCGACGACCTTGAGATGTAAGCCGTCAAATTTCAGATTATCATTTTCCATTCATCCTTATTCACCCAACTGCCGTGAAATAAAAAATGATGTATAATAGATGATAAATGACGAATTAAAATTGAGGAGAAAATACATATGTCCAAGCCATACTGGAACCCCATCGAGATTGCCCCCCGGCACGAAATAGGGGCGCTGCAATCCTACCGGCTGTCGCAGATGGTGCGCCGGGTGTATGAAAAGGTGCCCTTTTACCGCCAAAAGCTGGATGAAGCCGGGGTGCGCCCCGAGGATATCCGCACGGTGGCCGACCTCGCAAAGCTGCCCTTTACATATAAGCAGGATTTGCGGGATAACTACCCCTATAGCATGTTTGCGGTGCCGATGGAAAAGGTGGTTCGCATCCATGCCTCCAGCGGTACCACCGGCAAGCAGACGGTGGTGGGCTACACCCAAAACGATATCGACCTTTGGGGCGAGGTAGCGGCCCGCTCGCTGACCGCCGCCGGAGCCGACACCAGCGACGTGGTGCATGTCTCCTACGGCTACGGCCTTTTCACCGGCGGGCTGGGGATGCACTATGCCGCCGAAAAGATTAAAGCCACCACCATCCCGGTATCGGTGGGCAACACCAAGCGGCAGATACAGATTATGCAGGATTTTGGCTCCACTGTCATCTGCTGCACCCCCTCCTACGCCATGTATCTGGGCGAAACGCTGCGGGAAAGCGGCATCGACCGTTCCCAGATGAAGCTGAAAGCCGGGGTGTTCGGCGCAGAGCCGTGGACCGAGCAGATGCGCCACGAAATTGAGGAGATTTTGGGCCTGAAGGCCTATGATATCTACGGCCTTTCCGAAATCATCGGCCCCGGCGTTTCCTTTGAATGCAGCGAGCAGACCGGCATGCATGTCAGCGAGGATCATTTCATCCCCGAAATCATCGACCCCGACACCGGCGAGGTGCTGCCCGACGGCACCTTGGGCGAGCTGGTCTTTACCTGCATCACCAAGGAGGCGCTGCCCCTCATCCGCTACCGCACCCGGGATATCGCCATGCTCACCCGCGAGCCCTGCTCCTGCGGCAGAACGCTGGTGAAGATGAGCAAGCCCTGCGGCCGCACCGACGATATGCTCATTATCCGGGGGGTCAACGTATTCCCCTCCCAGATTGAAAGCGTACTGCTGGAGATGGGCGAAACCTCGGCCCACTACCTGCTGGTAGTGGATCGGATAGGCAATCTCGACAGCCTTGAGGTGATGGTAGAGGTAGGCCCCGACTTTGAGTTCGACGCGGTTCGTCTGGTGGAGCAGAAGGAACGCCAACTGCAAAACGCCATCGAATCCACGCTGGGCATCGCGGTAAAGGTGAGCCTTGTTTCGCCCAAAACCATCGAGCGCAGCGAGGGCAAGGCCAAGCGGGTAATCGACAAGCGCAAGGGTTAAGTACGCCTATATCCATCAATTATAATGGAGGGATTATCATGACCATTCAGCAGCTTTCAATTTTTGTTGAAAACAGGGTGGGCCGTCTGGCCGAAATCACCGGTATCCTCAAAGACAACGGCATCGATATCCGCGCGCTTTCGCTGGCGGATACCACCAAGTTCGGCATCCTGCGCCTGATTGTAGACCGGCCCGAGCAGGCGGCCGAGGCGCTTAAGGCGGCGGGCATGACCGTATCGCTGACCAACGTTATCGCCATCGGCGTCGGCGACCGCCCCGGCGGCCTTGCAGAGGCTGCTGCGGCTCTGTACGAAGCGGGCATCACGGTGGAATATATGTACGCCTTCATCAGCGGCAGCGGCGACACCGCCAACATCATCCTCCGGGTGGACGACAACGCCACCACGCTGGATGTGCTGGGGCGGGCGGGCATCACTGTCCTCAGCCCGGAAGAGGTCGCACAGGTGGGCTGACCCTGCCACAGGATAGCTTTTAGCAGCAGTAAAAAGGCTGGTATCGTTTTAATAACGATACCAGCCTTTTCAGGCTGCCGGAAAAGCCGCGCAAACGTAAAATGGCTACGCCTTTTTACTTACTTGGTTGGCAACACTTGCAAATATCGGTCACAGACATAAATGTGCTCCCTCATTTGCTACGCTTGCCGCCTCGCCTCGCACGCTTTTTCGCCGCCTGACGGTTTTTTGATTTTTTATAGGGCTTCGTAGCCCTATTTATGCTCAATGAGCTGAACGGTGTAGCCGTCGGGGTCCTGCACAAAGAAAAACCGGATGCCGGGGTTGGGGGCAACCGGGCCGGAAACCGCCTTGCCCTGCTCCTTCAAAAGCGCCACCAGTTGGTCAAGGTTGTCGGTCTCAAGCCCAAAGGAAACCCCGTTGCCCGGGTTTTGGGTCTTGGCTCCCGGTTCAAACACCAGCTCCACCTTTGCGTCCTCGGCTTTGCCCAGCATCACAATCTGATGCTCCGGGCCGCCAAATTTGGCGGCTACCTCCAGCCCTAGCAGCTGGGTGTAAAAATGCAGGCTTTTTTCCATATCGCTCACCTTGATGGTAACCCAATTTAACCTCATATTTATGCTCCTTGCTTCTCATTTCTGTATATGTATGATACCCCCGCGGCGGCGCAGAAACAACCGCGGCCTGCCTGCTGCTACTGAATGCTGATATCCACGTTGCCCGCGCCGTTTTCGGCCTCGATGGAATGAAGAGCGCCGGAGGGCGACAGCTCCGCCTTTTTGCCGTAGCCAAAGCCGCCGACGCGCACCTCGCCCAGCCCGCAGGAGGCGGTGATGCGGTAATCCTGCAAGCTGCCGCTGAGGTTGGCGGTAATATTGCCCGCGCCGCAGCTCAGCTTTATCTTGCCGGCAACGCTGCCCTCCAGCAGGATGTTGCCGGTGCCGTTTTCCACGGTAAGCTTGTTTGGGATGCTGACATTTTTCAGGGTGATGTTGCCCGCCCCGTCCTCAACCAAAGCCTCGCTGAGGGCGGTTCCCTCCAGGGTAATCTCTCCTGCGCCCAGCCCAATCTCGGCCTTATCCGCCACCACACCCCGCAGGCTCAGGTTGCCCGCCCCGTGCTCGACATCCAGCTTCTCCAGCCGGGTGCCCTCGGCGATGGTAATCACAAGCTTGCCTCTTCTCAGGGGGGAGCCCCTGCCCCGCAGCAGGTCTTTCAGGCGGTCGGTTAACATGCGGCCGGGCGTTTTTTGCCGCATCACCAACCGGCCGTTCTCATAGCGGCTGGTGACGGTGCCTTTTTCAAAGCCGCTGCCTGAGAGATAGGAGCGGTCGCCCTGCAACACAAACTCCACATCGCCAAAGGCGGTGTCAAGGTCGATGCCGGTCAGGCCGGGCAGCTCGAGCGAAAGGCTTTCGGCGGGCAGCGCTTCCTCAAATTGCGGGCGGTTGCCCAAAAGGCTGCCGAACAGCCCCACCACCGCCAGCAAAATACCCACCAGCAGCAGGGTGGGCGCAATCGGCCCCCGGCCGGTTTTTTGTTCCATTGCAAATGCCCCTTTCTAAAAACAGAGATTGGCTTGCCAAATATGATATTGCCCTGCAGGCCCGGGGCAAAGGGTTTTGCCGCCGCCTGATTTGCTGTATTCAGCATAGCCTGTAAAGCGGTTGTTTGTAAAGAGCATCGGCAGCTTTTTTGAAAGAAAGACTGCAAATTTTATGGCGGAAGGCAGCGCCGCCGCCCCAAGGTAGCCATTTTATTTTCGAGGGTGTTGTGCTATAATGAATCCGTTAATGCCCGCAGGGCGGTTATGATACATGCATCCCGCTGCCCGCCCGCGGCAGTGCTGTACTTTTGGCACAGCCTTGTGAGTATAAATAGACTGAATACGGCTCAAAATAGATATCTGTATGGCCTGAAAGGAGGCGCAGATATGTATTTTTTGCCCGATGAGCCGAAGGACGAAGAGCCCGACCGCCCGCAGGAGCAGGAACAAGAGCAGGAAACACTGCCCTCGTCCGAGCAGTCTGAGCAGATTGTGGAAACCGGCTCGGTCACCCCGCTGGGCGGCGAGCATGTCATCCACTGCCTGACCATCGTGGGGCAGATAGAGGGGCATTATATCCTGCCGCCCCAAAACAAAACCACAAAGTATGAGCATGTCATCCCCCAGCTGGTGGCCATCGAGCAGGACCCCCGCATCGAGGGCCTGCTGATTATCCTCAACACCGTGGGAGGCGACGTCGAGGCGGGTCTCGCCATCGCCGAGCTGATTTCGGGGATGAAAACCCCCACCGTTTCGCTGGTGCTGGGGGGCGGGCACTCCATCGGTGTGCCGCTGGCCTGCAGCGCCCGCTTTTCGCTGATTTCCCCCTCGGCCACCATGACCATCCACCCGGTGCGTTTTAACGGGCTGGTGCTCAGCGTGCCCCAGTCGCTCACCTATATCGACCGCATGCAGGACCGCATCATCCGCTTCGTCTGCGACAACTCCAACATCACCCCCGATGAGTTCCGCCGCCTGATGACCAACACCGGCGAGCTGGTGACCGATATCGGCACAATTCTGGACGGTGAAAAAGCGGTCAGCGCAGGGCTGATTGACCAGCTGGGCGGCCTGAGCGACGCCATCGAATCCCTTTACGACCTGATAGAAAAAGAAAAGGAGGGGCAACAAGAATGATGTACACCATCGCCCCGCAGGAGCTGCTGATGGAGCAGCCACAGCTGCCGCAAACCCGCTTTTGTGCCTTTGATAAGGGCTTTCTCGAGCTGACCGGCAGCGGCAGCAACGCCACGGTGACCAGGGTGATTTCCACCGACCCCGCCGTTTATCTCGACCCCCGGTTCGCCCCCGGCAGCCCCTATAAAGAAAGATAGCAGGCGGCTATTGCCGTACTACCCCCGGCGGGCAGCTTCTGCTCCCGGGCTACATAACCAAGGAGGAGACCACCTTGAACCTGATTGACGCAATTGTACAGGGCCTGATACAGGGCCTGACAGAGTTTCTGCCTGTTTCCAGCTCGGGGCACCTGTCGGTGTTTCAATATTTCACCGGCCTTAGCTCAGAATCCTCCACCCTGTTTGTGGTGCTTCTGCATTTTGGCACCCTTTTTGCGGTGCTGGCCGCCTTTTACAAAACCATCTGGGAGATGGTGGTAGAGCTTTTTGTGTTGCTGAAGGAGCTTTTCACCGGCCGCTTTACCACCAAAAACCCGCCGCCCGCCCGCCGCATGATTTATCTGCTGCTGCTTGCACTGCTGCCCCTCTTCGTGGTGCTGCTCTTTAAAGACGTCATCGACCGGGTGATGGGGGATAACGACATCATCGTCGAGGGCGTCTGCTTTCTCATCACCAGCCTGCTGCTCTTTACCGCCGACCGCACGGTGGTGGGCAGGCGCGACGCCTCCACCATGACCGCCCCAAATGCCCTGACGGTGGGCGCCGCGCAGGCAATTGCCACCCTGCCGGGCATCTCCCGGTCGGGGGCGACCATCGGCACCGGCCTGCTTTGCGGGCTGGAACGCAGCTATGCCGTGGCTTTTTCCTTTATCCTTGGGGTGCCCGCGGTGGCCGGGGCAGGTCTGCTGGAGTTCCTTGATTTAGAGGGCGCCGCCCTTGCTGTCGACCCTGTGGTGGCGGTGGCCGGGGTGCTGACCGCCGCGGTTTCCGGCTTTTTTGCCATCAAGCTGGTGCGCATGCTGGTCAACAGCAACCGCCTGAGCATCTTTGCGTGGTACACCCTTGTGCTGGGCATCCTGACCATCACCGCCGGGGTGGTGGAGCTTGCCACCGGCGGAGCGCTGCGCAACCTTGTGGTGGCGGCTATCCGCTGACCCACCGCGTAAGGGAATGTTCAGGGAAGAAACAGTCCTGAATACAGCATTTCATCCGCCATTTTCCCGTCGACGAATGCATCTCGCCGGAGGGCTTAATACATTGCCGTCCCCGGCGGCAAAACCGGAGGGTATACGGGAGGCGTCGGATGTCACCCGTAAAGGCGAACGCCTATGCGTTTGCCGTGAAAAAGGAGAATAAAAACAATGGCCGCAAAAGGTTCAACAAAATCACGGTCTGCCGCCGCAAAAAAACGCGCGGCCCGCAAGGCAGCCCAGCGCCAGCTAAAGGCGGTGGTGCTTTTTGCCGTGGGGGTGCTGCTCTTTGCCCTGAGTGTCATCAAGGGGGCCAACCTCTGGCTTTGGTTTCACCTGAGCCTGCGGGGGCTTTTTAGCTGGTCGGGCTACCTGCTCGGCCCGCTCACCGCCTACATAGCCGTGCTTATCTCAAAAGAAAAAGACAACAAAAAGGTCATCCCCCGCGCGTGGGAGAGCGCCATACTGATACTGCTCATTTCGGGGGCGCTGCAAATCTTTGGCACCGCACTGCCGGAGGGCGACTTTGGCGCCATTGTCGCCACCCTCTTTGCCGAAGGCAAGCTGTTGCAAGGGGGCGGCGTGGCGTCGCTGTTCATCGGCATTCCCCTTTATCTGCTCTTTGATTTCTGGGGCGCCGCCATCACGGTGGTGCTGCTGATTTTCGTCTTTATCATGGTGCTCACCGGCAGCACCCTCATCGGCTTTTTGCGGGGGGCCTACCGCCCGGTCAAACGGCTGGAGGAGGCTTATTTAGAGCGCAAGGAGAACGCCCCGCCGCCCAAGTTTGACATCGACGTGCCGATGGATAACGAAAAAAAAGCCCTGCCGACTGCCGAAAAGGAGGAGGGCTCGGCCCGTACCGCCAAGGAGCGGCTGCTGGGGGCGCTCGCCGCCTTGAACCGGCCGGTAGCCCCGCCCCAAGAGGATTTGGACGAGCCGGAGGAGCTGGAGTATACCCAGACCGATGAGGAGCAGGAGGAGGGTGAAACCCCCGATATCCCCATAGACGACATCATCACCCGGGCCGTCACCGGCGAAACGGTGCTGGACTCGGGCGGCTACCCCACCCAGGACGGCCGTTTTACCTTCCAGATGCAGCAGGGGGGCGATACCCTGCAAAAGCCCGGCGACCAGAGCTTTGTGGTGCCCCCGGTGGGCGCTCCTGCCGCTGTCGCCACCCTGCCCGAGCAAAAGCAGATTTACTCCTATCCGCCGGTCAACCTGCTGGAGGAAAGCAAGGGCAAGAGCAGCGGCGACATCTCGGACGAGCTAAAGTCCAACGCCCAGCGGCTGGTGGACACCCTGAAAAGCTTCGGGGTGCAGACCCGTGTGGTGGATATCTCCCGCGGTCCTGCCGTCACCCGCTATGAGCTTCAGCCCTCGGCGGGGGTAAAAATCAGCAAGATTACCAACCTCGCCGACGACATCGCCCTTAACCTGGCCTCGGCGGGGGTACGCATCGAAGCTCCCATCCCCAACAAGGCGGCGGTGGGCATCGAGGTGCCCAACAAAAACATCAATATCGTCACCATCCGCGAGGTTATCGATTCGCCCCAGTTCGAGAGCGCGCCCGGCCGCCTGACGGTGGCGCTGGGCAAGGATATCGCCGGCAACATCGCGGTGGCCGACTTGGCAAGAATGCCCCATATGCTCATCGCCGGCTCCACCGGCTCGGGCAAATCGGTCTGCATCAACTCAATTATCATCAGCCTGCTCTACAAATCCTCCCCCGAAGAGGTCAAGCTATTGATGGTTGACCCCAAAATGGTGGAGCTGGGGGGCTACAACGGCATCCCCCACCTGCTGGTGCCGGTGGTCACCGACCCCAAAAAGGCGGCGGGTGCTCTCTGCTGGGCGGTGGGCGAGATGATGAACCGCTATAGAACCTTCGGCGACTGCAACGTGCGGGATATCACCGGCTACAATAAGCTGGCCGAGCAGACCGAGGGCATGGAAAAACTGCCGCAGGTGGTAATTATCATCGACGAGCTTTCCGACCTGATGATGGTGGCCCCCAACGAGGTGGAGGACTACATCTGCCGTCTGGCCCAGATGGCCCGCGCCGCGGGCATGCATCTGGTCATCGCCACCCAGCGCCCCTCGGTGGACGTCATCACCGGTATCATCAAGGCCAACATTCCTTCCCGCATCGCCTTTGCCGTTTCGTCACAGGTGGACTCCCGCACCATACTGGATATGGGCGGGGCCGAAAAGCTGCTGGGCCGGGGCGACATGCTCTTCTACCCGGTGGGCAGCGCCAAGCCCACCCGCGTGCAGGGCTGCTTTGTTACCGATAAAGAGGTGGAACGGGTGGTCGCCTTTGTCAAAGAGGGCGAAAGCAACGAGTACGACAGCGAGGTTATGGAGGAGATTGACCGTCAGGCGGTCACCGGCGGCAAGCGCGGCGGTGGCGGCGGGGCAGCCTCGGGCGACGACGAGGACGAGTTCACCCCCCAAGCCATCGAATGTGTGGTGGAAGCGGGCATCGCCTCCACTTCGCTGCTGCAGCGGCGGCTCAAGCTGGGCTATGCCCGGGCCGCCCGCATCATGGACGAGCTGGAGCAGCGGGGCATCGTCGGCCCTCCCGAAGGCAGTAAGCCCCGGCAGGTGCTGATATCCAAAGAGCGCTGGTATGAGATGAAGCTCAACTCCGATTCGTAGAGAATACGCCTATAACTCTTGCGTACCATCATACCCGTAGGGGCGGCTATCAGCCGCCCGCGAGGTTTGCACAGATGGCGAAGCAGGTGAAATGTCCGTTTCTACACCGCAGCAGCAAAGAGATTGCTGTGGGGACGACCACCCCGGCGCTATACGCCACCCCTCCAAGGAGGGGAATTTGCCCGCCGGGCATCGCCCCTGCCGTTTTTCCACCGTAGGGGCGGCTATCAGCCGCCCGCAGGATTTGCACAGACAGCCAAAACAAAAAGAAACGAGAAGAAGAATGTCCGGTTTTTTGCCCATCACCAAAAATGAACTGAAAGAACGCGGCTGGGATGCCGTCGATTTTGTATGCGTCACCGGGGACGCTTACGTCGACCATCCCAGCTTTGGCATTGCCATTATCTCCCGCCTGCTGGAGGCCGAGTGCTACCGGGTGGCGGTGCTGGCCCAGCCCGCCTTTGACGACGAGCGGGATTTCAGGCGCTTTGGCCGCCCAAGGCTGGGGTTTCTCATCACCGCGGGCAACATCGATTCGATGGTGGCCCACTACACCGCCGCCAAGCGCAAGCGCTCAGACGACGCCTACAGCCCCGGCAACCGCGCCGGGCAGCGGCCCGACCGCGCCGCCACCGTCTACAGCCTGCTGGCCAAAAGGGCCTACCCCGACTGCCCGGTGATACTGGGCGGGCTGGAGGCCTCGCTGCGCCGCTTTGCTCATTACGACTATTGGGATGACGCGGTGCGCCCCTCGATACTGGTGGATTCACAGGCCGACCTGCTGGTCTACGGCATGGGCGAAAGCCAGATGCTGGGGCTGGCCGCTCGGCTGGCGGCGGGGGATGCCCCCGGGCAGATTTTCGACGTGCCGGGCACCTGCTATCTGGCTCCATTGGGGCAGCTTCCCTCCGACCATGTGTCCTGCGCCTCCTTTGCCAAGGTCGCGGCCGATAAAACCGCCTACGCCCGGGCCGCCCGCCTGCAGCTTGAGGAGCAGGACAGCGTCTATGGCCGCCACATTGTGCAGAAGCACGGCGACCGGGTGCTGGTGCAGAACCCACCCGCGCCTATCCTGACCCGTCAGCGTCTGGACGAGATTTTCATCCTGCCCTTTATGCGGGCCTACCACCCGGTTTACGAAAGTAGGGGCGGGGTAAAGGCCATCGAAGAGGTGGAGTTTTCTATCATACACAACCGGGGCTGCTTCGGCGGCTGCAGCTTTTGCGCCATTGCGCTGCATCAGGGGCGGCAGGTGGTGAGCCGCAGCAGCGCTTCGGTGCTGGAGGAAGCCAAAGGCTTTACCCAAAACCCCCGCTTTAAGGGGTATATCCACGATGTGGGCGGCCCCACCGCCAACTTTCGCGAGCCCGCCTGCAAAAAGCAGCTCACCGCCGGCGTCTGCCGCGACCGCCGCTGTCTGGTGCCCACCCCCTGCAAGGCGCTGCGGGCCGACCACGCCGACTACCTGAGACTGCTGCGCGACCTGCGCAGGCTGCCGGGTGTGCGCAAGGTGTTCATCCGCTCGGGCATCCGCTTCGATTACCTCAACGAGGACCCAAACAGCGAATTTTTAGACGAGCTGGTGTGCCACCACGTCAGCGGACAGCTAAAGGTAGCCCCCGAGCACTGCTCCGCGGCGGTGCTCACCAAAATGGGCAAGCCCTCGGCGGCGGCCTATGAGCGGTTTGCCAAAAACTTTTACGCTGCCACCAAACGGGCGGGCAAAGAGCAGTATCTGGTGCCGTATCTTATGTCCTCCCACCCGGGCAGCCGCCTTTCAGACGCGGTGGAGCTGGCCCTTTTCCTCAAAAAGCACAACCTGCGCCCCCAGCAGGTGCAGGATTTTTATCCCACCCCCGGCACCATCTCTACCGCCATGTTTTATACCGGCCTTGACCCCGACACCATGGAGGAGGTCTATGTGCCCCGCACCCAGCAGGAAAAACAGCGCCAGCGGGTGCTGCTGCAATACTTCAAGCCGGAAAACCGCCCCGCGGTGGCCGAAGCGCTGATTGCCGCCGGGCGGCAGGACCTTATCGGCAACGCCCCTGGCTGCCTGATACCACCGCCACCGGGCTACCGCCCGCCGCCTAAGCCCGCCCGGACACAGGGCAAGGGCAGGCAGGCCCAACGCCAAAGCTCGCCCAAAAACCGGCGGCCCGCCGGCAAACGGGGCCGCTAGGCCGCATATACAATAAGAGCGGATATATCTTTGGTATAGCGCCGCCCCTTGGGCCGATACGGCAATATGACAGTTTTGGGAGGACCTCGTATGGCGAGAAGAATGAGCAAAAAAACCAAAAAGCAGCTGCAATCGCTGCTGATTATGCTGCTGCTGGTGGCGGCTTATCTGCTGGCAGGGAATTTCGGCCTGCTGGATGAAGCCCCCGAAGGCCAACCGGTATCCGCCGCCACCGGCGGGTCGCTGCAGGTACATATCCTCGATGTGGGTCAGGCCGACAGCATTCTGATTAAAGGCCCCGAAAAAAATGTCCTCATCGACGCGGGCGAGCAGAAAAATGCCGAGGAGATTTACAGCTACCTCAGCGAGCAGGGGGCGCAGCAGTTGGATATCCTGATTGCCTCCCACCCCCACGCCGACCACATCGGCGGAATGACCCACATTGTGCAGCAGGCGCAGGTGGGCCGGATTATCATGTCGGAGCTGAAGGACAGCGTGGTGCCCACCACCCGGGTATACACCAACCTGCTGACCGCCATCGCCGATAAGGGGCTGAAGATTACCAAGGCGAAGCCGGGCAGCGAGTATGATTTGGGCGGCGGCGCGGTGCTGACCATTCTGGGCCCCACCGCTTTTTACGACGACCTGAACAACAGCTCGGTGGTCTGCCGGCTGGATTACGGCGCAACCTCCTTTCTGTTCAGCGGTGACATTGAAAAGCAGGCCGAGGCGGATATCCTGGCGTCGGGCGCCAACCTGAAGGTGGATGTTTTCTGTGCACCCCACCACGGCAGCAGCTCCTCCACCACCCAGCCCTATCTGGATGCCGCCGCCCCACAGATGGCCACCATCTCGCTGGGGCTGGACAACAGCTACGGCCACCCCCACAAAGAGGTGCTGGAGCGTTTGGGGGCGCGGGAAATCCCCATCTACCGCACAGATTTAAACGGAGCCATCGTCATCACCAGCGACGGCAGCACCCTGACCGTCGCCACCCAAAAGTAACAGGGGGAACCAACCATGGAACTGCTGATTATCGACCGTTTTGAGGGCGATACCGCCATCTGTGAAACCGAAGCAGGGGATTTTGAGGAGCTTGACCGCGCCCTGCTGCCCCCCGGCGCGCGGGAGGGCGACTGTCTGACGCCGCTGCCCGAGGGCGGCTTTGCCGTCGACCACGAAGAAACCCGACGGCGGCGGTCGGCCAACGCGGCGCTGCTGCGGTCGCTGTTTGAAGAGGATTAAGCTTCTTATTTTTAGCAATATAGGGAGGGCCGACCGATGCAAAGATACATCGCGCTGCTCAGAGGGGTCAACGTGGGCGGCAAAAACAGCGTCGCCATGCCCCTGCTGAAAAACGCCTTTGAGCAGGCCGGGTTTGCCGATGTAAAAACCTACATCAACAGCGGCAACGTGGCGTTTTCGCACAGCAGTGCCGACAGGGCGGCATTGCAGCAGACCTGCGTGCAGGCCATCGCCCGGCAATTCTCCCTGGATATAGCGGTCGCCCTGCTCTCTGTGCAGGAGCTGGCCGAGGCGTTGGAGCATGCCCCCGACTGGTGGGGCGGGGACAGCAACGCCAAGCATAACGCCATCTTTGTCATAGCCCCCGCCACCGCCGGGGAGGTCATCGAGCAGATAGGCCCCGCCAAGCCGGAGTACGAGCAGGTGGCCTCTTACGGGCAGGTGATATTCTGGTCGGCCCCCGTCGCCACCTTTTCGCGCACCAGATGGTCCAAGATTGTGGGCACCGCCGCCTATGACAGCATCACCATTCGCAATGCGAATACTGCCAAAAAGCTGTTGCAGCTTTAGGAGGTCGAAAAAGCCGCCGCCCATCTGTTGTTGGACGCGCTCTGCGGACATAGCATAATCAGGACATTCATAAATCGGAATTTGTAATACACATCTATTTTATGGAGGTGCCAGGTTGAAAAAAATCAACTGGAAGGTATTGAACGCAGCGCTTTGGACAGAGGTGGTTTTATCATATATCCTGCCTTTTCGCGCGGTTAATGGCTTTCAATACGAAGCCGGGTTTCCCATCCCGTTTTTATCGGTTTATAATACCGCAATTAAGGGAAGCCCCCTAATGTCAATGAACCTTAGTTTTGGAGGGTTTTTACTTAACGGGGCTATCATTTATTGCATTCTTTTGCTTGCTATAAAAACATATCAAAAGTTTAAAAGCGAAAAAGCAAAATGAGTATCGCATAAACCCGGTTGCAGCTTACCGATGCAAAATCTCCGCGCTTAAACCTCTCAAAATGCAAGGAACGGACTATCCGTGTAAAGCGGATAGTCCGTCTTTTGTTGTTATCGTCGGCCCGCCTTTAGTACCGGCCCGGGCGGTTGCCCATCAGCAGCGCCTCTATGAGCTGGTCGCTCCAGCCGCTTTGGGGCACCACCTGCTCAAACAGGTAGCGGCAGCCCGCCGCGTGGGTGATGGAAAAAAAGCCCCCCTCATGCCGGGTCACGCCGTCCGCCGCCTGCTCCACCACGGCGGTTGTTTCCTGTTCTTGGCGGGCGCGGTCGTTCTGCTCCATGCTCACCGCCAGCCCGTCGTTAAGGGCTGCCAGCTGCGGGGCGGTCAGGGTTTTGGCCAGCTCCTCTGAAAGCAGCAGCCATTCTCCCAGAATGTAATGGTCAAGGGGCAGCACATGCACGGTGTTCTGCCCGGTGGTCAGCGAGGGGATATCGGCCACGCTGCCCTCTATCAGGCTAATTTCGCTGCGCATAAAAGCGCCTACCGCCTCCTGCCGGGGCAGCAGCTGTACCCTTGCCCCCAAGGCTTCAAAGCAGCTCAGGCTGAGGGATTCCGGTGGCAGGGCGATGCTCAGCTTCTCCAGCGCCAGCTCGTCGTAGACGCGCTTGCGGGCCAGCAGGGTGACCGAGCCGCCGTAATATACCCCCAGCACCCTTGCGCCCAGCGCGGGCTCAGCCAGCAGGCTGGTGAGTTCCAGGTTTTCGGGCAGGTTCATGGCGGTGGTAAAGTGGGCGTAATCCTTCCAAAAGAAGGGCTGGGCCACAATGCCCAGTTGGGGAACAAGCGCCGCGATACGCCCCGAGGGCACAAGGGCCAGCCCGCAGCTGCCGTCGGTCAGGGCGCCGGCGGCGTCGGCCGTCTGCACCAGCTCTACCAAAAGCTGCTGCTGTGAGGCCTCCGACACCCGCTTGGCAAAGGCTTGGGCGGTTTGCAGGCTGATGGCGTCGGCGTCGGCAGGTATGGCAAGGCTGATGCGCAGCATACTCACAGGCTCGGGCGGCTGAGCGGCCGCCCCGCAGCCATAAAGCAGCACTGCGGCGCAAAGCAGCGAAAGAATTCGTTTCATCGGCGGCCCTCCTTGTTACAGTTCATAGATATAGTATAAACGCAGGCGGGTTTTGCTGCAACCTTGGGCCGCGGCCGCCCCCCAAAACGCAACACTATATTATCGGCAACCCACCCCCAAAAAGCGGGTTTTAATCCTCGTCATCCTCCGGTTCTTCATCGGGCTGCTGCAAATCTTCCTCCTCCGGTGGGGGCGGCGTCCACACCTGATGGGCCAGCGAGCCGATGCACTGTGCGTGGTACTGGGTGTTGGCCGCAAAGATATTGTTGAGGAAGAGCAGATCGGTCACCTGCTTCTGCTCAATCAGCTCCAGCAGCGAGGTTTGGAAATACCGCTGGTCCACCACATAAACATCCTCAAAATGAGAAATTAAGAAGGGCACAAAGGCATTGCCGAAGGATTCCTTGACCACCACAATCCGCCTGCCATTTTTGTGCTGGGTGTTGATGTGCATCAGCGGCCAGTCGCCATGCAGAAAGATGGAGTAGCTGTTCACCGGCAGGGCATATTCGCCCCAAAGGGTGTTCAGCGGGGTGGGGTAGTAGGGCTGGTCCTTATGGAAAATCTCGGCGGTGTAGCCGGTGGGCAGAACGTAGTAATCCACCCGGTCGGGGTTCTGGGCCAGCAGGCTATCCTGCGTCTGGCTGTAAAGGGTGCCCAAAAAGCCCTCGCGGCTGCGGGTTTCCATCTCGGAGAGGGGCAGGGGGGTCAGCCCTGCCGCCTGACAAAAGGCGGTGTAGGCATAGTATGCCCCAAGGCCGGTCCAGTGATGGTCGGTGCGGAAGTAAAGATATTCGCCGCAGTGGGCCTGTATCGCGCCGTAGGCGTCCACCGGGGTGATACCCGGCGCAAGCAGCGAGTAGATATAGTCGATGTTCTCCTTCTGGTTGCCGGTCAGGTTCTGATACCGCCCCGGCAGGCCAAACTCCGCCGAGGTGGGGGTCACCAGATTGTAGACCGCCACATCTTCCCCCAGCTTGTCGCGGTAGCCGTTTAAAACCCCGGCATAGTAGGCCGCCACTTTTTTGTTGCCGCCAAAGAGGGTAAAGGCGGTATCCTTATACACAAAGGTGCCGCCGGTATAGTGGGCGCCCTGCGTCTCCTCCTCGGGGGGCGGCGCGGGCTCGGGGCCGGGCTCCGGGGTCTGCTGCCCCGGCTCCTGTGAGGTTGCGGGCGGCTGGGCCGGCTCGGGGGCAGACTGCTCCTCGGCGGCCTGTTGCTCATACAGCTTGACCGCACCGGGGCGGAACCCCCGCAGGTCGTCCAGACTGCGGGCAAAGCCCACCAGAAAATCTCTGGCGGGGAAGTGGTCGGCGTAATATTCATCCACGCCGCGGGTGTAGCTGCCCGAAAGCAGCCCCGAGGCCGAAAGCTTGGGCGGCTCTGCAAGGGTGCGCCGCTCCAGCAGCGAAACCGTCTGCCGGGGCAACAGGAAGGAAAGCGCCCCAACCCCCGCCAGCAGGCCGAAGCATGCGAAGAGGTTGACGGCAGCCCGGCACTTTTTGCCCGGCCTGGCAAAGGCAGTCGGCGCTGTTTTGGCCTGCTGCCCCGGGCAGCGCTGCGTTTGGTTGGTTGTTTCGTTCATGCCGACCTCTCCTTATATGAGCTCCGATAGGGCAATTTTGGCGAAAGGGATGTACATCATGAGCAGGGTCAATCTTTGCCACAGCCCTTCCTGTGCAACGATTGTGCTTTGAAATTCCTTCTTGTCCGCCATGACAAATAAAGCAAAGAAGATAAATGCGGCGGCAAAGCAGACAAGGGAGAATATCCCTCCGGATGCATCGCCCCCCTTGAAGAAAAGGATGACCAGCAGCAGAGGCGCAAACAGCAAAAGCATAAACCCAACCGCCGCCCCGGCGCCATGGATTTTTGATGCGGTGGTAACAACCTCTTTGCGTTCGTTTACGCTGAACAGCCCGGCGACAATGCATGCGCCGATGGCAAAGGCCGCGGTTAAAATAACCGCCACAGCCGAGAGGCTTTTTGAAACAGGCAAAAACTTAAGATAAATCAGCCTGCAGGAGACGAGCAGCAGTACCCCCAGCAACACCAGCCATGCGTTATAAACCCGTCGCACAGGGCTGGCGGGGCTGCCCAGAACGCTCATCACAGATTTTCTGTGGGAGTACCCCCTGTAGAACGGCGCGAGGCCATACGCAGCGGCAAAATCCCCCACAACAGCAATCAGCAGCACAATCGAAAGCGCCCTGTTATCAAGCATCATCCGGCCTCCCTCGCAGCATTCCTCACGGGAAAATATCCTTTAAGCTTCCGGGGTCACTATACCCCCGGCGCGGTGCGGGGGATGTCTTTTAGCGGCTTAGAACCTGAAATAGAGAAACGGGTTATAGCTCTGGCCGGTGAGCAGGGCGGTGCAGACCAGCAGCACAGCCAGATTACGCCCCACCGCCGCCCACTGCACCGCGGCGCTGCCCCCCGGCGAAAGCCGGCCGAGGAGCGGGCGGGCCAGCCTGCCCACCGGCAGGCAGAACAGCACGGCAAAGACCAGCCACAGCAGGTTGTTGGCAATCAGGATGCCCAGCGAGATATCCGGCCCCGCCACCCCGCCGCCAAAAAGGATGCCCCAAAAGCGCGTCAGGCGGGTCATGTCGGTAAAGTAGAAGAGCACCCAGCCAAAGACGACTGCCGTCATCAGGTAGAGGTTGGGCAGCCCCCAGCTCAGCCGGGCCAGCACCCGCTGCAAAAATAACCGCTCGATGAGGATAAGCACACCGAAGTACAGCCCCCAGAGGATGAAGTTCCAGCTTGCGCCGTGCCACAGGCCGGTAAGCCCCCACACCACCAGCAGGTTGCGCACAAGGTGGCGGCGGTTGCCCCCCAGCGGGATATAGACATAATCTCTGAAAAAGCTGCCCAGCGAGATGTGCCACCGCCGCCAAAACTCGCTGACCGAGCGGGAGATATAGGGGTGGTCGAAGTTTTCCATAAAGTGAAAGCCCAGCATCCGCCCAAGGCCGATGGCCATGTCGGAGTAGCCTGAAAAGTCGTAGTAAATCTGCAGGGTGAACATCAGGATGCCGAACCATGCCCCGGGGGTGGAAAGCTTATCCAGATTGCCGTCGAGGTACCGCCCCGCCAGCATACCGGCGTGGTTCGCCAGCAGCACCTTTTTGGCCAGCCCCTGGCAAAAGCGGGTTAGCCCCGCGC
Organism: Bacillota bacterium; assembly: GCA_023396215.1. Classification (GTDB taxonomy): domain Bacteria; phylum Bacillota; class Clostridia; order Oscillospirales; family Ruminococcaceae; genus Heteroruminococcus. The sequence goes on along the minus strand of JAEWWW010000129.1, from coordinate 5,926 downwards.
TTACCTCCTCCAGCGAGAAGGTGCGGTGCTCAATCTCCTGCGCGATGTGGCTGTAGCGGACAATCGGCCCCGCCACCAACTGGGGGAACATCGAAACAAACATCAGAAAGCTGATGAACGACCGCTGGGCCCCCACCTCGCCCCGGTAAACGTCGATGACGTAAGAGAGGGTCTGGAAGGAGTAAAACGAGATGCCGATGGGCAGCGAAAAGCTGGGCACCGCCAGCGAAAGCCCCAGCAGGGCGTTGAGGTTTTCCACAAAAAAGCCGCTGTACTTAAACAGCCCCAGCAGCCCCAGGTTGAGCACCAGCGACGAAACTATGGCCAGCTTGGCGGCCAGCCTGCCCCGGTGTTTTTCGATGATGATGCCGTGCCAATAATCGGTGACCGAAGAGAAAATCAGCAGCACCACCCAAACCGGTTCGCCCCAAGCATAAAAGCAGAGCGAAAGCCCCGCCAGCACGGCATTGCGGTACTGCAGCGAAGGCCGCAGGTGGTACAGTGCCATGCCTGCAGGCAAAAAAAGATATAAAAATGTGAGCCCTGCAAAGACCAAGCTGTTTCAACCCTTTCCTTATCGATGCACGGGGCACATCCCCAAAAACGGGGCGCCGGCTGCTGCAGGGGTGCAGAAAAGCGCAGCGCCACGGGGCGGTGTGCGGTACAAGGCCTATATACAATGCGGTTTTGGCCGCCCGGTGGGCAGCTGCACGGCCAATGCCGTGCCCTGAAAGCACAAAGTGATTTCAAACGCTTATATTATACCATGTTCGCGCAACGGCATGGTATCATTCGCCATCGCCATAGGCGGGCATCAAGATAGCGGTATGATAACCGTTTTACGGTTATTATACTCCAAATTTGGGAGGATTGATAGATGTGCGTACGGTTTTTGCAGCGTTTTATACAGCAGAATGCTCTTGTGTTCCGGTTCGGCTTGGGGTATAATCACTAGGATAATGCGTGAAAGTATCATGGGGTTTCTGAACCGTGTTTTATGAAGGAGCGTAATCCAGTGCTGAAAAAGATTACTCAAACCCAGGCTATGTTTTGTATGCTGCTCTGCGGTATGATGTGGAGCATCGCAGGCGTCATCATCAAGCTCATTCCATGGAACTCGCTGGTCATCGGCGGTATACGTTCGATTATTGCGGGGCTGGTGCTATACTTGTTTATGCGGGCGATGGGCCACCGGCTGGTGGTCAACCGCCACACCTGCTTTGCGGCCGGCTGGCTCACCGCCACCATGGTGCTGTTTGTTTCGGCCATCAAGCTCACCACCTCGGCCAACGCCATTGTGCTGCAGTACCTGAGCCCGGTTTTTATCGTTATTATAGGCTTTTTATTTTTCCGGCAACGGTTCCCATTTATCGATATTATTGTGGTGTTCATCTCACTGGCGGGTATCTCGCTGTTTTTCTTCGATCAGCTCTCCCCCGGCAAGATGCTGGGCAATATTATGGGGCTTGCCAGCGGCGTGACCTTCGGGGCGTTTTTTATCACCACCGGGCGGCTGACCGACGCCCAAAGCTCCACCTCGGCGCTGCTGCTGGCCCAGGTTTTTCATGCGATCATCTGCATCCCTTTTTACTTTATCTATCCCCCCACGCCGCAGCCCATGGCGGTGCTGGCGGTTTTGGTGCTGGGCGTGTTCCAGTTGGGGCTGCCCTACGCCCTTTACCACATTGCCAGCCGCCGCTGTTCGGCGCTTGCCTGTTCGCTGCTGGCCATGGCCGAGCCGATTTTTAACCCCATCTGGGTTTTTTTGGCCATCGGCGAGCGCCCCGGCCCCTTTGCGCTGGCGGGCGGCGCGGTGGTGCTGGTGACAGTCACCCTATGGTGCGCCTATAAGGCCAGGGCGGCGCAGGCCCAGCCTGAGGCCCAGACACAAACCCAAACCGTATGAGCGGAAAGAATACCAAGACCCCACCTGTTTTATATGCCATTCTCGCCGCTGTTTGCTACGGGGTGAGCGCGCCTGCGTCAAAACTGCTGCTGGGCAAGCTGCCGCCGCTTCTGATGGCGGCGGTTTTGTATCTTGGCGCGGGGGCCGGTTTGTTCACCGTCAACCTCTTTCGGCGCGGCCGGGGGAGTGAGGCGGGGGTCACAAAGCAGGAGCTGCCCTACGTCGTTGCCATGGTCGCGCTGGATATCGCCGCGCCCATCCTGCTGATGCTGGGCCTGACCCGCACCACCTCGGCGACGGCGTCGCTGCTCAACAACTTCGAGATTGTGGCCACCGCCGTCATTGCCGCCGCGCTGTTCGGCGAAGCGGTGGGCAGGCGCATGTGGCTGGCGGTGGCCCTTATTACCGCTGGGGGCGGGCTCCTGACGGTGGAGGATTTGGGCGGCCTGTCATTCTCCTACGGCTCGGTGCTGGTGCTGCTGGCCTGCGTCTGCTGGGGGCTTGAGAACAACTGCACCGCGCGGCTTTCCGCAAAAGACCCGTTGCAGATTGTGGTAATAAAGGGCTTTGGCTCCGGCTTGGGCGCGCTGCTCATCGCCGCCTTTGCAGGTTCGCTGTCAGCCGCCCCAATCTATATCGCCGCGGCGCTGCTGCTGGGCTTTGTGGCCTACGGCCTGAGCATCTACTTCTACATCCTTTCGCAGCGGCATCTGGGCGCGGCGCGTACAAGCGCCTTTTACGCCTTTGCGCCCTTCATTGGGGTGGGGCTTTCGCTGGCCATCTTTCGCCAGACGCCCGCGCCAGCCTTTTTCGCCGCGCTTGGGCTGATGCTCTTGGGGGCGTACTTTGCGGCCTTTGAAGAGCACAGCCACGCCCACCTGCACGTTGCGGTTACCCACGAGCACCGCCACAACCACGCCGACCCGCACCACGACCATATCCACCAGCCGCCGGTTGCAGGCGGGCACAGCCACCGGCACACCCACGGGCCGCTGGAGCACAGCCATACCCATGCGCCGGATCTGCACCACACCCATTCCCATGAAAGGCCTCTGTAAAGGGGCAGGATATTTCTGCGGCTGCCTTACCCTTGCGGAGCCCTACTGTTTTTCCGGGGCGCAGGCGTCCACAGGGTTTATCAAAAAAACACCGCAACAATGATTGATATAAAACGAAAGGAGCTTTGCGCAATGAATATATTGGTTATCAATGCAGGCAGCTCTTCGCTGAAATACCAGCTCATCGACATGCAGACCGAGCAGGTGCTGGGGGCCGGGCTTTGTGAGCGCATCGGCATAGACGGGAGGATTATCCACAAGGCGGGGGGCGAAAAAAAGGTTTACGACCTGCCGCTGGGCGACCACACCGAGGCGCTGCGGCAGGTGATAGAGCTGCTCTGCGGCGGCGGTTGTGCGGTCATCGGCTGCAAAAGCGAGATTGCCGCGGTGGGCCACCGCATCGCCACCTACCGCAGCGACAAGCCCATGTCGGTGGTGGTGAACGACCGGGTCATCGAGGAGGTGGAGGCCACCGTCGAGCTTGCGCCGCTGCATGTTCCCGCCATGGTGGGGGGTATCAAGGCCTGCCGCGCCGTTTTTGGCGAGGACTTTTTCCAGGTGGCGGTCAGCGATACCGGCTACCACAACACCATTCCTCTCAAGGCCCAGATTTACGGCATACCTTATGAATATTATGAAAAATACGGCCTGCGGCGGTTGGGCTATCACGGCACCAGCCACCGCTATGTAGCCGCCGAATGCGCCAAGCGGCTGGGCAAAGACCTGAGCAGCCTGAAGATGATTACCTGCCATCTGGGCAACGGCTCCTCCATCAGCGCCATCGACGGCGGCGTTTCCATCGACAACTCGATGGGCTACACCCCGCTGGAGGGGGTGATGATGGGCACCCGCAGCGGCAGCATCGACCCGATGCTCATCCCCATCATCGCGAAAAAAGAGGGGCTGACGCTGGATGAGGTGATGCAGGTTTTGCAGCAGCGTTCGGGGCTGCTGGGGGTTTCGGGGGTTTCCAGCGACGACCGCGACGTCTGTCAGGCCGCCGATGAGGGTAACCCGCGGGCGGTGCTGGCCCGTGACGCCCTGCGCTATCAGGTGAAAAAATACATTGGCGCCTACACCGCGGCGCTGGGCGGGCTGGACGCGCTGGTCTTTACCGGCGGCATCGGGGAAAACAGCGACGAGCTGCGCCAAGACGTCTGTGCCAATCTGGAGCAGCTGGGCATCCGCCTTGACCCTGCCAAGAACGGCGGCAAACGGGGCGAGGGCGAGATTTCGGCCGACGGCTCTCAGGTGCGGGTTTGGGTTATCCCCACCAACGAGGAGTTGATGATAGCCCGCGAAACCCACGCCCTTTACCTCGCCCAAGGGCAATAGCCGCCAAGGGCATTCTGAACACTCCGATTTCTTGGAAAATTCTACTGGAAACAGCGTTGGCGGCGTTAAAAATGCTCGCAATACGTAAAGCATTCCTGCGCCTTTCCGTTTTCAGAAACGCCTTAAAAAGCTTGGCACCTGCGCTGTTGCGCAGGTGCCAAAAAAATGGTTTATTTGGTTATAGGGTTAAAAGTTTGTTTGCGCTTTGTTACTTCATCGAGTTCTCATAGGACTCGATCATTCTTTTTACCATCTGGCCACCGATAGAACCGGCCTGGGCAGAGGTTAGGTCACCATTGTAACCCTGTTTCAGGTTTACGCCAACCTGGCTGGCGGCTTCCATCTTGAACTTATCCAGAGCTTCTCTAGCTGCGGGAACTACAGGTTTATTGCTACTTGCCATAACGTTTACACTCCTTGAAGGTTAATATTTAATGCTTTTCTGACTTGCGTTTGCAGTAATAGTATGAGCTACCATATTAAATATATAACTGTCAGTTTCTGTTAGCATGTTTGGTAAATAATCGTTTTTTGCGTTGGCAGGCGTTGCCCGAATGCGGCGGCTAGAGAGCCAGCTCCGCGCGGTCGTGCAGCCTGCCGCTGTAGGCCAGCACGGCGGCGGCGCACATAATAGCGTAGCTGTCGGTGGGGGCGCTGAGCCGCACCGGCAGCTCGCCCGGCTCGGATGCCCGCCCATCCAGCGAGAGAATGCTGCGCTGGATGGCTACCACCGCGCCGGTATCGGTCATGCTGGTAAGGGTGATGGTATCCCGCGGCGAGAGCCCGCAGGTGATGGCGGGCTGGCGGGCCTGTGCCAAAAACTCGATGGCGGCAGGGTTATCCGAGCCCACCACCGCCATACCGCAAAAGGGCGGCGGCATTCCCTCAAAATCGGTGGCTTTTTCTTTGAACACCACCAGCGCGCCGGGGGCGCTGATGCTTCCGGGGCGGCTGCTATCCCAAAGGAAAAAATCCGGCGGGTTGGCGCCCGAGGAAAGCCCTCGCGGACCGATGGAAAGCAGGCTGCCCTCGCGGCCCAACGCCCGGTGCAGCAACGAGAAAATCCGCTTATCCTGTGCGGGGCCAACAACAGCCACAGTGACCATAAACACCCACCTGTCTGTAAAATTAGTCGGAAAAATTACCGCCGGGTTGCGCCGATAAAGCCCCGCCTGCGCAAAATCAAAGCCTGTGGGAGGGGCCGGGCAACCAAGTTTGGCTAAAAGAAAAAAATTGTCAAATGTAAAACAATCTGTACTCCAGGGCTTTCTTAAAACTCCAAACTCTTGGCAAATTCTACTGAAATCAGCATCCGCCGCGTTCAAAATGCTCGGAATACATGAAGTATTCCTGTGCTCTTGGCCTTGCAGCTACTTGTTTTCAACGAATTTTCCGGCGGTTTTCCGTTTTAGAAAACGCCCTAAAAAGCAAACAGTATTATAATCTGCGCCTCTGCAAAAAAAATACCCCGTTTGCATGATGGCAACGGGATTTGCTTTTTTGATAAGGTACAATAAATTGCGCAAATTGCAAAGGGTATAAAAAGAGACAGAGTTTGCAGTCTTTGATAGAATGAAGTTACGACACGACATTCTGAAAGGAGACAGCAAACTATGTCCGAAAAAAT
>JAEWWW010000141.1 GCA_023396215.1 Bacillota bacterium | reverse complement strand
CTTGGAGATCTCGGTTTGGCTCATGCCGTCGAAGTAGTACATGGTGCAGCATTTGAGAATCAGACGGGTATCCTGCGCATGTTGTAACATCGGCCCGTCCTTCCCCCCTTTTGCTGCATCGGCTTTTCTGCGCTCTCTGCCGGATGGGGCTGCGCAGAAAACCCAATGAAAATCTGTTCAAACTACCCCGCAAATCACTTTGTGAAAAATATTTCACGTGTCGAAAATTCTTTCAAAATTTTCAGTTATATTATAGCATTGGCGGCTTAAAATGCAATAGTTGTTATTTTTATAACGATAACTTTGTGTATTCTGCTCAAGAGCCATATCTTCAAAAAAGCTTTTTTACAAAAAACAAGTAAATGCAGGATGTGAAATAAAGAAAAAAGTAAAAGTATGCGCCGTAGGGTCGGGTAAAAAAGAACAGCCGCCGCAAACAGGGGGCGCGGGCTGCTGCTGTGACCGCATTATTGTTTGCGGCGCGGCACGGCAATATTCCCGGCGGTCGGGGCCCAAAAGGCAGTCTGGGTTCTGCAAAAGCGGGGCGCCTTTGAGCAGACAAAAACGCCGGGTGCTTTCGCACCCGGCGTTTACCGGCAGGCTTGGGTTAGAGGTAGAGGGCCATCTCGGCCAGAGAGTCGAAGATGCAGGTGGGCTTTACCGGCGAGGCGGGCACATCCTCCAGCTTGGTTTCGCCGGTGAGCACCAAAAAGCCTTTAGCGCCGTTGTTGACCCCGGTGGCTACGTCGGTGTAGATGCGGTCGCCCACAAAGGCAATCTCATCCCGGGCAAAGCCGGTTTCGCGCAGCACCATCTCGGCGGTTTCGGCAAAGGGCTTACCCAGATACTTGGGCTCTTTGCCGGTGGAGCAGGTAATCAGGGCGCACATGCTGCCGCAATCGGGAATGAAGCCGTCCTCGGTGGGGCAGTTGATATCCAGATGGGTGGCCAAAAAGGTGGCGCCCTCCCGGATATAGGTGCAGGCCTTTTCCAGTTTTTCGTAGGTGAGGGTGGTGTCGAAGGCCACCACCACGATATCCGGCTTATCCTGGGTCAGCGGAATGCCGCCGTCGAGGAAGCTCTGCTCCAGCACCGGGGTGCCCACCAGATAGACCGTTTTGCCCTTGCAGTGGGCGTTGAGATAGCTGATGGTCACATCCCCAGAGGTCATCACCTCTTTTTCGGTGACGTGGCAATTCATTGCCGCCAGCTTTTTAACATAGACCGAGGGAATTTTAGAGGAATTATTGGTAAAGAATATAAAGCTGCGTCCGGTTTCCTTTACCTTTTTCAGAAAGTCCAGCGAGCCCTCAATAATCCGGTCGCCTAAGTAGAAGGTGCCATCCATATCCAGCACAAAGAGTTTTACGTCCTGCAGTACCTTGCGTTTGTCGGTCATTTGTCACGTATCCTTTCGGTAATTTTTTTGACGATTTTAAGGCGGCCCGGCGCGGTTGTGCTGCCGTGCTTTTGCGGCACTGATACAGCAAAAAAGAATAAAACACATGAAACCCCGATTCTGGTCAGGTTTATCATGTGTCACAGCCGCACTAAAATATTCAAAATACGCCCTCATGATAACATAGCATATTTTAAATTGCAACCGTAGTTACGCCAATACTTCCTAAAATTCGGGTAAAATATCGGTGACGCTTGCAAAAGGGTAAGCCGACGCTTATACTGAAAAAAAGGAGGTCTGGCTATGAAAATTGTTGATTTACATTCACATACCACTGCATCGGACGGCTCGCTGACCCCTACGCAGCTGGTGGATTATGCCAAGGAACAGGGTCTGGCGGCGTTGGCGATAACCGACCATGACACCACCGGCGGGCTGGACGAGGCGCTGGCCCGGGCCAAAGAGATTGGGCTGGAGGTCATCCCCGGCATCGAGATTGCAACGGTGGTGGAGGGCTGCGACGTACACATCGTGGGGCTGTTTATCGACCACCACCATCCGCAGATGACCGCCCATGTGGCCAAGATGGCCCAAACCCGCGTCGACCGCAACTTCGCCATGATAGACAAGCTTAAGGCGGCGGGGATAAACATCGACCGCAGCGACCTTGACCGCTTTGAGGGCAGCTCGATTGCCCGGGGGCATATCGCCGCCATTCTCATTGAGCGGGGCTACGCCACCGACCTGAAGGACGCCATGGCCAAATACATGCTCACGGGCACGGTGGGCTATGTCAAGCGTGAAAACCCGCCCCCCGGGGAATGCGTCGAGGTGATTCATCAGGGCGGCGGCCTTGCCTTTATCGCGCATATCAACCAGATAGACCGGCAGGACTGGGCCCACGGCGAGGCGGTGGTGCGGCAGGTGATGGCCGCGGGTGCCGACGGCATCGAAACGCTGTACAGCGAGTATGACCAGACCTGGCAGGAGCGGGCCGAGGCGCTGGTGCAGGAGTTCGGCGCGCTGCGCTCGGGCGGCAGCGACTACCACGGGGCCATCAAAAAGAATCTGGAGCTGGCCACGGGATATGGCGCCCTTGCAGTGCCCTACGACTATGTGGAGGCCATGAAGGCGCGGCTGGCCGAAAAGATGAAATAACTTTCTTAAAATAACCAAAACCGCACATCTCAATTTATACAAAAGGGAAAATCAAAGAGCACTTTACATTCTCTTTACATTATATGCCGAGAAAATGCCCGCAGCCGGTTTGATTGACTTTCGTTTTTGAATATGATAGAATTCAAAACCACAAACAAAATCGCAAAAAAATTAGTGGATATGAACAATTGTTAACAATATTTTGTGGTTTAAGCGGCGGAACCGAAACCCATTCGGGGCTGCTTAAAATAGAAGCACTAAAACACAGGCACTTGATTGAAGGAGGAAGAGATTTTATGTTGCAGAAGAAAATGTTTGCTCTCGCTATCGCTCTGGTTGTGCTGGTAGGCACACTGGCCGGTTGCGGCGGCACCACTCCCCCCCCGTCCTCGTCCCAGCCCGCTCCCAGTTCCGAGGCCCCCAGTTCGGAAACTCCCAAGGAGCTTTCCGGCCACATCGTGATTTACACCTCGGAGCCTCAGGATCTGGCAACCGAAGCGCTGGACGCTTTCGTAAAGCGTCACCCCAAGGTGACCTACGAGCTGTTCCGCTCGGGCACCGGTAACGTTGTCTCCAAGATTGACACCGAGCTGCAGACCGGCAAGACCGAAGCCGACATCATCTGGTTCGCCGACATCGGCTATATCAAGCAGATGGACGACAAAGGCCTTATCACCCACTTCAGCCCCGAAGGCGCAAAGAAAATTGACCAGCAGTATGCCTACAACAACGGCATGGCTCACGAAGTTCGCCTGATTTACAGCGTGCTGGCTTACAACACCACCAAGGTGACCAACCCTCCCAAGGATTGGATGGACGTGACCGGCCCCGACTTCAAAGGCACCTTCGCCATGGCGAACCCCAACTACTCGGGCGGCGCTTTCACCGCACTGATGGTTCACACCCAGTACCCCGATCAGGTTGGCTGGGATTTCTACACCAAAGCCAAGGCCAACGACTGCAAATATGAGCAGTCCAACGGCAACCTGCAGACCAAGGTTTCCTCCGGCGAGTACTCCGCCGTTGCCATCGTTGACTTCATGGCCAGAAACGCCAAGAACGAGGGCTCCCCTGTTGAGGTCGTATGGCCCTCTTCCGGCGCTGTTCTGGTTCCCACCCCCATGGCGCTGGTAAGCACCATCGATGCTGCCGACCTGGATGCTGCGAAAGCTTTCATCGAGTTCATGTTTGAAACCGATACCCAGAAGCTGTTCGTTGAGCAGGGCTATATCCCCGTTATCGAGGATGCCGGCGTGCCCGAGGGCGCTCCCAAGGCCACCGAAATCAAGACTTTGCCCTTCGACCTCGGCTACTATGTTGAGAACTCCACCGCGGTCAGAGAAGAGTATGTTAAGCTCTTCGGCGCAGAATAACATTAGGCAAACCACCGGCTGTATACAAGCGGTTTATACAAGTTGACCCGCTCTCCACGGGAGCCGCGGCGCGCGCTGCCTCCCTGCCGGTAACGACAGAGAAATATCCAGCTCCGGCCCGGCCGGGGCTAGGCAGTAGAGGTAGGGTGCAGGCTTTTGCTCAAAGCCTGCACCCCACCAACAGTAATGGCAGTTAAAGAGTTTATAACTGTAAGTACCGAAGCGTAGAATGTTGGCGCAAAATCAATAAACCAGCCGCGATTTTTGAGGAGTGCATACAATGGAAAACAAAGCACCAACCCCTCTCACGGGACGCTTTAAGGCTTTAAGATCCAGTGGCTCCACCGCCCCGATGCTGATATGGTGGGGTACGGTGGCCGTGCTGGCATTTTCGGTGGTTTATCCGTCGGTTATGCTGATTATTAACAGCTTTAAGGTGGATGGAAGCTATGGCATTTCAAACTATTTAGCCATCTTCCAAGACAAGTCGATTCTTAGGAGTATGATTAACTCGATGAAGGTGGTTATCCCCTCCACCATCTTCGCTACCATCATAGGGGTATTTTTGGCTTGGGCAGTGGTGAGAACCGACGTGCCCGGCAAACGCTACTGGCAGACGCTGCTTGCCATCCCTTACTTCATCCCCCCGTTCATCGGCGCCATTTCGTGGACCTTCCTGCTGGGGCCGGTGGGTTACTTCAACAAAGCCGCGATGGCAATTTTTGGGCTTTCCGAGCCGCTGTTTAACGTCTACAGCATCGGCGGCATGATTTTTGTAATGTCTATCTACCGTTATGCAGTACCTTTTCTTGTGGTATTGCCTACAATGAAGAAAATATCGGCATCGGTTGAGGAAGCCGCCCGTATCTCCGGCGCATCACCCTGGCGCACCCTGCGGGATATCACCCTGCCGCTGATTACCCCCTCTATTCTGGGGGCCATGCTGTTGCTGTTTATGTTTATTCTGGCCGATTTCGGTGTTTCCGCCGTGTTGGGCGCGCCCAACCAGATACGCCTGATGACCACCCAGATATACTACCTGATTAATCGGCCCGACATGGCCAACAACCTGCAAATCGCATCTGCTTACTCCATCTTTTTGTCGCTCTTCGGTCTCTTTGGCCTCTGGGCCTACAACCGGGTGCTGAGCAACAACAAGTATGTGGTGGTCAGCGGCAAAAGTGCGGCCGTAGAGCCCACCAAGCTTGGCAAGTCCAAGTGGCTGCTGTTTATCTTCCTGTTTGTGATGTTCCTTATCACCACCTGCGCCCCCATACTGGCGACGCTGACCACCTCGCTTACCAAGGTGTTCGGCCTGCCCTTTGGCCTCGAAAATATCACCCTGAGAAACTTTGCAAGGCTGCTTGAGATTCAGAACATCTCCCGAGCTTTCAAAAACAGCCTGTTTCTTTCCTTCACCGCCGCGTTAATCATCACGATTATTACCCTGATTATCGCCTACATCGCCATTCGGGGCGGTGTGCGCGGCGTGCGGGGGGTCGGCCTGATGCAGACCATGGTGACACTGCCCTACGCTGTGCCCGGCACCATCATTGCGCTGGCGATGATACTGGCCTTTGCCCAGCCCCTGCCCGTCGTGGGCTGGAAGCTTTACGGCACCATCTGGATTTTGCTGATTGCCTATATCGCGCGGTTTATGAACCTTGGTTACAACAACATATCAGGCGCCATCAGCCAGATAGACCCTTCGCTGGAGGAAGCCGCCCGTATCTCGGGCGCAACCCATCTGCGGGCCTTTATGGATGTGATGATGCC